>URRT01000080.1 GCA_900550355.1 uncultured Collinsella sp.
CCGCCGCTGGTCATCAAACCCATCTTTGGCTGCGAGGTCTACTTTACGCCGGACGAGACCCTTGCCCGCGACCACAAGCCCGAGCTCTACCACATGATCCTTCTGGCCAAGGACCAGGAGGGCTATGTCAACCTGATGCAGACGGTTTCCGAGGCCGCCGTGCAGGGCTTTTACTACAAGCCGCGCGTGACGCTCGACAACCTGCGCCGCCACGCCAAGGGCATGATCTGCACGAGCGCCTGCATCGCGGGCATCATCCCCAAATACATCGACCGCGGCGACATGGAAGGCGCCATCAAGTGGGCCGAAACCTTCCGCGACACCTTCGATCCCGGCGACTTCTATATCGAGATTCAGGAACACGGCATTACCACCGATAATGGCCTGACCGACGAGCAGATGGACCGTACGCTCATCGACATCGCCAAACAGGTGGGCGTCAAGGTCATCGCTACCAACGACTTTCACTACCTGCGCCGCGAGGACGCGCCCGTGCAGGACGTCATCATGTGCATCGGCATGAACGCCAAGGTCGACGACCCCAACCGCATGCGCATGACCGGCTCGGAGTTTTATATGAAGACCGAGGAGGAGATGCGGGCGATGTTCCCGTATTGCCCCGAGGCCTGTGACAACACGCTCGAGATTGCCGACAAGTGCTACGTGGAACTGGACTGGGACTCCATCATCCTGCCGCGCTTCCCGTTGCTCGATCCCGGCGAGACGCACGAGAGCCAGTTCCGCCGCGAGTGCGAGAAGGGCCTGCGCCAGCACTACGGTGACGACTGGGCCACGCGCGAGATCGGCGGCGTCAACATCAAAGAGCGCTTTGAGTACGAATACAAGGTCATCTGCGACAAGGGCTTTGCCGCCTACTTTTTGATCGTCGCCGAGTACGTGCAATGGGCTAAGGACAACGGCATCGGCGTCGGCCCCGGCCGTGGCTCGGCCGCCGGCGCTATCGTCGCCTACGCCATGAACATCACCGCGTTCGATCCGCTCGAGAACGGCCTGATGTTCGAGAGGTTCTTGTCTCCGCAGCGTACCGAGATGCCCGATATCGATATGGACTTCGACGATGAGCGGCGCCTCGAGGTCGTGGAGCACGTTCGCCAGCTCTACGGCCCCGAGAAGGTCACCCACGTCATCACCTACTCGACCATTAAGGCCAAGCAGGCCATCAACGACGCCGCGCGCGTCCTGGACTACCCGGTCTACATGGGCCAGCGCCTGTCCAAGATGGTCTCGAGCGACCCCAAGGTCAAGCTCAAGCAGGTGCTCGAAAAACAACCCGGCAAAGAGGATCTGTTTAACCCCGACTTTGCCGAGGCCTATAAAAAGGACGACGACGCCCGCCGCATCATCGACACGGCGCTCTCGATTGAGGGCCTCACCCGTGGCGAGGGCGTGCACGCGTGCGCCGTTCTGATCTGCCGCGACCCCGTCAACGAGCATGTGCCCACCAAGCTCGACACCAAGGGCGGCGTCGAGATTACCCAGTACGAGGGCCATACCGTTGCCGACATGGGCCTGCTCAAGATGGACTTCCTGGGCCTGCGCACGCTGACGGTTATCTCCAAGGCCAAGGCAAACATCAAAAAGAACTTCGGCATCGACATCAAAGAGGAAGAGATTCCCTTTGACGATCCCGAGATCTTTAAGCTCATGGGCTCCGGCCACACCGCCGGCGTCTTCCAGGTCGAGTCCGCCGGCATGACGGCCACGATCAAGAACATGAAACCCACCGAATACAAGCACGTCGTGGCATTGATCGCTCTGTACCGCCCGGGCCCGCTGGGCGCCGGCATGGTTTCGTCCTACATCAACCGTATGAACGGCAAGGAGCCGGCCGTCTCCTACGACGACCGCCTGGACGACATCCTGGGCGAAACCTACGGCACCATGGTCTACCAGGAGCAGGTTATGCTCATCTCCGTCGAGATGTGCGGCTTCTCCAAGGGCGAATCGGACTCGCGTATCCGTAAGCCCGTGGCTAAGAAAAAGATCAAGCTGCTCACGTCGACGGTGCTCCACTGGGAGGATGGCTCGGACGAGACCACCTACGACCACTGGATGAACGGTGCTATCAAGAACAACTACACGCGCGAGGTCGCCCAGAAGATTTGGGACGATGTTCTTGAGTTCGCATCTTACGCCTTTAACAAGTCGCACTCCGCCGGCTACGCCATCCTGGTTATGCAGACGGCGTGGCTCAAGGCGCACTATCCGCACGAGTACATGGCGGCCGTTCTGACGTCCTACACGGGCAAGACCGACAAGATCGTTCATTACGTCTCGGCGTGCCGCCACGACGGCATCCCCGTGCTGTCGCCAGATGTCAACGAGTCCGGTACCGAGTTCACGGCTACCAAGGAGGGCGTGCGCTTTGGTCTGGCCGGCATCCGCGGCGTGGGCACTGGCGTGGCGCAGGCGATTATCGCCGAGCGCGAGGCGGGCGGCCCGTTTAAGACGCTGCACGACTTTGTCGAGCGCGTGGACTCGAGCCAGGCCAACCGTCGCGTGATCGAATCGCTCATCAAGGCAGGCGCCTTCGACTCCACGGGGTATCCGCGTCGCCAGATGATGCACTTTGTGGATAAGAACAACCCCGAGAATATCATCGATGCCGCCGTGAAGCGCCAAAAGGATCGCGCGAGCGGCCAGACGTCGTTCTTCGATATGTTCGGCGACGTTGAGGGCTCGGGCTTTGAGGTGAGCGTGCCCGATCCGGATGGCCAGGAGTGGGACCGCCACCTTAAGCTGAGCCAGGAGAAGGAGGTTCTGGGCATCTATGTCTCGGACCACCCGTTGCGCCCGTTTGAGTATGCGCTAGCCAAGGCGCGCGACTTCTCGTTCTCGCAGATCGACACCGGTTACGAGGTGCAAAACCCCACGGGCGGTACCATCAACCAGGAGATTCCCGAGGGCAAGGCGCTGTGGTGGGCCGGTATGGTCTCGAGCGTGTCTAAGCGCGTGACCAAAAACGGCGACCCCATGGGCATCGTGCAGCTCGAGGACATGGAAGGCGAGGCCACGGTCGTGGTGTTCCCCAAGACCTACAAGGAGGCCGAGGGGTACCTGTACGGCGAGGTCGATCCCGAGACCGGCGCGCAGCTGTCCGATGCGTTTGTGCGCATTAAGGGCAAGCTTGAGCGCTCGGACCGCGGCGATCAGATCATCGCGCAGGAGATCGTGCCACTGGAGCTTAATGAGGAGAACAACAAGCCCAAGGTGTTTGAGGTCATGGTGCCCAACAGCCGCTTTAGCCAGGGCAATATGGCGCGTCTTGCCACGGTGCTTACCGCCAACCCGGGCGGCGACCGCGTGGAGATCTTTATCGAGCAGGTGGACGGGCGTGTGCTGCGTGCCGAGGTGCCGGCCAAGGTCAACGCACGCTCGATTCCGCTGTTGGCAGAGGCAAAAGCCATCGTGGGTAACCAGGGTCGCGTGACGGTGATCTAAGGGCGACCTTGCTGGTCCGCGCGAGATTGGAGGAAGTGATGGCACAGGGGACGTTTGTGCAGGCGCTTCGCAAAGAGGCGGCGTTGAGCGGCACCTTTATGAAGGGGCGTTCGCTCATGCTCAACGGTGCCGTGCTGTCGTTTGAGGACTCCGGCTCGCGCTTCTCCAAAAACGTGAACATCGAGGGCTCGGTGCGCGGCTCGCGCGGCGACCTGTACAAGACGCACGTGGCGCTCGACATGGACGAGCACGAGGTGATCGACTACGACTGCGATTGCCCCGCTGCCTATCGCTACCCCGGCATGTGCAAGCACGCCATCGCCACGGCGCTGGCGTACCTGGACGCCAGCGGTGCCGAGCCCGTCGAAGGTTTGCGCACGCCGGTCCGCACGTTTGCGGCTCAGCCCAAACAGTCCGCGCGTCCCGCGCCTACAACGCCCACGGTCAACCCCAACTTTCCCTTCCCAGCACCTGTCCCCACGAGTCCCAGCCTCATGGCGGCGCTCTCCGATCTTTCGAACGCGCGCATGGATGAGCTGGCGAGCATGCGCCGCAAGCTTGCCGGTGCCGTTGGTCCCGACGCCCCCAAAGCGGCGTTGGAGCCCTCGTTGGTGCCGTACTACAATCCGCTGTTCGCCGACCGCTTTAGCTGGGCGCTCGAGTTCCGCATTCGCTGCGGTTCGGTGTCCTACGTGGTCAAGGATATCGACGGCATGGCCGATGCCTACGTGCGCGGCGGCACCTTCTCGTACGGCAAGAAGCTCACGTTTGTCCATACGCCCGAAGCCTTCGAAGATGTGTCGACAAAGCTGCTCAGCCTTGTCTTGACGACAGTTGCCTATCTCGATGACATCACAAGCTCGCGTTCGGCGTCGTACGACTTTGCCCGCAGCGGTTTTGTCGCCGAGCGTCAGTTGCCGCTGTCCGAGCATAGCATCGTATATGTGCTGGACCTGCTGCGCGGCCAGACCATCTCTTTTGAGCCCGCCTGGTCGCGGGGGACGACGACGCATCGCACCTATGACGTGGCGGTTGAGCTGTCTCCGCAAGGGGAGGACGAGGCGTCCGCTAAGCGCCCACCGCTCCTTGCCGCCAAAATCGCGCCGGCGGCTGGTGGTAGCTACGATCTGCGCCTGCCGGCCGATGCATACTGCTTTGCTTCGGGCGACGTAGCTTATCTGGTCGACCCCCGCCGTGCGCGCCGCACCGATGTGGCGTTTGCCCAGCATGCGGCGCCGTTCCTATCGCGCTTGCTGCCCTGTCGCACGCCAGTCCATATCGCTGCCGACCAGGTGGGGGAGTTCTGTCGTATGGCTCTGCCCATTTTGCGCGACTATACCGACCTTACCGCGCCCGCTGCGCTCGATACCGTGGCGCCCGAGCCGAGCTTTGCTATGGCAATCGGCGTCGACGATGGGCTCGTGACCTGCAAAATTACGGTTACCTACGGCGACTGGTCGGCAGACCTCTTTAGTCTGGGCGCTCCGGGCAGCCCCTTCGAAGAGCAGCGCCCGGGCGTGCCGCCCCGCGACGAGGTGGCAGAGTTTCGCGTTATGGATACGGCGGCCCTGTATTTCGACTTTTACGAGGGCGGTCTGGCGTTTGAGGAACGCGATGACGAGAGCTTGTTCTGCCTGCTGACCGAGGGCCTGTCTGCCCTGTCCGAGTTGGGTGAGGTTATGCTCAGCGACCGTCTGCGCCAGATTTCGGTCCGTCCCGCGCCCAAGCTTTCGGTGCGTGCGACCGTCAAGAGCAACCTGCTCGATGTTGAATTGGGCGCGAGCGGTCTTTCGGCGGCCGACCTTGCCATCTATCTGGACTCGTACAAGCGCCACCAGACGTTTGCGCGCCTTACGTCCGGCGACATCATTCGCCTGGACGAGGGCGCCCGCGCCGCGTTTGGCCTTGCCGAGGACCTGGGTGTCGATGCTGTCGACCTGCTCGACGGCGTGTCGCTCCCCGCGTCGAGTACCCTGTTCGTCGATAGCATGCTTGCGCGCACGCCGGCGCTTGAGGCCGATCGCGACGCTGCGTTCCGCCGTACCGTCGAGCGTCTGGACACGCTCGGCAAGATGGACTTTACGGTGCCGGTCTCGCTCAAGGCCACACTGCGCGGCTATCAGGTCGACGGCTACCAGTGGCTCGGCTCGCTCGAACACCTGGGCCTTGGCGGCATCCTGGCCGACGACATGGGCCTGGGCAAAACGCTCCAGATGATCGCGCATATCCTGGCGCGCGTGGAGGCGGGGGACACCAAGCCCACGCTCGTGGTATGCCCGGCCTCACTCGTGTACAACTGGACTGCCGAGCTGGAGCGCTTTGCGCCCTCGCTCGATGTGTGCGCCATCGTGGGCGCCAAGGCGCAGCGTCGCGTACAGATTGCCGGCGTGGCCGAGCATAACGTGGTCGTGACGTCGTATGACCTTATGCGGCGCGATATCGACGAGTACGTCGAGCAGGACTTTGCCCGTGCGGTGCTCGATGAGGCCCAGTACATTAAAAACCCGCTCACCCAGGTGGCGCGCGCCGCAAAGCGCTTGCCTGCCGGCGTGCGCTTTGCCCTGACGGGCACGCCCATCGAAAACCGCCTATCCGAGCTCTGGAGCATCTTCGACTTTTTAATGCCGGGCCTGCTCGGCACGCGTGAATCGTTTGCAAAGCGCTTCGAAAGCCCGGTCGAGCATGCCGAGGGCGACAGTGCCGCTCGCCTGCAAGCGCTCGTGTCGCCGTTTGTGCTGCGCCGTGTCAAGGAAGACGTGGTGGCCGACCTGCCCGAGAAGATCGAGGATACGGTCATGGCGCAGCTCACCGGCGAGCAGCGCAAGCTCTACCTGGCCAACCAGGACCGTATCGCCCAACAGGTGCAGCACCGCGAGTCATCCGAGTTTAAGAAAGACAAGCTCAAGGTGCTCGCCGAGCTCACCAAGCTGCGCCAGATCTGCTGCGACCCGCGTCTACACTACGAGGATTACAAGGCGGGGAGCGCCAAACTCGATACGTGCATGGAGCTCGTGCACGGCGCCCACGACGGCGGACATCGCATCCTGTTGTTCAGCCAGTTTACGGGTATGCTCGATATCATCGGTAAGCGCTTGGCCAAGGAGGACATCGTCTTCCTTAAGCTCACGGGCGCTTCGTCTAAAGAGAGCCGCGCCAAGATGGTCGCGCAGTTCCAAGCGGGCGAGGTTCCGGTCTTTTTGATTTCGCTTAAGGCGGGCGGCGTGGGCCTTAACCTGACGGCTGCCGACGTGGTCATCCACTACGACCCGTGGTGGAACGTGGCGGCGCAGGACCAAGCGACTGACCGTGCACACCGTATTGGCCAGCAACATACCGTGACCGTGTACAAGCTCATCGCCAAGGACACGATCGAGGAGCGCATTATGCAGATGCAGGAGTCCAAGCGCGATCTGGTCAACAGCGTGCTCGGCGGCGACGGCATCTCGTCGGCACTGTTCACGCGCGAGGATGTCCTGGCGCTGCTCGGCGGCGACGGGCGTTAGCCGCGCGCGGGGTGGGACTGCTGGAGTGGGCAGGACGGTCGACGCATTTTGGCCCGACCGCTTGCCTGATCCGTTATGTGTTCATTTGCAATGCCGTGGATGGTTTGTCTGCCTTTGGGCATAAGAACCATCAAGAACATTGGCACATCAGCAAAGGAGAACATCATGGCGAAATTCTTTAAGGACCCCGACGGTAAGCTCATCGCTGCCCTTGGCGACGGCGTTGCGACCCCTGCCGGTTGCACGGAGCTGACCGCAAACACTGAGGACGCGGCGCATGAGAAGCACGTGCCTGTTGTCGAGACCGAGCGCGACGGTCACGTGATTCGCGCCCGCGTTGGCTCGGTCGAGCACCCCAGCCTGCCCGAGCACTACATTGAGTGGATCGCCCTTGAGGCCGAGGGCCGCTTAGAGGTCCATTACCTTGAGCCCGGCATGAAACCCGCGACGTTTTTCGCGGGCGGCTCCAAGACCGGTACCGTCTATGCCTACTGCAACCTGCACGGGCTGTGGTCCGCGACATTCTAGGAGCGCGCCCCCGCTCGGGGTATCATAGCTAGCATATGCACATGCAAGCGCCGGCTGCATTATGCGGTCGGCGCTTTTACTACGATTTCGATGGTTTACGACGGAAAGGGCTGAGCCATGAAGCTCGCGCTTGCACAGATCGATATGCGCCTTGGGGATGTTGAGGGCATTTGCGGCCGCATCGAGGACCAGGCTCGTCTGGCCCACGAGCGCGGGGCGCGCGTGCTGTGCGTTCCGGCTCCGCTCTTTATGGGCGCCATGCCCGGTGGCCTGGTGGGCGCTGCCGACTTTGAGCACGACGTGCTTGCCGGTTTGACTGGTGTCGCCGAGCGTATCCAGGAGCTTGACATGATCTGCATCGTGCCCGCGGCGGTTTCGTTTGAGGGCCAACCGCTGCTCGACTACATGATGCTCAAGGACGGTCATGTGGTGCCGGCGCGTTCGAGCATTGCCCTGCAGCGTGGCGAGAACAACGACACGCGTTGGGCGCCGCCGGTGTTCGACGTGGACGGCGTGCGCATCGCCGTGATTTTTGACTTGGACCGCGAGCTCGAGATGTTGCCGACCGGCGTCGACCTCATCGCGTATTTCCAATTCAACGCGTTTGACATGACCGACCGCGAGACTGCCGCCATTGCCGCCGTTCGCAGCGGCGCCTACCGCAAGATCGCATCCAAGCGCAGCGTGTGGTTTGCCTGCATGGCGCCGGTCGGTGCCTATGACGAGTCGGTGTATACCGGCGGTTCGTTTGTGCTCGACGACTGCGGTCGCGTGGTGGCCCAGGCGCCGTGTTTTGAGGAGAGCCTGCTGGTTCAGGAGATTCAGCGCGGCGTGATGCTCGATGCCCTGGAAGATCACGAACTGCCCGAGTTCCGTTCCGAGGAGTGGTTGTGGCAGGCGCTGGTGCTCGCCGTGCGCGACAACGCTCGGGCCCACGGTGCGTCGCGTGCTGTGGTGGAACTCGAGGGGGACCTGCCGTCATCCCTGCTGGCGGCGCTGGCCGTTGACGCTCTGGGTCCGCGTAACGTAATTGGCCTGGTGCTGGGGCGCAACCGTATCTTTACGCCGGCGCAGGAGGAGGCCGAGGCTGCCCGCTGTGCCGCCGTCCGCGCCATTGCCGAGCGTCTGCACATTCGCACTGTCGAGCGC
Organism: uncultured Collinsella sp.; assembly: GCA_900550355.1. GTDB lineage: Bacteria > Actinomycetota > Coriobacteriia > Coriobacteriales > Coriobacteriaceae > Collinsella. Next base: position 8,643 of record URRT01000080.1, read on the forward strand.
GATGCACCGGATGCGGCGCGTGTGCTCGATCGCGACGTGTCGGCGGGGACGCGCTCCA
>URRT01000081.1 GCA_900550355.1 uncultured Collinsella sp.
TGACGAAAACTATCCACTGCTGCACCAGAACAGCCAGATCGTGATGCTCAACCGCAAGCTCGACGAACTCGCCCACAAGGGACGCCCCATCACCGCCCGCGATGGCATCGATAAGCTCGCCGAACAGCGCATGCCGCGCTACCGCGCCTGGGCCGACTACATCATCGACTCACGCGACTGCGCAGCCAACACCGCCCGAGCCCTCCTCGACACCCTCCCACCCGCTCTCTAACAAAAACCACCACAAAGGGGACAGGCACCTTCGTGGTGGTTTTCCATTCAGCTCCGCCCGACTGCAAAGGAAGCAACCATGAAAGCACTCGTCATCAACGGCCCCAACCTCAACATGCTCGGCATTCGCGAGCCGGACATCTACGGCAGCGACAACTACGACCGCTTGGTCCAGATCTGCCAGGAGGCAGGTACCGCGCTGGGCTTCGACGAGGTCGAGGTGTTCCAGTCCAACCACGAGGGCAGCATCGTCGACAAGATCCAGGAGGCCTACGGCAAGGTCGACGGCATCGTCATCAACCCCGCGGCCTACACGCACACGAGCGTGGCGATCCTCGACGCCCTCAAAGCCGTCGCCATCCCCGCAGTGGAGGTCCACATCAGCGCCGTCGAGACGCGCGAGGACTTCCGCCAGGTAAGCTACGCCCGCCTGGCCTGCTTTGCCACCATCACGGGCGAGGGCCTGCAGGGCTATGCGCATGCGCTGGAGCTGCTGAAGGAGCATCTCGAAAAGTAAAATGCCAATCCCAGCGAACAGTAGCGACTTGCTCGCGCTCGGCTCCAGCAGCATACAAGACGAAAAAAGCCCAGACCACCAAGGGGTCCGGGCTTAATAAACGATGGTGCTCCATGGCGGATTCGAACCGTCGACCTTGGGATTAGAAGTCCCCTGCTCTATCCAACTGAGCTAATGGAGCAAATAACCGCACGCCCAAGCAAGCGCAAGCCTGTCAGGCGCAAGTAATTATAACCTAGTTGAACTGCTCGCGGTACGCCTTGCAGACCTCATCGACCGGACCGTCCATGCGAAGGTCGCCCTTCTCAATCCAAACGGCACGCTGGCAGATGCGCTCGACCTGCTCCATGGAGTGCGAAACGAACAGAACCGTCACGTCGCCGCTCTGGATAAAGTGCTGGATACGGTCCTCACACTTCTGCTGGAAGAACACGTCACCGACGGACAGCGTCTCGTCAACGATCAGGATATCGGGCTCGGTAATCGTCGCGATTGCAAAGGCGATACGCGCCACCATGCCCGAGGAGAAGTTCTTAAGCGGCATATCGACAAAGTTCTGCAGCTCGGCAAACTCAATAATGCCGTCAAAGTTGGCGTCGATGAACTCCTTGGTATAGCCGAGCAGGGCGCCGTTCAGATAGATGTTCTCGCGGGCGGTCAGCTCGGGGTCAAAGCCGGCACCAAGCTCAATCAGCGGCGCGATGTTACCGTGCACCTTAACGCTGCCCTCGCTAGGCTCAAGCACGCCAGCGATGATCTTGAGCATCGTAGACTTGCCGGAGCCATTGGTGCCAACCAGACCGACAACTTCGCCGCGATGAATCTCGAACGAGATGTGCTTAAGCGCCCTAAACTCCTCAAAGAACAGCTCGTGCTTGGCGAGCTTGATGAAGTACTCCTTGAGGTTGGTCAGCGACTCGGACGCCATGTTAAAGATCATGGTGACGTCGTCGACCTCGACAGCCAGAGGCTGCTCGCTGTAATCAACAACAGATTCAGTCATCACAGCACTCCTTAGATGTAGAGGATAAATTTGCGCTCGGACTTATGGAACACTGTATAGCCAATAATAAGCGCAAGAACCGCCCAGGCAACGCACATACCAAACGTCATGAGCGAGGGCGTAGTCTGGAACAGAAAGATATCGCGCATAAACTGCAGGTAGTTGAACATGGGGTTCGCATACATCAAGATACGCACGAGATGCGGCATTTGCGCAATATAGTCAGTCGTCCAGAAGATGGGCGTAATGTAAGTCCACGCCGTAATGACGACGCTCCATAGATGCATAACGTCGCGGAAAAAGACCGTAAGAGCAGAGAGCATCATGCCCAGGCCCATGCAGAAGCACATAAGCAGCAGCAGGCAAACCGGCAGCAGAATGAGGTGCCAAGAAGGCATAACGCGGAACCACAGCATGACGATGGCGACGGCGACCAGCGAGAAGGCAAAGTTGACCAGCGAGAAGAGCACCTTCTGCACCGGGAAGACCCAGCGGTGCACCTTAACCTTCTTGAGCAGAGGGGCAGCGCCCACGATAGACGTCAGGGCCTGGTTCGTAGACTCGGACATGACGGCAAAGGTAATGTTACCCACGATCAAGTACAGCGGGTACATCTCGGGCGTCATTGAGCCATTGCGGCCCTGGCCAAAAATCGTCGAGAACACGATGGCCATGACGATCATCATCAGCAACGGATTGAGCACCGACCATGCGACACCCAGAACGCTACGGCGATACTTGATCTTAAAATCCTTGGTAACCAGCTGACGAAGGATAAACGCATCCTTCTCAAATTCGTTCTTAGCAAACGTCGCAGGCAGACTGCGAGTTTCTTGTTGCTTTGTCTGATCCGACACGGATGCAACTCCTTTACTCGTAATCGTTGACAAACGAACAGTATAGACCCGACGGCCATGCAAACGATACGCGCAACAAAACTGGAGAACTAACCCACATCTTAGGATGCCAAGCCCAAACGGCTATACTTTCAAGGATTGAATATATAAGGAGCATTGAGTGAATTCTGAATCCATCGCCGTCATCATCCCTTGCTACAACGAAGCGCTCACGATTGGTAAGGTCATCAACGACTTTCACCGCGAGCTTCCGCAAGCGACGGTCTATGTCTATGACAACAACTCATCGGACGATACCTCACGCATCGCTACCGAGCACGGCGCCACGGTCCGCTTTGAGCCCCGCCAGGGAAAGGGCAACGTGTGCCGCCAGATGTTTCGCGATATCGACGCCGATTGCTACCTGATGGTAGACGGAGACGACACCTACCCCGCCGAGGCGGCCAAAGCCCTCTGCGAGCCCATCCTTAACGGCACGGCCGACATGACCGTAGGCGACCGCCTTTCCAATGGGACCTATGCCGAGGAAAACAAGCGAGCCTTCCATGGTTTTGGCAACAACCTAGTTCGCGCCATGATCAAGTGGATCTATGGCTACAGCTTCGATGACGTCATGACCGGCTACCGCGCCATGAGCCGCCCGTTTGTTAAAACCTTCCCTGTGCTTTCCGAGGGCTTCCAGATCGAAACCGAGCTCTCGATCCACGCCGTCGACCACCGCTGGCGCATCAAAGATGTGCCCATCGAGTACCGCGACCGTCCGGAAGGCTCCGAGTCCAAGCTCAATACCGTGAGCGACGGCATTAAAGTCGTTGCGATGATCGGCACGCTGTTCAAGGACTACCGCCCGCTGAAGTTCTTCAGCCTCGTCGCGCTTCTGTTTGCGGTGATCGGCCTCGCCCTGGGCATGCCCATAGTTGTCGAGTATTTCCATACCGGCCTCGTTCCGCGCTTCCCCACCGCCATACTCGCCGCGTCGTTTATGTTCCTGTGCAGCCTGAGCCTTGCAACCGGATTCATCCTGGATTCTGTAGCAAAGGTCGAAAAAAAGCAGTGGGAGGTCAACGTGTACAGCAAATACGCCTACGACGACCAGCCCGGCCACCCTACTTCCAATCCAAGCGAGAGGTAAACCACCATGCCGCTCATCTCCATTGTCGTGCCGTGCTACAACGAGCAGGAATCGCTTCCGATCTTTCTCAAAGAGCTCGATGGCGTCGTTCGCATCATGACCCAGCAAGACCCCTGCATCTCCTTTGAAGCCGTCCTCATCGACGATGGCTCGGCAGACAAAACGCTTTCCGTCATGAAAGCAGAAGCCGCGGCGGCACATCCATATGCCATCCGATGGCACTCTTTCTCGCGCAACTTTGGCAAAGAGGCAGCACTGTTTGCCGGACTCCAACATGCAAAGGGTGACTATGTCGCCACCATGGACGCCGACATGCAGGACCCGCCCTCGCTGCTGCCGCAGATGTACGAAATCTTGCAAACCGAAGACTACGACAACGTCGCTACGCGCAGGACCACCCGCAAAGGCGAGCCTCCAATCAGGTCGTTCTTCGCCCGCATGTTCTACAAGATCATCAACCGCATTTCCAACGCGGACATCGTCGACGGCGCACGCGACTTTAGGCTCATGATGCGCCCCATGGTTAACGCCATCGTCTCCATGGGCGAATATAACCGATTCTCCAAGGGCATTTACGGCTGGGACGGCTTCAAGACCAAATGGCTCCCCTACGTAAACGTCAACCGCGTGGCCGGCGAGACCAAGTGGAGCTTTTGGTCGCTGCTCCTCTATTCCATCGACGGCATCGTCGCGTTTTCCACGGCGCCGCTCTCCCTCGCCGCCCTCACGGGTATCGTTTTCTGCCTCATCGCTATTCTGGGATTCGTCGTCATCCTAGTCAAAACACTCGTTTGGGGTGACCCCGTCGGCGGATGGCCGTCGCTCGCCTGCCTCATAACGCTGTTTGGCGGCATGCAGCTTCTGTGCTTAGGAATCATCGGTGAATACTTGGCGAAAACCTACTTGGAAACCAAGCGACGTCCCATCTATATCATTCGAGAATCCAACGAGGAATCTGATGACACGGTCCAATAAATGCACGTTCAAGAATGTGGCATTCTATGCTGCCTGCTTTGCGTTTTCCGTCGCGCTCTTTGTCGCACTTGCAGCGGCGGGGCACGTCTACCCCTTTGGCGACAACTCGTTTCTCGCTAGCGATCTCAAATACCAGTACATCGACTTCTTTGCTTGGTTCCGGCGCGTCCTTTTGGGCGAGGAGAATCTTCGCTACTCCTTTTCTCAGGGACTGGGCATGAACACGTGGGGGCTCTATAGCTACTATCTCGCCAGCCCCTTTAACCTGCTCTGCGTACTGTTTCCTCAAGACAAGCTGACGCTCTTTGTGTTTGTTATCACCGCGCTCAAGCTCGGCTGTATCCACATCAGCAGCGCCTGGTATGTACAAAAGCGCTTCGGACTATCCAAGCCCGCAGCATTCCTGCTTTCCCTCTCGTTCACATTTTGCAGCTGGACCATCAGCAACCTGCGCAACCCGCTCTGGATCGATTGCCTCATCCTGCTGCCCATCTGCGCCTACGGATGCTACGAGCTCATCCGCAAGCAGCGCATGATCCGCCTCGTCATCGCAACGGCGCTCAATGTCATGTTCTGCTGGTATACGGCCTACATCAGCATCCTGTTCCTCTGCATCTTCGTATTGGTCGAATTTAACGATTATGTTACAGAAGAAGGATTTAGCTGGAAGCTCATGTTCGATCGGGCTCTGCGATTCGCCGGGGGTATCGCGCTTGGACTGCTCCTGTCCGCATGGACCTTTTTGCCGACCATTCTTGCCATGTCCAAGGGCGGTCCCGTTCTGGCACTCGGCCCCCTACTAAAAACCAGCCTCAAGTCGCTCATCAGGGGCTTTCTTCCCTGCATGTGGGTAAACAACGATAGCACACCGCAGTTCTATTGCGGCATCATCATGATGCTGCTTGCTGTGAGCCTGCTGGTTAACCGTACAGTTTCAATCAAGACGCGTATCGCAACACTCGTCGTCACGATAACCCTGGTCGCAAGCTCCGTTTTGAGCCCGCTCGAGTACATCTGGTGCGGCATGCGCGTTCCTAACGGCTTCTACTCGCGCACAGCCTTTTTGCTTAGCTTCTTTGCGCTGTGGGCCGCAGGATACGCGTTGCAGAAACTCAATGAGCGGCCAACATTACGTCGAGCCCATCGTCCGGCCATCATCATGCCGCTCCTGGCACTCACGGCAATTGAACTATTTGCCAACGCCCATGTTATGTGGAACCAGCTGTACACAGGCTATTCCGAAGAAGCCAACAGCGCCTATGTCGCCACCACAAGCAACACGATCACAGCCATTCAAGGCCAGGATTCGGCGTCTTTCTACCGCATCGACCGTACGACCACGCGCGCCGATAGCGCCGCCCTCAACGAAGGCCTGGCGCTTGGATACAACCAACTGTCTTCATATTCGTCGGCAAACAACCCACAGGCAATTGCACTGCTCAACTCCCTTGGATACAGCAGTGTCGGCGAGTTTTCGACCCGTTATGCCGAGCCCATTCTTGCCGTCGATGCCCTACTGGGAGTCAAGTATGCCATCGCCGAGCACGCGCCCGTGGGATACACGGCAATGCCAGAGCTGGCCGGCGCAGCAAACTCGGTATACAAGAACCCCTTCGCGCTCAGTCTTGGTATTGCGGCATCTAGAGACATCCAAAACTGGACGCTAAACGGCGAGAACCCCTTCGAGAAACAAAACGATCTATATGGCAAAATCCTAGGCCGCAAGATTGAACTCTATACCAAGATTGAAGCCACACAGACAGTGGACAGCCAGAACTTAAGGCAGTGGAGCGTCACCGTGCCGTCGGGTTCCATCGGGTATCTCTATATCAATAAAGATGCGATCGCCGGCAGTTATTGGCCCGTCGCCCTTACCATCGACCAGCGAACGATCGAAAACGAGGCCTGGAGATTCGACAATAATATCCGCCAGATTGCGGATGCATCGGACGCCCCGAGCCGGCATACGGTGTCAATCGGAGTCGCAGAGGGCTATACAGACATGCCCCAAGACAATGAGCCGGTCTTTTACGCCCTCAATCTGGACGTTTTCAAACAGGTCATTAACGAGCTTAAGACGAGCGAGTTTATTCCGACGGTTTTTGAAGACGGAAGGATCGAAGGCGAGTATACCGCCAAGGATGACGGCAACCTGCTGCTGAGCGTTCCGTACGATGAGGGCTGGAACGTAACGGTAAACCGCCCCCGCCGCAGAACTACCGCCCGCCGCCGATAAGGGCTTGTCGTCCCTGAACTTGCAGAAAGGCGCGAATAGGATCGTGATGACCTACAAGACTCCGGGCGCCCTTGCGGGGCTTGCAGTGAGTCTGGCGACCGCCATTGCCCTTGTTGCGGCGGGGCTATTCGCCAAAAACAACAAAAGCCGCCGTTAAGAACGGCGGCTTTTGCTCTCATCAATTCAATAACAGAGGCTAGAGCGTCTTGAGGTACTCCCCTAGCTCCTCCTCCCAGTCGGGCATGTGGAAGCCTGCGGCCTCGAGTCTGGACACGTCGAGCGCGGAGTGGACCGGGCGCGGGGCGACGGGACCCGAGGCGTTCGCGTAGTAGTCGGCGGTGCTTACCGGGACCACTTTCTCCCCGTTGCCGTTGGCGGCCTCGAAGACGGAGCGGGCGATGTCCGCCCAGGACTTCACAGCGCCGGAGCCGGTGCAGTCGTAGGTTCCGTAGGGGGCGTGGGTGCCCAGCACGTGGAAGATGGCCTCGGCCATGTCGCGCGTGAAGGTCAGGCGGCCCAGCTGGTCGTCCACGACGGTGACCCGCTCGAGCTTGTCCTCGGGTTCGGCTACGCGGTCGGAGAGCGCCTTCATGGTCTTGACGAAGTTGCGGCCCTCGCCGATGACCCAGCTGGAGCGCATGACGTAGTGGCGCGGGCAGCCGGCCACGGCGATGTCGCCGGCTGCCTTGGTCTGGCCGTATACGGACAGCGGGCTGAGGGGCTCCTCCTCGTCATGCACCTCGGCGGTGCCGTCGAAGACGTAGTCGCTGGACACGTGGACGAGCGTGATCCCGTACTCTGCGCAGGTGCGGGCGAGAAGGGCGGGGCCGGTGGCGTTGGCCTTCCAGGCGATGGCGCGGCCCTCGGGGGTCTCCGCCCTGTCCACGGCCGTGTAGGCGCCGCAGTTGATCACGGTGCCGTAGAGCGACCAGTCGTACTTGGAGTAGGCGTCCGGGTCGGACATGTCGAAGGTGCCGATGTCGCAGAAGTCGAAGTCCTTGGCGACCCCGCGCTCCTCGGCGAGTCTGCGGACCGCATGGCCCAGCTGGCCGTTGCAGCCGGTGACGAGGGTGCGTTTCGGCGCCATGGGGACGACGTCCTTGAGCATCGGGTGGTTGAGGTCGGCCTCGGAGACGGTGGCCTCCGCAAGCGGGATGGGCCACTCGATGGCGAGCTCGGGGTCGGCGAGGTTCACGAAGGTGTAAGTCTTCTTCAACTCGAGGGACCAGTGGGCGTCCACCAGGTAGGTGTAGGCGGTGCCGTCCTCGAGCGCCTGGAAGGAGTTGCCCACGCCGCGCGGGACGTAGATGGCCTTGCTTGGGTCCAGGGTGCAGGTGAAGACTTTCCCGTAGGTGGCGCTGCCCTCGCGCAGGTCCACCCAGGCGCCGAATACGCTGCCGCGGGCGACGGAGATGAACTTGTCCCAGGGCTCGGCGTGGATGCCGCGGGTGACGCCACGGCTGTCGTTGTAGGAGATGTTGTTCTGGACGACCTTAAGGTCGGGGATGCCCAGGGCGGTCATCTTGGCGCGCTGCCAGTTCTCCTTGAACCAGCCGCGCGAGTCGCCGTGGACGGCGAGGTCGACGACCTTCAGGCCCTCGATACCGGTCTCGATGACGGAGAGGTCCTTCTCGAATGCGATGTCTGCCATGTGGGAAAAGCTCCTATCGACGATGTTCAGGTTGCGGGCGCCCCGGG
>URRT01000082.1 GCA_900550355.1 uncultured Collinsella sp.
TTCGATGGTATAGCCCTCCACGCCGTCGGACTCCCAGCGCCAGCCCTGCTCATCGCCGTACTTCCGGGTGACGACGGTGATGTGGTCGGCCACCATGAAGGCAGAGTAGAAGCCCACGCCAAACTGGCCGATGATGTCGACATCGGAGCCCTGTTGCTCGGCGTTCTCGGTCTTAAACTCCTCGGAGCCGGAATGGGCGATGGTGCCCAGATTGCGCTCGAGCTCCTCGGCGGTCATGCCAATGCCGTTATCCGAGATGGTAATGGTGCGGGCGTCTTTATCAAAAGAGACGCGAATAGCCAGGTCGCCCTGGTCGAGCTTGACACTCGGATCCTGCAGGCTCTTAAAGTTGAGCTTGTCGACGGCATCGCTCGCGTTGGAGATAAGCTCGCGCAGGAAGATTTCCTTATTGGTGTAGATGGAGTTGATCATGAGGTCGAGCAGTTTTTTGCTCTCGGTCTTAAATTGACGCATGTGCAGTCCTTTCGCGCTACCCCCGTCCGCAAAAACGGCCCGGTTGCCCGAGCCGCATTGCAGACCTGCTATGTTCAGACTTAGATTTTATAACCCATTAGCGCGCATATATACATACGGAATCGAAAAACTGTATGTCCAAACGCTCTGATGCGCCAATTGCCAAGGAGTGTCCCCGACTGCCGGCAGGAAAGGAACGTCCCTATCTGCCATCTACGCGCTTGGCCATCCAAACATGGGGCTGGCCCTCGTCTTCGTAGTCCACCGGGGCAATCTGCGTGTAACCCGCCTTGGCATAGAGTGGTAGCACGTATTCCTGCGCGTGCAGCTTAATGAGCTTGGCGCCGGCATCACGCGCGCACGTATCACTGGCCTCGACAATCTTGCTCGCCAAACCGCGACGGCGCATGCTCGGCAGCACGGCCACGCGCCCCATAATGTAGGTCTCCCCCGCCGCGACGCCTTCGTCCAAGTCGCACGCCGGCGACATCGGAGCCTCTGCGTCAGCTGCGCGCTCAAGCTCTTCGGGAAACACGCGCGAGCAACCGGCAAGCTCGCCGTCTACATAGAGCGTCACATGAATGCAGTTCGGATCCTCGTCGATAGCGTCAAACTCGTTCTCGTAGCCCTGCTCGTCCATAAAAACGACGCGGCGCACCAACGCCGCGTCATCAAAGCATCCCGTCTTAAGTTGGATATCCATGGCTGCCCTTTCATTCAATGCGAACGTTAGGGACAGATTTTAGCGAAAATGAGCTCCGCGCACGCTAAACTTCGCGCGAGCCTTCGCCAGGCAGTCGTAATGACCCACGTTATGGGCATCGCTCGCGATGAAGCTGTACAGGTTCTGATCGAACAGGCGCTGTGCCGGCTTTTTCTCGCGACCAAAGCGACCGCCGGCAATAAAGTCCGCCGAAGCCTGCAGCTTGCAGCCCATATCGACCAGGCGCTCCGCCACGCTTACATCCTTTTGAACCGCACGATAGCGCTCAGGATGAGCGATGATCACCTGGTAGCCACGGCACTGCAAATCGTAAATCGTGTTCTCGTACTCTCTAAACGCATACGCATCGGCATGCGTCGAAAGCTCGAGCAGAAACTCGTTGGTCCCATCGAAATGCAAGTGATCCGCGGCATCGATACCAAGCTCAACGAGCTTTCGATGATTGACCTCGAAGCCCATCTGGAGCGGAAAACCGTCAGCGTTATCGCGCAGCAGCTCAAAGGCATCCCACATCTTGTCGTAATCAAAATAGGGATCACGGCAGTGAGGAGTGCAAACGATTCTGGTTACACCGGCCCGCTTGGCAGCCTCGAGCATCGCCAAGCTCTCTTCGAGATCGGCGGCGCCGTCGTCTACACCCGGCAAGATATGGCAATGAATGTCACGCATAGGTCAGCCTTAATCAACTAAACGTTTGCTCGGTTGGTGAAGATGCCCTTTTTGGAAGTGCCCTGATCGTCGGAGCCCTTCTTAACCTCCTTACCGTCCTTGGTGTAGTAAGAATAGTAGTACTCGCTGGTCTCGGTCTCACAGTAATTCATGACGGTACCGATGAGCTTGACCTTCTCGGACTTCTTAAGCTGGGCGATAGCGTTGAGCGCCTCTTCGCGCTTGGTAAAGTCCTCGCGCACCACGAACAGCGCGCCGTCGGTCAAGCTGGCAATCTCAGCAGCATCGATGAAGGTGCCGACCGGAGGAGCATCGAAGATGACGTACTGGAACTTGGCGGACAGTGCCTTTACCAGCTTGGCAAAGCGATGGGAGACGATGATGTCGGCAGGATTGGGAATGTGCGGCTCGGCATCGAGGAAGTAGAAGTTCTTCTGACCCGTCTCGACAATTGCCTGGTCAATGGAGATCTGCTCGGAAAGGACCGCATAGAGTCCGCCGCGCGAACGAACGCCGAGCATATCGGAAAGGGACCTGCGGCGCATATCGGCCTCGACCAGGAGCACGGACTTGCCGCTCGTGGCGATTGCCTGAGCAAGGTTAATGGAAACCGTAGACTTGCCCTCGTTGGGAATCGAGGAGGTAACGGTGATGGTGCGAATGGGGTCATCCACGCTCGCAAAGCGGATGTTGGCCAGAAGGGTCTTGGCGGCATTCTGTACAACGAGCTTATCGGTGTTCTTTGCCTTAGCCATGCCTATTTACCACCTTTCATAGCCGGAATTCGGCCAACAACGGGAATACCCAGGAGCTCTTCTGCCTCTTCGGCACCGCGGATGCGGGTATTGAGCATGTCTGCCAAAACGACATAGGCAACTGCGATAAAGATACCGGCGAGGAACGCGACGGCAATATACAGCGTGCGCTTGGGGCCGCTGGGGGCTTCGGGGGTCTTAGCCTCGTCGATAACGTTGATGCTCTGGGCAGCGCCGACGTTCTGAGCGACCGTACTCACCGAGCTGGCCATGGCCTTTGCGACCTTAGCCGTCTCCTTGGCATCGGTGCCGGTAACCGAAAGCGTAATGACACGCGTGGTGGTCTCGGAGGAAACAGACACCTTGTAGTCATCCAGATCGGTGAGGCCCAATTCATTGGCTGCACCGCTCTTAACGCTATCGCTATCCAGCAGCGTGGCGATATCGTTGGAAAGCATCTGGCTCGCCGAGAGATCGTTGTAGCTCATCTGACCGCTATCGTCGGTCTTGGCGAGAATGTACATGCTCGTCGTCGCGGTGTAGGTGTTGTCCATCGCAACGAAGGACACGATGCCCATGGCGATCGCGCAGACCACCGGAAGGGTGATGACCAGCTTGAGGTGCTTTTTGAGCAGCTGGAACAGTTCGAGAAGGGTCATGCAGCTTGCCTTTCATTTCCCCAGTTCGGATTGACAAAACTGTCCGTATGTTATCGCATCTTTTTACCGAGACCAAACTCTATACATAAGAAACAGGCTCTCCTGTAAAAATGTCGGAAGCAATCGTAAAATTGCACAACAACGCCGCACCCGAAAGTCAAATGCGGCGTCTACATCAATATCTATGTTGTATCGCTATGCGAATGGTTCGTCCTGCTGTATGGGAAACGTCACCGTAATGGTGGTTCCCACGCCCAACTCGCTCGACAGATCGAGCGTGGCGTGATGATACAGGGCCGCATGCTTGACAATGGCAAGCCCCAGGCCGGTTCCGCCGCGTGCCTTGGACCTACTCTTGTCCACGCGATAGAACCGCTCAAATACCTTGCCCTGTTCTTCAGGCGCGATACCGATTCCCGTGTCGGCGACAGCGAGGAACGGATGGCCTTCGTCGTTGGTGCCGCACTGCAGCGTAACCGTACCGCCGGGCCGATTGTAGCGGATGGCGTTGCTTGCCAGATTATAGATGAGCTCGTCGACCAAGCGCGACACGCCTTCGATGACCACAGGCTTGGTCTCATGACTTATCGTCACATTCGCCTGACGGGCAACCTGTTCAAGACGCTGCTCAACCGCGTAGATCGCACGCGAGAGCTCAATAGGCTCCGTGGACCCAATGGGCACTGCCTCGCCTTCAGTTGCACGTTCGGCCTCGTCCAAGTTAGACAGCGTAAGGATGTCGTTGACAAGCGCTGCCAAGCGGCCCGCCTCACGATAGATGCGACCGCCAAAGTTGCGCAGGTCGTCCTCGCCCTCGACCATGCCATTTGCGATGAGCTCGGCATAGCCCGAAATCGCCGTAAGCGGCGTCTTGAGCTCATGGGTGATATTCGCCGTGAACTCGCGGCGCATACGGTCGCTGTCCGCTAGCACCGCCATTTGGCGCTTGAGTTCCTGGCGCTGCGACTCGATACGCTCAAGCATGGGGACCATCTCGGCATAGGCGTGCTCATAGCTACGGCGTGGGTGGTCCAAATCCACCTCTTGCAACGGCGCGATGATGGCACGGGACTCACGGCGCGCCATAAAAAACGAGAGTACCGCACCCGCTGCTGCGATAAGCAGCATCGGCGCCAGCATCGACAGCAAAATCGCCGCAACGCCAGGCTGGGCCTGCGCCAAGCGGACGACCTGGCCGTTATCAAGGGTGACGGCGCGATACAGCATAATCTCGTCGAGTGTAGAGCTTGCGCGCTCCGCGGAACCCGAACCACTCTCAAAGGCCTCGATGACCTCGGGGCGATCGCCATGGTTGGGCAGTGTGGAAGGCGACGCCTCGTTGTCGTAGGCGACCGATCCATCCTTGTTAATCAGCGTGATGCGCAAGTCCTCGCGATCGAGGCTACGCAAGAACGGGATGGGCTCCTGCTGCTCGTCGAGGGCGGCAGCAATGAGCTCAGTTTCCTGCGCCAGATTGGCACTCGTGGCATCCGCCAAAGTGTTTTGCACAAAGAACGCACCCAGCACCGTAAACGCCACGATAACCGCCATGGCGCAGACAAAGATCGTCACAAAAACGCGGTGCGACAGCGTATGTTTTCCCTGGGGGGCGAAGACCACGGGTTACCCCTCCGATGCGGTGGCCGCGGTGTCGTCGCCTTCGGCACCATCACCGGCAGAAGGCTCGGCCAGGCGATAACCCACGCCGCGCACGGTCTCGATGGCGCTGGCATGCTCGCCCAGTTTTTGGCGAAGCGTCTGCACGTGCACGTCAACGGTGCGCGAACCGCCGTCGAAGTCCCAGCCCCACACGCTCTGCAGCAACGACTCGCGGGTAAAGACCACGCCGGGCTTGCGCATGAGGTACTCGAGCAGGTCGAACTCGCGCAGGGTGAGCTTAAGCGGCTCGCCGGCAACGGTCACCTCGCGATGGCTGGGCGAAAGCACGATGTCGCCCACGCTGAGCACATCGCTCGCCTGCTTGACCATGCCGCCGCGACGCAGCAGTGCGCGGCAGCGGCTCGCAAGCTCCATGAGCGAAAACGGCTTAGTCAGGTAATCGTCGGCACCGCCATCGAGCGCCATCACCTTGTCGAGTTCGGTGTCCTTGGCGGTAAGCATCATGATGGGCACCGTCGCCGTCAGGCGATCGGCACGCAGGCGACGCATAATCGCCAAGCCATCGGTGTCGGGCAGCATGATATCGAGCAGCACAGCATCGGGCACCCGTCGCGCCACGGCAGCTTTAAACTCGCCATCGCACGAAAAGCCCTCGGCCTCGATTCCCTGCTTGCGCAGCGCGTAGACTGTCAAATCCCTGATGTTGTCATCGTCCTCGACATAATAGATCATGTTGAACCCCTTTGCGGCCGATATGACCGCATCTTAACCCTAAAGGCACCTTTACTAGATGGTATCAGCCAAAACGCCCCGTCAAATAATCCGCCGTACGCGGATCGGACGGATTCTTGAAGAGTTGCGCGGCAGGCGCGTGCTCCACCAGCTCACCCAGCAAAAAGAATGCGACCGAATCGGAAATACGCGCGGCCTGCTGCATGTTGTGCGTCACAACCACCAGCGTGCAAGTCTCCTTGAGCGCGCAGGCAAGCTGCTCCACCACGAGCGTCGACACAGGGTCGAGCGCCGAGGTCGGCTCGTCCATCAGCAGAATGTCGGGCTGCACGGCAAGTGCGCGGGCGATGCACAGGCGTTGCTGCTGACCGCCCGAAAGACCCAGGCCCGACTCCTTGAGCTTGTCCTTGACCTCATCCCATAGCGCAGCGCGACGAAGGGAGTCCTCGACCAGCTCATCGAGCACGGCGCGGTCGCGCACACCCATACCGCGAGGACCGTAGGCGACGTTGTCGTAGATGCTCATGGGAAACGGGTTGGGGCGCTGGAACACCATGCCCACGCGCTGGCGCAAACGGCAGATGTCGTAATCGCCCAGGATATCTTGACCATCGAGCGCGATTTTGCCCTCGATGCGGCAATCCTTGATGCCGTCGTTCATGCGGTTAAAGCAGCGCAGCAACGTGGACTTTCCGCAGCCCGAAGGCCCGATGAACGAGGTGATCTGCTTGTCGTGAATCTTGATATTCACGTCCTTGAGCGCATGGTGGTCGCCATAGAACAGGTCGAGGCCCTCGACATCGATGCGCGTCGGCGAGGCGGCAAGATCCTCTGCCGTGGGGCGAGTCGCATCCCCAACCTCGCGCTCATGCGCGGCCTCGGCCTGCGCTTCCATGAGTTCTTCAAGCTCCGTGGGCTCCACAGCCGCAGCAGCCGTCATACCGCATACCTCCATATCGATATCAATTCAGCAGTATCGATAGTAGGAATCGCGGCTCATACGTACGTGAGCACATTGTCAAGTGTTTGTAAGGGCACGCTGGCTATGCGGCGGGCAGCTCGATGGTGAATATCGTGTGTTCGGGCGTCGATTCACATGCAACGGTACCGCCGTGTGCCGCGATGATCTCCTTGGCAATAGCAAGGCCCAGACCGGCACCACCGCGATTGGTTGCACGCGCCGCATCCAGGCGATAGAACTTCTCAAAGATCACCTTGAGCTTAGCCGCAGGGATAGGATCGCCCTGATTGATAAAGCGCACGCGCACGCCACCATCGTCTTGGCGCCTGGCCTCAATCGTGATAGTCGAGCCCTCATAGCTATAGGCGACGGCGTTTTTCATGATGTTGTTGAACACGCGGGCCATCTTGTCGCCATCCACGAGCACCGTCAGGTCCTCGCGAATATCAACTTGGGCTTCCTTATGCTGCTCGTTGAGGATGGGATAGAACTCGTCAGCCACCTGAGCCAGCAGCAACCCCAGATCAACATAGCCGCGCGTGAGCACGATATCGTGGAAGTCAAAGCGCGTGATATCGAAAAACTCTTCGATGAGCGCATCGAGCCGGTGCGCCTTGTCGAGCGCCACGCCCGTAAAGTGCGCGCGTTGCTCAACCGGCAACTCAGGAGCCTCTTGCAGCAGCGAAAGATAGCCCACCACACTGGCAAGCGGGGTGCGTAGGTCATGTGCCAAGTACGTGACCAGATCGTCCTTGCGATGAGACTCGTCACGCAGAGCTTGCTGCACCTTGCGCTCACGGTCACGCACGCGGTTAAGGGCGCCCTCGACCTCCAAGAAGTCGCCGTCGATGTTATCCCAGGTGTCGGGGTAATCGATCAGGCGATCTTGAATACGAGCGGCCAGCACACAATCGGCATGCTGCTCGCCCTGCTCGTAGCCCTGGTAGTACAGGGCGCGGCCGCAAAAGAACAGCACGCACACGGCAAGCGCCAGCACAAAGCCAAGCATGTTGAATACAAAGCCGGCATCGAACAGCACCGGCCCTTCGATGCCGCCGAGCGCCATGGCGCCAATCGCCAACGTCATGGCCCACGCGGCACCGCCAATCACCACGCAACGGCGCACGATTTCAAATCGATCGATTAGCAAAAAGCCGACAAGCAGCACCGCTAAGATTCCGGCGATGTTGTCGATGCCAATCAGCAGCAGGCTCAGCAAAAAGAGCAGCACCGTCGCAAGTGCACGGTTGTCGACGACTGCCCGTACGTATTCAAAGAGTCGATCGGGCACCTCGAATGCCTGCCTATCGTCTTTTGTCATATCCACTTCCCCACCATCAAAGGCGCTATTCAATTATGTAGCCGACGCCCCAGACGTTTTTGATAAAGCGCGGCTTTTGAGCGTCGTCGCCAATCTTTTCGCGCAGGTGGCGAATGTGCACCATCACCGTATTGTTGGAGCCGGGCATAAAATCCTCGTTCCACACCGCGCGGAACAGGTCCTCCACGGCTACCACGCTGCCGCGATGCTCGACCAGATACAGCAAGATGGAATACTCGATGGGCGTGAGGCGCACCGGTGCACCGTCCACCGTTACGGAACGAGCATCGCGGTTGATCTCCAGTCCGTCGAGCTGGATGGTCGGCGACTCGGCCGCCT
>URRT01000083.1 GCA_900550355.1 uncultured Collinsella sp.
CGCGGTCGGGAGCAGAGCCGTGGCAGGAGGTGCCGTGAACGTCGACGCGGATCTCCATGCGGCCGCGGTGACCGCGATAGATGCCGCCGTCGGTGGGCTCGGTGGAAATGACGAATTCGGGCTTAATGCCGTCCTTGTTGTAGATGTACTGCCAGCACATGCCGTCGCAGTCCTCTTCCTGGACGGTGCCGACGACCATGATCTTGTAGCCCTCGGGGATGAGGCCCATGTCCTTCATCATCTTGGCAGCGTAGGTAGCAGAAGCCATGCCACCCTCCTGGTCGGAGCCGCCGCGGCCATAGATGATCTCGTCGGTCTCGTAGCCCTCATAAGGATCGGCATCCCAGTTATCGATGTTGCCGATGCCGACGGTGTCGATGTGAGAGTCGATGGCGATGATCTTGTCGCCCTCGCCCATAAAGCCCATGACGTTACCCAGGCCGTCGACCTTGACCTCGTCATAGCCAAGGCTCTCCATCTCGGCCTTAATGCAAGCGACGACCTCACCCTCCTCGCAGGACTCAGAGGGGTGAGAGATCATGGCGCGCAGGAAGCGAGTCATATCAGCACGATGGGACTCAGCAGCAGCCTTGATAGCGTCGAAATCGAGTTCTTTAGCCATTGTTCATAACCTTTCAAACTAAGGAATCTACCTGTGAGGTGGCGGAGCGATACCTATTTACTCCGCCCCAACGATTAGCAAGTGGGGTATTCGCCTTCCCAGACGATGCGACGGTACTGATCCGGATCGGTGTCACCTTCCGTGGAGAAGCAGAGCACGGAGCTCGTCTTATCCAGGCCGATGAGCTCTTTGAGCTCGGCGTACTCAGGATCGAGCATGAGGGTCTCGACCAGGCCAGTGGTCACCGCGCCGGACTCGCCGGAGATGACGCGCGGGTCGCCCTTCTCGGGGGCGCCCAGGGTGCGCATGCCGCGAGCGGTGACCCAGTCGGGGCAGGACACGAAGGCGGTGGCATGGTTGCGCAGGATATCCCAGCCCAGGATGTTGGGCTCACCGCAGCACAGACCGGCCATGATGGAGGGCATGTCACCGTCCACGATACGCGGATCGCCGTCGCCGGCGGCAGCGCCCTTGTACAGGCAGGCGGCCGGAGCGCACTCGACCACGACGAAGGTGGGCGGGTTATCGGGATACAGGTTGGTGAAGTAGCCCACCACGGCGCCGGCGAGCGAACCCACGCCAGCCTGGACAAACACGTGCGTCGGGCGGTTGATGGCCATCTCGCGCAGCTGCTCGGCAGCCTCGGAAGCCATGGTGCCGTAGCCCTCCATGATCCAAGACGGGATCTTCTCGTAGCCCTCCCAGGCGGTGTCCTGAACGATGACGCCGCGCTCGCAGGCGTCGGCCTCGGCGGCGGCCATGCGCACGCACTCGTCGTAGTTGACCTCTTCGATGGTCACCGTTGCGCCCTCGGCGGCGATGTTATCGAAGCGGGGCTTGGTGGAACCCTTGGGCATGTGAACGACGGCCTTCTGGCCCAGCTTGTTGGCAGCCCATGCCACGCCGCGGCCATGATTGCCGTCGGTAGCGGTAAAGAAGGTGGCCTGGCCAAAGTCCTTGGCAAGCTGATCGGAGGTCAGGTAATCGAAGGTGCACTCGGCAACGTCCTTGCCGGTCTCGTCGGCAATGTAGTTGGCCATGGCAAACGATCCGCCCAGAACCTTAAAGGCGTTGAGGCCAAAGCGATAGCTCTCGTCCTTAACGCACAGGTTGGACAGACCCAAGCGCGCAGCCTGACCGTCCAGGCGGGCAAGCGGGGTGACGGTATATTGAGGGAACGACTGGTGGAAGGCGCGGGCCTTCTTCACGTGGTCGAGGCTCATGATTCCCAAGTGCTTGTCATCGCTCTTGGGCATCGTGTTGCCCGCCCACTGGATCTTATCGGCCATACGGTGAACTCCTTAAGTCCTCTCTTGCCGGCCCCCGCATACGCGTTTCAGCCCATTCCCATTCATGCGACTGAACTTTTATGTGGATGCCAAACAAAAAGTTTGTTAGCACTGTTCTATCACACTTTTTGATTGGCAAACCTAACAAATTGTTTGTTGCCATAATCGGTACTTTTTCGCCGCCGAACGGTCATGAATTGCCTTGTTGATGGATTTGTTTGCGAACAGATGTGGTTTATGGCAAAGTGTGCCCAAACTAATTTTTAGGAAGGCACCCATGACCCCCGCACAGATTGAGTTTTACAAGCGCCTCGCACACGGCCTGGCGCTCCAATTTGGCCCCAACTGCGAAGTCGTCGTCCACGATCTGGAAACCGAGGACGTGGACCACTCCATCGTAGTGATCGAAAACGGCCACGTCAGCGGGCGCAAACTGGGTGACGGCCCCAGCCATATCGTGTTTGAGTCCATGCACGAGGGCACCACCGACGTGCACGACCGCGAGCCATACCTCACCAAAACCACCGATGGCAAGCTGCTCAAATCGTCGACGATCTTTATCCGCAACGATGAGGGCAGACCCATCGGCATTTTGAGCATCAACTTTGACATTACGCTCATGAAGGCATTTGAGCGCTCGCTCGATGCCTTTACCGGCACCGGCGGCACGGGCTACACCGAGCCCGAGCCCATTACCAAAAACATCGGCGACCTGCTCGAAGACCTGCTGCGCGAGTGCGAGCAATACGTGGGCAAGCCCGCGGCGCTCATGACCAAAGACGAGCGCATCCGCGCCATTGGCTACCTCGACCGTCGCGGCGCCTTCCTCATTTCCAAGTCGAGCGAGCGTGCCTGCGAGTTCTTTGGCATCTCTAAGTACAGCTTCTATAGCTACCTCAACGAGGCAAAGGCTGCCGCCGGCGACAAGTAGGCACTCGCCTGGATTGCGCCTCCCCTTTTGGGCGCGAGTTCTGGAAAGCACGAATCCAAGACCGAGCCGCTTGGGAAGTTCCATATAATCGATGTCATTAGTATTTCGAAAGGATGGAACAGAATGGCGTTGAGCAAGGCATCATGCACCGGTCGCGGATTGATTCCGGCAATTGGTGGACATGTGCACCGCATGTTCGATGAGGGTGAAGACGACCTGTTTTCGCTGAGCCTTGACGACGTGATGGATGATCGCCCGTGGACCGCCGACGAACTCATGGGCGGCGGGGCTCGCCCGTCAAACCCCAATCCCGCACTTGCGCCTAAGCCCGCATCTGCGCCGACTCCTGCGCAGTCGCCCGTTTCGACGCCCGCGCCTACGCCCGCACCCACTTCGGCGCCCACACCCGCTCCCCGCCCCGCAAGCGACCCGTCCGAGACGGCGGCATTTCTCGCTGCAGCGACGCAGGGCAAATCGGCCGACAGCACCGTTATGTACAGCGCCCAGCAGTTGCCTGTTCCTGCGGCACGCAAGCCTCCGGTCGCAAGGCTCGATGAGCCCGTTGCCCATCAGGTTGCCCACGATTCCTGGGCTGCAACCGATCTGGATGAGACCTCTACCGGCATGCCGGCGCTCGATGTTCCGGTTAACCCGCTTTTTGCCGCTAACACGAGCGCCGCGGACTATGAGGGCGGTGCGGCATATTCCGATTATTCCGATGGCTATGCTGGCAACGGTCGCATCGAGACAGAGGATTATGGCACCGCATCGAGCGATTATCTCAACGATCCGTACGCTGCCACGCCTGCACCGGAATATGACCCGGAGGCCGCGTCCGCACCGGCATATACCAAAAGCACGGGCGAAGAGCGCTTCGCCGATTATTACGCCAAGGAAAAGGCGCTGCGTTTCTCGGAATTTCCGCAGGCAGTCAAGGTTGCCTTTATCGCCATTGTCATTGCCCTGCTCGGTGTCATTGCGTTTGAGGGATTCCAGCTGTTCCGCGGCCCCACCCAAGCGGAGTCGGAAACCCAGCAAAAAGAGGACGATAACCAGTACCTGGACATCAACACCCTCAAGGGCGACCCCAACGACGGGGACGATAAGTAGCAAGGGTTAAGGGAGGGCCGGAAGAGCCGGCGGCACGTTACGGCTCCAAAAGCCCTGCCATAAAGATGGGCAGATACAGCACGTCACCATCGCGATGAAGATTACATTCCGCAAGCACCAGGGCGCGATCGATTCCGTAGCCCTTCGTTGCCAGTGCGTTATCGAGCGCCGCGTGAGACTTAAAGCTCTTGCCCGATTTGGCCTCGATAGCAAGCACTTCCCCATCGAGCGTCTCCTCAACAAAATCGAGCTCGCCGACCTTTTTAGACGTAAAGTAGTGCAATCTGAATCCGTGGGCCTTGAGCTCTTGCGCGACAAAGCCCTCGAATGCCGCCCCCATATTCATGCCAAAGGGGCCTTCTGCCTCTCCATCAAAAACTCCTTGGGCAACCTTCTTGGAATATGAGGACATGAGCATTCCGGTGTCCAAGTAAAACAGCTTAAACAGATTTCGCTGCTCCCCCATTAAAAGAGGCGCTACCGGAGCTGTCACGTTATACACGGGAAGCGCAACACCCGCCTCCGAAAGCCAAAGAAAATGGTCTGTCACCTGCGAAAAACGCTTAACACCGCTAATCGACGACAGCTTGAATCGCTTGTTTTTTGAACCGGCCTCGCTGGGAATCAAATCATAGATATCGCGAATAACCAAGCGTAGCTCGGGCGGAGCGTACTTTGCGATGTCATCACGATACAGGGCGTGAAGATCGCGGTGGATGTTTCGAACCTCGTCGACATTGCGCGTCGCCAAGAAGGAATTGACCGCGTCGGGCATGCCTCCCACCACCACATACTGATGGAACAGATCGAGCAAGCGGTCATACAGGTAGCCGGGGAGCTCCCCCTCATCCTTTAGACAGCCCCTGAGCATGTCAAACACGCTGGCACCAACGCCATTTGCCCAGCAAAACTCTTCAAAGTCGAGCGGGTACATCTGGACCTGCTCGACATACCCCACCGGCAGGGAATCGATGCCCTCGAGCTCAACGCCAAGGAGCGATCCGGTAAGGATGTATCGAAAGTCGCCGCGCTGGACCAGGTATTTGATAAACGTCACCACGTTGGGACATCGCTGCACCTCGTCGATAACCACGACGGTCTTGTTCGCAACCATCGGCTGCGTCGCAGCGATAGACATGCGCATAAGCAGGTCATCCGCACTTTTCGCCGCCAAAAACGAATCACGCACGGACGCGTCGGCGATAAGGTCGAACGTCACGACATTTTCGAACGATTCGTTTGCAAAGACGTTGACCAGATATGACTTTCCTACCTGTCGGGCGCCCTTGACCAAAAGAGCCTTGTTAGGCGACGAGGCAAGCCAAGATTCAAACTGTGCTTTCGCTTTTCTCTGCAGCATAAGTGCATCCCTTATTACGTGCTGTTTTAGCACTAGGATACACTTTTCTGCGGTTGTTAGGTGCTCATTTCGACACTTTTCTGAGGTTTTAAAGTGTGCATTACGACACTTTTCCATACTTTTACATGGGCGATTTCGACACTTTTTCTGATTTAAGCCTAGCAGCAGCTGGCGAAATCAAGCGCTGCCCGCGCGTCATTTCAAACGCAGCGCTTGATTTCTGTCCGCGCGTGCTGATAGACTCCATCGTGCCTGCAAGGAGCGGGCGCGTTTTATCCAGAGTCGGGGTAGAGAGTTGGCTCCACGATCCCGACGCCAACCGGCCAAGAGGCACGGTGGCCCTGCCAACATCGATGAAAGGAGTCCGTATGGACAATTTCTCTGTGCGCAGTGAGCGCAACTTCCACAACCTGGCAGCCAAGCCAAAACGAATGCATCTTCTGGACGAGCCGAGCGGCTATGCCTCGGCCATGGTCAAGAGCAGCCTCTCCCACCAGATGCGCTTTACGGTGCAGGTGCTCGAGGAAGAGCTCTGTGCTGCTGGCGACCCGCACGTACTACAGATTAAGCTGCCCAGAAACGACTCGCGTGAGCCGTCCAGCTGGAAACTCTTCGCCGACGGCGTGTGCGTTGCGGACGGATCCGGCACCTTTGTTATGGATGCTATCGACCAGGGCATGATACAAGCCTGTAAGACATGGGGAGATCACGACGTATTTGCCGACATCGCAGAGGCAATCGTTCTAAGCAAAGCTGCATTTGATATCAAGGAGCGCGCTTGTCAGACGCTTTCATAAATCGCATGGACAGTTGGTCGGTTCCACGCCCAGCACCTGATCGAGGGCATGGTCGCCGCCGGGGTAGACCCGATGCTGGAAGATCTTCTCAGCGCTCCCGCGTAGATTAATCGAGCGCTCTATCGACAAAGATGCATCTACCATAACGGCATGGGGCGTGCTCGCCTTGTACCGACCCCAACCAATCCCGTCGGCGCGACTGCAGTCTCAAACAACCACCGGCACCATCCATCCGCACACGAGAGGCGATGGGCACAGGCGAACCCCTCAACCTCGCTATTCGTAAACTTCATCAGTGTTTCCACATCCCCATCAAAAGAATCCGAAAGACATCCCCCGCTAAGAAAACGCTTCTGAACATCTCGCTTTGCAGGCAAAGCCGCACCGGAGTGATGCAGAGGCCTGCGCAGGGTTTCACGGGTCCCCTTGACGCTGCCTAGCGGAAGTGCCACCCGGCATCCCTTCCATAACGCACGGGTAAACAAAGGGAAATAGCGCCACCCACCGCGCAAGGAAGGACGCCACCATGGATCTCACGAAAACGGCTAGAGAAATTACCCGCCTCATGCTCCCCTACCTGACCACGCAGCAGAACCGCCAGCTCAAAAAGGTTTTATCGCACTGCCTTTTCGATGAAAACCAGTTAGCTGAGAACAGCGGCGACAGTGACAACAAATCATTCCTCGATCTTTTTCTGTCCGCGAAACGCCTCGAAGGTTGCTCGGATAGGACTGTCGCCTACTACGAAGCAACCATTAATAAACTGCTTGAATCGTTCGACACGCCAGCCTGCGACCTGGGAACCGAAGAGATTAGGTCCTATCTTTCCGACTATCAGCAAAAAGCCGGCGTCAGTCGCGTCACCGTCGACAATGTCCGAAGAATCATCTCAAGCTTCTACTCATGGCTCGAAGATGAAGACCATATCATCAAGAGTCCGGTTAGACGCATTAAAAGGGTCAAGGCCCCACAACCCATTAAGGAAACGTATAGCGATGAAGTCGTTGAGATTCTTTGTGATAACTGCGGGTCGCCCCGAAACCTTGCCCTGATCGACCTGTTGCGCTCCACGGGCATGCGTGTGGGCGAACTTGTCTCGTTGGACAGGAGCTCTGTCGACACCATCAATCGTGAGTGCATCGTACACGGCAAGGGAAATAAGGACCGCATCGTCTATTTTGACGCAAAGACTAAAGTCCATATCGAGAATTACCTGTCAACCCGAATGGACAGCTCGGAAGCACTCTTCGTGTCGAGCAAGGCGCCACACGAGAGGCTACAAATTGGCGGCGTCGAGGCGCTGCTTAGAAAACTGGGGCGCGAGCTTGATTTAGGAAGGGTCCACCCTCATAAGTTCAGAAGAACGCTTGCTACAAAGGCAATCGACAAAGGAATGCCCATCGAACAAGTCCAGGTGCTCCTTGGCCATAAAAAAATAGACACCACATTAAGGTACGCAATGGTCGACCAGCGCAATGTCAAAGCATCCCACCGCAGGTACCTAACTTAAATTTCGATTTGTCGATCGAAGTGGCGAAGTCAGCGAATTCTCTCTGGAGGGAAAACGGAGGCACAGGAATCTCAATTGATCGAATTTTCCTGGTACTTAAGGTGTATAAACCTGAGGTATTGACCGCTTTAGCCATGATTTGTCTCCTTCCTTCGGAGGACGACAAGAAAGTTTGAACATAAAGCGGGAGGGCCTCGTCTCTTAGGCGAACTCGGATTAGGTGATTCTGATGGACGCAAGGATCAATTTGACCATTCCAAATTGCCGATCTTCCTATTTGTGTATCGCTGCCATTACCCTCAACAATTAACAAGTCGCCGGATATTAGCCTAACGGCTTCATACTCCTGTTCCGTCAGTCCAATGGTCTTCACTTCCGTTAGGTCAAGTTCATTGGGGAGAATATTGGCGACACGAAGGTATGGAAGCTGCAACTTCATGGCTTCTCGTTTTTTGTTCTTTGTAATCCCGCCCTGAATATCAGCTATGTCTTCAAGATGTTTTATCGGAATGCCAGGCTTATCGAACATCTCGACAAATTGTGATTTACAGACGCAGGATGTCTGAATGGGCGGCGATGCTCAGCTCATT
>URRT01000084.1 GCA_900550355.1 uncultured Collinsella sp.
AGAAGCCCTCGCTGCGCACTTCGTGCGGCGAGGGCTTCTTGCGTCCTGCGGAGTGTGCCTAAAAGTAAACTGATGGCGGGCCCTGCGATGTCCGGTCTTCGGCGGATTACTGGCTGGGGGAATAATGGCGCGCTTCGCGCGTTTGAAAAGGGCTTCGTGCTGCGGAATGCATTCAGAGGGAAACCCATCGGGTCCCTTCGTCCTCGGTCTTCAGGGATTAAAGCTGAGGAGAAGAATGGCGCGCTTCTCGCCTTACGACTGTAGCGGCCGCGGTCCCGTTTGGGATCGTGGCCGTTTTGTTGTGGGTCAAATATGAACGTTGTGTTAATGAGTCGGTGGACGGTGGTGTTTTTCGGTGAGCGGCGTATCCTTCCAACGGTTTATCTAGTGTGTTAGATGAAAGGAAGAGGGCGCTCGTCATTGTTTGAATGTGAACTGCCGTTTGACCACAAGACGTTGCATCTGGAGCTCGAGGATAAGAACTTCGCGGGTGTGATGGAAGGTCATCAAAACGAGTTTAAGACTACAAAATCGCAGGAAGAGCTGGTAGAGGAGTCGCTTGCCAACCCTTATGGTTCGCCTTCGCTCGAGGAGCTTTGTGCTGGCAAGAAGGATATCGTCATTATTAGCTCCGATCATACGCGCCCCGTTCCCTCGCGTGTGACGATGCCTATTCTGCTGCATCACATCCATTCCGCTGCGCCCGAGGCTCGCGTGCGTATTTTGGTTGCTACGGGTATGCATCGTCCGTCGACGCACGAGGAGCTCGTCAACAAGTACGGCGAGGAGATCGTTGCCAACGAGGAAATCGTTATGCACGTCGCGACTGACGACAGCATGATGAAAAAGATCGGCACCCTGCCTTCTGGTGGCGAGTGCATCATCAACAAGATTGCCGTCGATTGCGATCTGCTGCTTGCCGAGGGCTTTATTGAGCCGCACTTCTTTGCTGGTTTCTCCGGCAGCCGCAAGTCCGTCCTGCCTGGCATCGCCAGCTACAAGACCATCATGTACAACCACAACGGCCAGTTTGTGAACGATTCTCATTCGCGTGCCGGCAACCTGTGCCACAATCACGTGAGCGAGGACATGTTCGCCGCCGCCGAGATGGCTCACCTTGCCTTTGTGCTGAACGTGGTGCTCAACGGCAAGCACGAGGTCATTGGCTCCTTCGCCGGCGACATCCACAAGGCACACGAGGCTGGCTGCGAGTTCGTAAAGAGCCTTGCCGGCGTTGAGCCCGTCGAGTGCGAGATTGCCATCACCACAAACGGCGGCTACCCGCTCGACCAGAACATCTACCAGGCCGTGAAGGGCATGTGCTCTGCCGAGGCCACGCTTCCCGAGGGCGGTGTGATCATCGACGTCGCCGGTTGTGCCGACGGTCACGGCGGCGAGGGCTTCTATCACAACATCGCCGACAACGATCCGGCAGAGTTTGAGCGCGCCTGTATCGACCGTCCTAAGGACGAGACCCTGCCCGACCAGTGGACGAGCCAGATCTTTGCCCGCATCCTGGCGCATCACCCTGTGGTCATGGTCACCGACCTGTGCGATCACCAGATGATCAAGGATATGCACATGACGCCGGTCAACACCCTCGAGGAGGCGCTCAAGCTCGCCTTTGAGATGAAGGGTGCCGATGCCAAGGTGGCCGTTATTCCCGATGGCCTGGGCGTTGTTGTCGCTCAGCACTAGCGCGCGGCCTAAACGAATCGTTTATAACCGACAAGAAAGATAAGGTTTTATGCTTACCAAACTCCTCTGCGAATTCGGCGCAACGGCCCTCATGATCATCTTTGGCGTGGGCGTGCACTGCGATACCGTGCTTAAGGGCACCAAGTATCAGGGCTCCGGCCACATGTTTGCCATCACCACTTGGTCTTTTGGCATCTCGGTCTGCCTGTTTGTCTTTGGCGGCGCCGTGTGCATGAACCCGGCTATGGTGCTTGCCCAGTGCATCGTAGGCCTGGTGCCGTGGAGCAGCTGCATCCCCTTCATGATTGCCGATATGCTCGGCGGCTTTGTGGGCGCCGTAATCGCTTGGCTTATGTATGCCGATGAGTTCAAGGCTTCCGAGGGCGTCGTCGACCCCATTGCCCAGCGCAACATCTTCTCGACCAACCCCACCACCGAGGGTACGAACTATGCCCGTAACTTCTTCTGCGAGGCTATCTGCACCTTTGTGTTCATCAGCGCCATCCTTGCTGCCGCTAGCCGCGCAGGCGAGAACGTTTTGATGCTCGCTATCTGCGTTGGCCTGATCGTTTGGGCCGTTGGCATGGGCATGGGCGGCATCACCGGCTTCGCCATGAACCAGGCACGTGACCTTGGTCCTCGCATGGCTTACCAGGTGCTGCCGATCAAGAACAAGGCTGACAACAACTGGAAGTACGGCCTGCTTGTTCCTGGCATCGCACCGTTTATCGGTGCCGCTCTGGCCGCACTGTTTGTGCATGGTTTCTTGGGCATGTTCTAGTCCAAGACAATTGATATAACGCCCGGGTCCGGCATAGGTTAACTTTTCGCCGCGTCCTCGGACATGCAAGAAGCCCTCGCTGCGCACTTCGTGCGGCGGGAGCTTCTTGCGTCCTGCGGAGTGCGGCGAAAAGTTAACCTATGCCGGACCCTGCGGGAATCCAGTTGTGTTCGAACAAGCAACCAACATATATATCTGAATTTGGATGTGGTGGGCACTTTGTTGTTAGGCGCTTTGAGGTGCGAGTGACACTTTGGGGTGCGTGGCGGCCTGGGTTGGGGCGATGCTTTGGGATGAGCTTCTTACTTAGTTGAAGAGGGGCTTGATGGCTGAGAGGTAGTCTTTGGCTACGTCCTCTTTTGGGGCTTCGAAGTTGTGCCAGGCCCACCATTGGACCATTCCTACGAAGCTTGAGGCTATGTGGTGTAGTAAGAAACTGCGGTCCATGGTGCCAGCGGGGCCTGTGGAGTCGGCGGGGACGGTTTCGGCTGCTCGTGACATGATGGTCTTGCGTAAGCAGTCGGCGAAGACGCGGGAGCCGGCGCCGGCTACGAGGGCTCGAACGCCCTGGCGGCGCTCCCAGAGGTTGTTGAGGATATGCTCGACCTGCACGAGTGGGTCGTCGAGCGGTGTGCCATCGTCGTCGAGGGCGTGGGTACAGATGTCGCTCACGAGCTCGGACAGTAGGTCGTCTTTGCTCTTAAAGAGGCCGTAGAATGTCGCGCGGCCTACGTGAGCGCGCGCGATGATGTCGCCGACGGTAATCTTGCCGTAGTCCACTTCGCGTAGCAGCTCGGAGAACGCCGCAACGATGGCAGCGCGGCTTTTTTCTTTGCGGGCATCCATGGCTATGCATCCACGTGAACGAGCAGACAACGGAGCGTGCCGGAGCAACCCTCGTAGGGGCGCTTACCGGCGCCGTAGCCGACGGCCTCGATGCGGTAGCGGGCCGGTAGGTGCTCGGACGTGCGCAGTGCGGCGACGATGGCGGCGCCCGTGGGCGTCACGAGCTCGCCGGCGACCGGTGCGGGCGTGAGGGCGATATTGCCTGCCTGGCATAGGTTGACGACGGCGGGCACCGGGATGGGCATAAGGCCGTGGGCACAGTGGATGGTGCCGTGACCCTCGGAGAGCGACTCGACGACAATGTCCTCGATACCCAGGTCATCGAGACAGATGGCGACCGAGCAGATGTCGACGATGGAGTCGATGGCGCCTACCTCGTGGAACATGACGGTCTCGGGCGTTTTGCCGTGGGCCTTGGCCTCGGCGGCGGCGAGCGCGGTAAAGATGGCGAGCGCGCGGCGCTTGGCGCCATCGCTTAACTGCGAGCCATCGATGATGGCGGCGACATCCGCCAAAGAACGGTGGTGATGGTGGTGGGTGTGGTGATGATCTTCGTGCTCATGGGCGTGGCCCTCATGGTCGTGCTCATGGCAGTGCTCGTGTTCGTGCCCGCCATGATCATGATGGTGATGCTCATGCTCATGCCCGTGCTCGTGCTCGTGCGTGTGCTCGACAGCTGTTTCGTTGCCGTAGAGCCAGGCCATATCGTGGTCGTGGTTCTCGAGCTCCTCTGCCAGCTGAACGTCAAAGTCGCAGGCGTCGATGCCATGCTTGTTTACGCGCGTAACGGCAATCTCAAAGCCGTCGACCGGCAGCGTGGCGAGCTGTTCGCGCAGGTGTTCCTCGCTGGCGCCCAGGTCGAGCAGGGCCGCGACGGTCATATCGCCGCTGATGCCCGAGGTGCCGTCGATGATAAGCGTGTGCTGATGGTTAGACATGAAATGCTCCTTAACGGGCGCGAGGTGTGCCGGCGCCCAGATGATTGATAAGACTTGCCTGGTAGGCGGCACCAAAGCCGTTGTCGATATTGACGACCGAAACGCCGCTGGCGCAGGAGTTGAGCATGGCGAGCAGCGCGGCTACGCCACCAAAGCTCGCGCCGTAGCCCACGCTGGTGGGAACGGCGATGACCGGACAGCTCGCCAGGCCGCCGACAACGCTCGCCAGCGCGCCTTCCATGCCGGCGATGGCGATGACCACCTGTGCCTGGGCAAGTTCCTCGGCATGCGCGAGCAGACGGTGCAGGCCGGCGACGCCTACGTCGTAGAGGCGGTCGACCTCGTTGCCATAGAACTCGGCCGTCAACGCGGCTTCTTCGGCGACGGGCAAGTCGCTCGTGCCGGCGCAGGCGACGACGATGCGTCCGTTGCCGGTGGGGGAGGGCTTGCCGCCCACGAGGGCGAGCTGCGCGTCCGGGACATATCCCAGGTCGATGTCGTTGTCGAGGAGCTCCGAGGTGCGGGCTGCCTTTTTGGCATCCAGGCGCGTGACCAGGATGCGCTCCTGACCGGCATCGCGCAGTGCTTTGATAATGGCGGCAATCTGCTCGGCGGTTTTACCGGCACCGTAGACAACCTCGCCGGCTCCCTGGCGCACCCCGCGCGAAAGATCGAGCTGCGCAAAACCCAGATCGGCGGTTGGCGCCGTCTGGATGCGCGTGAGGGCGTCTGCCGGGGCGACTGCTCCGCCGGCAACATCGCTCAGCAACTGCTCAAGATCTCGCTTATCCATATATGTTCCCTTCGACGGCGCAAAGTCTAGCACTCAAAGGGTATGTTTCCGAACACTAAGACAAAATTGTTCGGAAACTATAGGACAGACTGATTCAATTGTTAGACGGATCGGCTAGTCGCGCAGGATGATGTCCATGGCGAGCATCAGGTTGCGCTCGTCGATGGCAAACGGGGCGGCCTCGCGCGTCTTGGGCTTGGCGCAAAACGCGATGCCCGTGCCCGCAGCCTGAATCATGGGGATGTCGTTGGCGCCGTCGCCGATCGCGACGGTATGGGCCATATCGACACCGCACTCAACTGCCCAATCCAGCAGCTGGATGAGCTTGGACTCCTTGGTCACAATGTCTGCCGCCAGCTTACCCGTGAGCTTGCCGTCGACGACTTCCAGGCGGTTGGCCAGGCAAAAATCGATACCCGCGGCAGCTACGATCTTGTCAGCGACCTCGTGGAAGCCACCGCTTACCACGCCGACCTTCCAACCCTTGCTGTGCGCCGAGCGCACAAGCTCCAGCGCGCCAGGGGTAAACGTCACGCGCTCAAAGGTACGCTCGAACACGCTCTCGTCCAAGCCGGCAAGCAGCCCCACGCGCTCCTCGAGCGCCTGCTTAAAGTCGAGCTCGCCGCGCATGGCACGTTCGGTGATCTGTGCCACCTGTTCGCCTACGCCGGCCTCCTCGCCCAACAGGTCGATGACCTCCTGGTTGATGAGCGTGGAGTCGATATCCATAACAATGAGGCGTGCAGTCATGACGGGCCTTTCCAAGTGCAGTTGTATTGGGGAATATTGTCGCACGCGGCGCGCCTTGGTGACGGCCAGGCCGCGTCAATTGTTTCGTCTCCGTCAAGTCTTTGGGCAAGAGCTACTTTTTCGCGGCACATCGACGCAGGTGCGATAAGATAGAACGCCATGTCTGGCTGCGCGGTTTACGCAGGCTGGGCAAATCTGTACGACGCCGCCCGGAACGACACGGGGCGGCACAGATCCATAAAGGAGGATCACTGGTATGAGCCAGACCCGTCCCATCGATGAGCATTCCATGCACACCCGTACTTGCGGCGAGCTTCGCTTCGAGAACGTGGGCGAAGAGGTCACCCTCACCGGTTGGGTGAGCCGTCGCCGCGACCACGGCGGCCTTATCTTCTGCGACCTTCGCGACCGCGAGGGCATCACGCAGCTCACCTTCGACCCCGAGCACTCCGACGGCGATGCCTTTAAGATCGCCGAGACCATGCGTCCCGAGTGGCCCATCAAGATTCACGGCGTCGTGCGCGCCCGTGGCGAGGAGACCACCAACACCAAGCTCGCGACCGGCGAGATCGAGGTCCTGACCGACCATGCCGAGGTGCTCAACACGTCCGTCACCCCGCCGTTCCAGATTGAGGACGGCATCGAGACCAGCGAGGACACCCGCCTGCGCTATCGCTATCTGGACCTCCGCCGTCCCGAGATGATGGCCAACCTCAAGCTGCGCTCCGACTTCACCTTTGCCATTCGCGAGGCGCTGCACAACCGTGAGTTCATGGAGGTCGAGACGCCCTCCCTGTTTAAGTCCACGCCCGAGGGCGCTCGAGACTTCATCGTTCCCAGCCGTATCCAGCCGGGTAACTTCTACGCCCTGCCGCAGTCCCCGCAGCTCCTGAAGCAGCTGCTCATGGTCGGTGGCGTTGAGCGCTACTACCAGGTTGCCAAGTGCTTCCGCGACGAGGATCTGCGCGCCGACCGTCAGCCCGAGTTCACTCAGGTCGATATCGAGATGTCCTTCGTGGACCAGAACGATGTCATGAGCGCACTCGAAGAGGTCCTGTCCGATGCCTTCGGCCGCATGGGTGTCGAGATGCCCACGCCGCTGCGTCGCATGGACTACTGGGAGGCCATGGACACCTATGGCTCCGACAAGCCCGATACCCGCTATGGCATGCACCTGGTCGACCTGACCGACATCTTTGCCAACTCCAAGTTCAAGGTCTTTGCGACTGCCGCAAACGAGGAGGGCTCTGTCGTCAAGGCCATTAACGCCAAGGGCGCCGGTGCCTGGGCACGTGCCAAGATCGATAAGCTCGCCGGCGTGGCCTCCACGTTTGGCGCCAAGGGCCTGGCCTGGATCGCCTTCCGCGAGGACGGCTCCATCAACAGCCCCATCGTCAAGTTCTTCTCGGACGAGGAGATGGCCGCTCTGCGCGAGCGTATGGACGTCGAGCCCGGCGACCTTGTGATGTTCGCCGCCGGCCCGCGCCTGCTCTCTGACGAGATCCTGGGCGGCATGCGTTCCCACATGGCCAATGCGCTCGAGATCAAGCGCGAGGGCCACGACTTCCTGTGGGTCATCAACTTCCCGCTGTTCCACTGGGATGAGGACCGCAAGGCCTATGCTGCCGAGCACCAGCCGTTCACTCTGCCGACCGAGACCGACATCGCCAAGATCGAGGCCGACCCGTTGGCAGCCGGTTCCTGTACCTACGACTTTGTTATGGACGGCTTTGAGGCCGGCGGCGGTGGTATGCGAATCCACAACGCCGAGATGCAGATGTCCATGCTCAAGCTCCTGGGCTTTACCGAGGAGCGCGCCGAGTCGCAGTTCGGCTTCCTCATGGAGGCGCTCAAGTTTGGTGCGCCCCCGATGGGCGGTTTCGCTCTGGGCCTGGACCGCGTGTGCATGCTGCTCACCGGCTCCGACTCCATCCGCGACGTCATGGCGTTCCCCAAGACGGCCAGCGGCTCCGACCTCATGTCGGGCGCCCCGAGTGCCGTTAGCGGCGCCCAGCTCAAGGACGTCAGCCTGCGCCTGATGTAGGCAAGCGGCTACATATTGCTTGCAACGAGGGAAGGACGTGTGCCTTTCCTCGTTTTTTATACGCCGAGATTGTGAGGGTATATAGGGTGACCGGGCGTCGCGGAAAGTGCGTCCCGGAATCTGGGTCCAGAACGGGTCGCGCTTTCCCAAAGGGGGTCCTCTGGGAAAGCGCGACCCAGAATTCGGCAAAATAATGGGGCACAGTTTCCGGTTGAGCTGTCTAACGGAAACTGTGCCCCAGAATGAGCACTCAAAACGGGGCA
>URRT01000085.1 GCA_900550355.1 uncultured Collinsella sp.
TTGCATTGCAGTAAAGCTAACGGCTACGAACGACGCGGCTCGGGAACCCCGAGCCTATCGGGGCTCGCGCCCTCGGCATCCATCAGGCTCACGTAGCGAATCGACGGATCCCCATACATCGCGTAGTAATAATTGCCCGTGCGCGCGCTAAAGCATCCGGTATAGATAGTCTTCTCGAACTTGCCATCGCCCATCCTGGACGCTCCCTCGATCATCACCACGCCCTCGAGTGAACGGAACATGCGGACGACGTTTTCGGTCTCGCTCTCCTTTTGCGGGTAATTGGCATTGAGGTACGCCGCCTTTACAAAACGGCTCGGCGAATAGCAATCGCCCGGAATGCCGCGCATGCCGGCACCGGCTCCATAGGGCTTAAGCTCGGCGCCACGCCATGTCGCCGTCTGCGGAAAATCGCTTGTGGCCGTGATATAGGTGCGCAGGTTTTCCATGTGCCACGGGAAAGTCGGCTGATTGGCAAGGGTGTCGACCGGATTGTCGTATACATGCAGGCCGTCAGCCATCATCTCGACCACGATGCTGCGTTGGCTGTCGCCGATAATCCAATGGAGCAGTGACACGCCCAGCCCCTCTCCGGCAGATTTGGCGACAATCACCGTGTCGCGCAGCGCGGCCTCGACCTCATCGACCGTCGAGAACGTCGCTGCCACCCACAGGGGAAACTCATAGGCCGCGATATTGTTCTTGCCGTCGACAGGGCCATCGGCATACTCGGCATAGCCGGGGAAGTTGAGCCCCGCCACAGCCAGACCCGCATCGTTACCGCAGTCGAAAAACATAGGGTAGTTCTCGTAATCGATGCACATGCCGATTACCGCGTGCGCCGCCGACGCATCGTCGATAAACGAATACGGAATGTGGAACCCGCGCGGCATCACGCGAACCTGTTGGCCGTAGTCAAAGCTCCAGTCGAGGTTGCGGCCTAGATACATGTGGCCAGAATTATCGGTAAATCGAATGCTCGTACACATAGCGCCTCCTAGCTTTACGTTCCTGCTAAGGTTATTGTCACCAAACAAAAAGGCGCTAAACACAAAAGCCCGGACATGACAACAATGTCACGCCCGGACCAAAAGAGACGAAGTGCGGTGCTTTGGTCCCCTTAGACCAACTTTCCTAGACAGTGGTCAATCATGTGTTGAATCATCTGCGCCTCGAAGCCCGCGTAGTCGCGGCGGCACTCCTTCATCTTGCCGTCGACGATCTGATCAAAGGCGACCTTGCACTTGATGTAGCGCGTGGACTTGGTGACCTCCTCGTGCGTCAGGCAGCTCTCCTCCATCTTGCTGGCGCCCAAGCCAAACACCAGACGGGGGTTATAGAGCACGTGGGGCTCGCCGGCGTCGTCCAGATAGACGCAGACCTTCTTGGTAACGCCAATCTGGTTAGCGGCAAGGCAGCCGGCATCGTCGAGCGACTTGATGGTATCGATCAGGTCCTGAGCAACCGACTCGTCCTCGATGGTCGCGACCTCGCAACGCTGGGACAGGATAGCCTCGTCGTGGCAAAGCTCTTTAATCATACGTTCCTCCATAGGGGTCGTTGTAACCGCTTAAGTATACGGTACCCACACAATTTCATGCGAAAGATACCGCCCGTCCGTTACAAACCGCCGAACATCAACATGTGAGGAACACCAACTTCACAAAGGCGATATAGTGGGTGAGTTCGTGTCAATCGGCCTAAACTCGGGGCCGAACAAGGAAAGGGTATGCATGGACGAACTATTTCACGTCAGCGAGCGCAAGTCCACAATCGGGACCGAACTCCGCGCTGGACTGACAACATTCCTGGCGATGGCCTACATCATCGCCGTCAACCCCGCAGTGCTCTCGGGCGCTGGCATCGATGCGGGGGCGCTCGCCTGCGCCACCTGCCTGGGCGCCGGCATCATGACCATCTGCATGGGCATCTTCGCCAACCGTCCGCTCGCCTGCGCGTCGGGCTTAGGCGTCAACGCGATGATCGCTGGAATCACCACCACCGTCTGCGGCGGTGACTGGCACGTGGCCATGAGCGTCATCTTCCTTGAGGGCGTCGTCATCTTGCTGCTCGTGCTTTGTGGCCTGCGCGAGGCCATCATGGACGCCATCCCGGTTGTCCTGCGTCACGCCATCTCGGTGGGTCTGGGCCTGTTCATCGCCATGATTGGCCTGTGCGATGCCGGCATTATCACCGCTGGCGCCGGTACACTCGTCGGTCTGGGTGACATCACCTCCCCCACCTTCATCGTCGGCATCATCTCCATCCTGGTGACAGTCGCCCTCGCCTGCCGCAACGTCCCCGGCTCGCTGCTCATCGGCATCGTCGTCGCCGTCATCGCCGGCATCCCCCTAGGTGTGACCCATGCTCCGACCGGTATCATCGCCCCGCTCGACTTCTCGAGCATCGGTGGCCCCATCGCCGACGCCGGCGGCGTGCCCGCCATCGTCAAGGTCCTTACCGACCCCGCGCTCCTCGTCATCTCGTTCTCGCTGCTCATGAGTGACTTCTTCGACACCATGGGCACCGCGATGGCCGTGGCCAAGCAGGGCGAGTTCCTCACCGACGACGGCAACGTCGAGGATATCAAGGAGATCCTGATCGTCGACTCCGCCGCCGCTGCTGTGGGCGGTTTCATGGGCGTCTCCTCCATCACCACCTTCGTCG
Source organism: uncultured Collinsella sp. (assembly GCA_900550355.1). Lineage (GTDB taxonomy): Bacteria > Actinomycetota > Coriobacteriia > Coriobacteriales > Coriobacteriaceae > Collinsella. The sequence continues at coordinate 2,668 of URRT01000085.1, forward strand.
AGTCCACCTCTGGCGCTGCCGACGGTGGCCGCACGGGCCTCACCTCCGTCACCACCGGCGTGCTGTTCATTCTCGCCGCGTTCTTCTCCCCCATCGTCACCATCGTTTCCAGCGCCGCCACCTGCGGTGCTCTGGTCTACGTCGGCTACCTCATGATGAGCGAGGCCTCCGAGATCGACTGGTCCGACGTGTCGCAGGGTTTCCCGGCGTTCATGATTGTCGCCGGCGTGCCCTTCACCTACTCCATCTCTGCCGGCATTGGCCTGGGCTTTATCGCCTACGTGATCGTCGCGCTCTTTAAGGGCGAGGCCTCCAAGATCAAGCCGCTCATGTGGATCGCAGCCCTTGCCTTCCTCGTCTACTTCTTCGTGGCGTAACGGCATAGTCTGCTAAAGCAAAACAACAAGGCGCGGAGTCGCATCGAACGGCTCCGCGCCTTTCTTTTAGCATCTGCCCCCGTGCCAGCGTGCGACAATTGAGGCTGTCAATATCACAACACCGAGAGAAGCCTGCCTTGGAAGCGCATCATAAGCAGATAACCGTTTATTCAGAGTGTGCGGAAGGCGCGCCCGTCATCTACCTCCCCGTGGTTATGGGTGACGGTAGTGAAGTCTACGAGCGCTGCCGAGAGCTCGACTGCCCACCCTTCACCCTTGTCGCCATTGGAGGGCTCGATTGGAATCGCGAGCTGAGCCCCTGGGAATGCGACGGAACTATACGAGATGCCGAGCCCTTTGGCGGACAGGCTGCTGGTTTTCTTGACGAGTTGTTGAAGCAGATAATCCCCCAGGCCGAATCATCGCTCCCGCAACCGCCCGCCTGGCGCGGCGTTGCCGGCTACTCGTTGGCGGGTCTTTTTGCACTGTGGGCACTTTGGCAAACAGATGTCTTTGAGCGCGCGGCGAGTGCGTCGGGGTCGCTGTGGTTTCCTGGCTTTATCGACTATGCGCACGAGCACGCGATGGCAGTTACGCCCGACTCCGCCTACCTGTCGCTTGGCAAAAAGGAGACCAAGACACCCAACCGCATGATGCGACACGTACTCGACGATACGCGCACGATGGAAGAGCTGCTTATCGAGCGTGACATTACAACAACGCTGGAGCTCAACCCCGGCAATCACTTTGCCCAAACTGACCTGCGCATGGCTCGCGGCATCCACTGGATACTGACGCATTAAAAATGGCGTCCACGCGCATATGTAAGCCGAGCGGGAACATGCGCGGGCGGCCGAGCGACGATGCATCGTAGATGGCATCGGTGACGGCGGGCGTCGAGGATTGGGACATGGAAGTCCTTTCATGATGGAAGGGCGATCAGGCATATCGGATAACCTGCCCGAACGATACGATCCGAACCATTGTACGTGATACGCCATGTCTCGCACGCGCCGTCACCTGCAAACGGTAGCGTTACTTCCAAACGCGCTCGGAAATGCGCTTGACCAGCGCGATCTTTGCCCACTGTTCGTCCTCGGTCAGTTTGTTGCCAATCTCACAGCTGGCAAAGCCGCACTGGGGCGACAGGTACAGGTTCTCGAGCGGCACATACTTTGCGGCCTCGTGGATACGTTCGACGATGGCATCCTCGTCCTCGAGCTCAGCGGCCTTGGTGGTCACCAGGCCCAGCACGACCTTCTTGCCGGGAGCAACATACTTGAGCGGCTCAAAGCCACCGGCGCGCGGCGTATCGAACTCAAGGTAGAACGCGTCGACATCCTCGTGCGCAAACAGGTACGGTGCAATGGGATCGTAACCACCCTCGAAGGCATACGTGGAGTGATAGTTGCCGCGGCACACGTGCGTGTTGATAACCAGATCGTCGGGCTTGCCCGCGATGGCAGCATTGTTGAGCGCCACGCCCAGCTCGCTCACCTTTTGCAGGTCAACCGGACTCATGCCGGTCTTGGACACAAAGTCGGTATCGCAATAGATGCCCCAGGTGCAGTCATCAAATTGGATGTTGCGGCAGCCCGCGGCATACAGGTCGGCAATCACGGCGCGGTATGCTTCGGCAATGGCATCGGCGAGCTCTTCGTCGGTCTTATAGACGGCACGCAGGCTCTCCTGCTGGCCATCACAGCGGTCGAGTGTGACTTCGGAGAACGTCTGGATCGGCGCCGGAATGGTCTGGCGCGCGATCTGGCCCTCACCCTCGAGCGACTTGACAAATTTGAAGTGCTCGACGAACGGTTGGTCCTCGCCGCTAATGGGACCGGTTACCACGGCGGTGTCGGCAGTAGTCTCCTCATCGTGAAACATGTAGCCCGTGCGCGAGGCGCGGCGCTCAATGCCGTTGAGTCCCCACATAAAATCGAGGTGCCAGTAGCTGCGGCGGAACTCGCCATCGGTAATCACCTGCAGGCCGGCAGCCTTCTGCTTGGCCACTAAGTCGCGGATGGCCTCGTCCTCGACGGCCTTAAGGCCGGAAGCGTCGAGTTTACCCGCGACATAGGCGGCACGGGCATCCTTTACAGCCTGCGGACGAAGAAAACTGCCGACGATATCGGCGCGAAACGGCGCGTTCGGTTGAATCGAAGTGCTCATAGATATCTCCCTTTGCATTGGTTGCTTTACTGGGACAGAGTATGAGCGCTCATATGGTCATCGTAAAATATACGTTTATAACAGTTTGATATAGATGCTTCCTATATCAGTCTGGACTGTCATAAAGAGACTTGAACCGTGCGGAGCACAGCAGCCTAGATATGCTGACGAATCGCGTCGATATAGGCCCGACCGTAGCGCGTGAGCGTCGTGTTCTTGCGCGTGATGATGCCAATCTCCATGTACTCGTCCACGTCGAGCGGAATCGAGATAATGCCGGGGCCGTTGAGCTCGTGGCTGATCACGCCCGAGCATACCGTGTAGCCGTTGAGGCCCATGGCCAAATTGAACAACGTCGCACGGTCGCGCACGCGGATATTTTTGCGACGCTCAAAGGTCGAGGTCAGCTCCTCGGAATAGTAGAACGAGTTATAACTGCCCTGCTCGTAGGACAAAAACGGGTAGTCTTCCAAGTCCTCGAGCGTCACGCTGGAGCGGCCAGCCAGCGGATGGTCGGCGCATACAAAGACATGCGGCGCGGCGCAGAAGAGCCCCTCGAATACGAGCTCGTTGGCGGCGAGCATGCGCTCGATAACCTCGCGGTTGTGCTCCGACAGATACAGGATGCCGAGCTCACTTTTCATGTGCGCGACATCCTCGATAATCTCGTGAGTCTGCTCCTCGCGCAGGGTGAAGTCGTAACGCGCGGCATCGAACTCGCGGATCACATCGACAAACGCATTAACGGCAAAGGAATAATGCTGGCAGCTCACACTAAAGTGCGGCACCTGCTCGGACGCGCCCTTGTACTTGCCCTCGAGCAGGTCGGCCTGGTCGAGTACCTGGCGCGCGTAGCCCAAGAAGGTCTCGCCTTCCTCGGACACAACGACGCCCTTGTTGGTGCGCTCAAAGATGTGCACGCCCATCTCGTTTTCAAGATCGCGAATCGATGCGGTAATCGAAGGCTGCGACACAAAGAGCCGGCGCGAGGCCTCGGTAATGCTGCCGCATTCGGCAACTTTGACGACATATCTGAGCTGCTGGAGCTTCATGGCTGTCTCCTTAGCTGTTCGTGATGCCAAGGCCCGCCGCATCCATCTGACGCATAAACGGCGGCATCTCCCCCGTCGCGGCGCAGGCGGCAATCTGATGCAGAGCCCCGGCGACCGCATCATCTGCCACAGCACCAATATGCCAGCGCGCGGCAGCCGTGACGGCCTCGTTGGCATTGGCGACTGCAACGGAGTTGGGAACGGCATCGATCATGGGCAGGTCGTTATCGGAATCGCCAAATACGGCCACCTCGTCGGGCGTCAGGCCCAAAGTGCGCGCCAGCTCCAGCGCAGCGCAGCCCTTGTCCCAACCGGCCGGAAGGATGTCAAACAGGCGCACACGGTTGTTGGGGAACACAAGCGAGAGTTCCGGCACCTCAGCGGCAACGCGCTCGCGCAGCTCGGCGAGCTCCTCGCGCGAACGGGCACTCCAGATATTCGCCTTGTATACCGGGGCATCGTCAACGACAGGACGACAGGGAGCCTCTTCGCCCTTGAGCCACGCGTTGCCGCCTGACTTCATGGCGCGACGCACACGCTCGGGATCGCTTGTCACGCAATAGGCATCGTTATTCCAAAAGTCATCACCCAGACGGTAGACCTTCAAATACGTATCGTCGGTCTCCTGTTCAAAATAATCGGCTAAGCGCATCAGAGCATCGTTATCGATTGCGCGCGAGGCGACTACTTCGCCGTCGACAAACATCACCTGGCCGTTACAGAACGCACCGGTCGAATAACACTCGGAACGGTTTTTGAACATCCAGCCCATCGCGGACGGCTGACGACCCGAAACCGGCCCAAAGTGCAAACCCGCCGCCTGCATGGCATGAATACCCTCAATGGCGTAGTCGCTGGCGCCGTCATGCCCGGCTGGAATCAGTGTATCGTCCATATCGGTCAGCACAAGTTTGATCATAAGGTCCCCTCGGTCATTCTTAATCCCATCTATTGTACCGACCTGCCAAAAAGGGACAGGTTTATTTCGGCAGGTTTCATCTGGGAAAACGCAAAGTCCCAGTTGTTACCTGCCAAAATAAACCTGTCCCTTTTTGGCAGGTGCGCTAGTATAGGGAACAACAGATTCGATGCGGGAGTGCCGGCGGTGCAAACCACAAGGCTGAGAGGGCAATGGGCCCAATCCTTTGAACCTGTCAGTTAATGCTGGCGTAGGGAGCATGCCGCCTTTACAGGGGCGCTGTCTATGCACAGCGCCCCTTTTCTATGCCAAGGAGGCATGTGCAGTGATTGATTCGGAACAGCTTAAGCAAAATGTGGTCAAAGCCGTGGAGGAGATTCGTGCCACCAATCCGATGGCCGGCTCCATCACCAACACGGTGACGATCGACTTTGTCGCCAACGCGCAGCTCGCCGTGGGCGGATCGGCCGCCATGGTCTATCTGCCCGACGAGGGCGAGGCGCTCGTTGCCGGCGGCGGCGCCATCTACCTCAATATGGGCACGCTCTTCCCCATCTACGAACAGACGATTCCCCGCGCGGCCAAGGCGGCACACGACGCCGGCAAGCCCTGGGTGCTCGATCCGGTGGGCCTGGGTATCGGTAGCCTGCGCACCCAGCTGGTAAACGAACTCAAGCAGTACAAGCCCGCCATCGTGCGTGGCAACGCCTCCGAGATCATCGCACTCGCCGGGCTGTGGGGTCTTGAGGGCGAGGCGGCCGATCTGAGCCGCGTGCGCGGTGTCGATACCACCGACACGGTAGACGCCGCCCGCGATGCCGCCGTGGCGCTCGCCCGCTACACCGGCGGCGCCCCGGTTGCGCGG
>URRT01000086.1 GCA_900550355.1 uncultured Collinsella sp.
CGCGCACACGCAACGGCCGAGGGCGCGCAGACTATCTTTTTGTTCGCCGTGGCGATCGTCGCCTACGCACTGCCGAGCTACCTGGGCGGCAACGGCTTTTTGGCCGTATACCTGGCAGGCATTGTGCTGGGCGCGAGCGACATCACCGGCAAGGTCGAGATGGCGCACTTCTTTGACACCCTTACCGAGATGGCCGAGATGACGATCTTCTTCTTGCTCGGCCTGCTCGTCACGCCCGCGCGCCTGCCGCAAATGCTGCTACCCGGCCTGGCGCTCATGGCGTTTATGCTCTTTGCGAGCCGCCCCATCGCCGTCGGTCTGCTGCTGGCGCCCTTTAAGACGAGCCCTCGCCAGGTTGCGCTCGTAAGCTGGGCGGGCTTGCGCGGCGCGGCTTCGGTCGTCTTTAGCCTCTTTGCTGTGGTGGCCGGCGTTCCCGGCGGACACGACCTATTTGACCTGGTGTTTGTGATTGCCGTATCGAGCATTGTGGTGCAGGGTTCGCTACTGCCGGCGGTGGCGAAGAAACTCGATATGATCGATGCGGCCGGCGACGTGCGCCGCACCTTTAACGACTACCACGACGAGGACGGCATGTCGTTTGTAAAGCTCAAGGTGGGCGCTGGCCATCCGTTTGCCGGGCGCTCGCCGATATTGGCAGCGCGACGGACATGCTCGTGGTCTTGGTGCTGCACGACGGGGCACACCCGGTACTGCCCAACGGCGATACCGTCATCGAGGAAGGCGACCTTCTGGTGATGGCAGCCCCAACGTTCGAAGAGCGTGCCGAGGTTACGCTGCGCGAGGTCACCGTGACGCCCCACGGTCGCCTGGCCGGTCAGCGCCTGCGCGACGTGCCGCAGGGCAAGCACCCGTTTATCGTGGTGATGCTCAAGCGCGACGGCCAAACCATCATCCCCGATGGCAACACCCTAATATACGCCGGCGACGAAGCCGTCATCGCCACGCTAGCTTCCTAGCAGCCCGTCCCTCTTCAGCTACTAGCTGTCACCCACAGCAAAGTCGCGGAGGTCGAGGCCTTCGCGTTCGGCTCGGGCTAGGAGCTCTTGGGGCGACTCGTCCTCGATATCCATCACGTCGAGCATGGCAGCGGGAAAGCCCACGCCAGCCGCGCTCCCCGCGTAGTCGAGCAAGCCCTCGCGCAGCTGGTCTACATCAACTTCAATCTTCACGGTGAATCCTCCTACCGGGCAATCGCGGCCGGACAAACCGCACGTCCCAACTGATGTGCAATAAACTCCAGATACGGCCATAATAAAATAATGAACATCAGGGAGGTTACGGATGATGGACAAGCTCACTGCCATGACAGAACAAGTCAGAGATTTTTGTGATGCGCGCGATTGGCGCAAATATCACACTCCAAAGGAACTTGCCATCGGCATAGCGACAGAGTCCTCCGAACTCCTTCAGCTTTTCCGCTTTATGAGCGACAAGCGCATTGCAGAAATGTTCGATAGCCCTGATCAGCGCCAAGCCATCGAAGACGAAGTTGCCGACACGCTCCTCTTTCTCCTACGTTTCGCCGATCTAAACGGAATCGACCTCCCAAAGGCGCTCTCGTCCAAACTCAAACGCAACGGCGAGCGCTATCCCGTCGACACCAGCTCCAGCGAATACAGAAAGGCGGCCCACCATGAGTAATGAGTTCGCCCTTCGACAATACACGCTTCCCCTCCCCCAACCCTTCGAGGCAAGCGAATCGCTGCAGGACTTTGGCACGCCAAAGCCCGGATTCCACCATGACGAGAGTTGGCCCGTTCTCTATATTCTGACCAACAGTAAAAACAAAACGGCGTACATCGGTCAAACGACCAATTATCGACGCCGCATGAAGCAACACGCCGCAAACGTGGACAAAGACTTCGACCGGACCCTCCTGATTGACAATCCAACCTTCAATCAGTCAGCAACATTTGAGTTTGAGAATCGACTTATCGAGCTGTTCTGCGCTGACGAAAAATACCAGGTAACCAACGCCAACAATGGCTATGCCCAGTTCGATTATTTTGAGCGACCTCAGTATCGCCAGAAGTTCAGAGACCTCTGGACAAAGCTTCGCGAAGAGAACTATGCGATCCACCCCATCGAAGAGCTCGAGAATACCGACCTGTTCAAATTCTCGCCCTTCAAAACGCTCACGCCCGATCAATACGAAACGATTGAGGCGATTTACAGGCGGCTCGAGCAAGAGCATGAAGACATTAAACACGGCGGTCCCAAGAAAGAGCGCGTAACCGTCGTGAACGGCGCGCCGGGAACAGGCAAAACAATCCTCGCCATCAGTCTCATGTTCAAAATCAAAAATGAGCCGAACCTTTCCGGTCTGCGGGTCGGCTTCGTGACGCCCATGGAGTCTCTGAGCAAGACGCTCAAAAAACTCACGCACTTCCTCCCCGGGTTAAAGCCCGGCGATATCCTGAGCCCCAACGACGTCACAAAAAACGATCGGTATGACGTCTTGCTTGTCGACGAGGCGCACCGACTGGGAAACTACTTATCCGCCGGCGCCGGCATCGGAGCTTTCTACAACACATGTGAACGACTCAGCTTGCCGCGCACGAGCAGCCAGGTGGATTGGATTTTCAAATGCTGCGACAAGGCGTACCTGTTCTTTGACCCCAAACAGCAAGTCCGCGCATCGGGACTCAACCGAGATGGCCTTGAGCAGCGACTCAACCAACTCGAAGAAGCCGGCATCGAGACCGAAGAATTCAACTTGAGTACCCAAATGCGCGTGCGTGGCGGCGATGAGTACCTCGATTTTGTCTACGACCTGCTTGATAACAAAGCGTACATGCATGCCGGCATGAAGTTCAAAGCACTCTTTTCATAGGAGCCTTACGATTCGCGAGCCGGGGATCCGGACAGCGATATCCCCAGATACCAGTTTGGAATCGTCGACCGATTTGAGGACTTCTGCTCTCTGCAGCAAACCAAGGAAGAAGAAGTTGGTCTATCCCGCATGATGGCAGGCTTTGCGTGGAAGTGGGAAACGAAGAATAACAAAGATGCGTTCGATATCGTCATCGAGGGCATTCCCAAACGCTGGAACTCAACCCAGAAGGATTGGGTTAACTCCGCCAACGCCGTCAACGAAGTCGGATGCATTCATACGGTACAAGGCTACGACCTCAACTACGGATTCGTAATTCTGGGTCCCGACATTTACTACGATTCGAACAAAGATGCAGTCAACGTTAACAGGGCAAACTTCAAAGATGCCGTTGCCAAGAAAAAGGCAAGCGACGATGATCTGCAAAAGATCATCGTCAACGCCTACTACGTCCTCATGACGCGCGGCATGTTAGGAACGTATCTCTATGTGTGCGACCCCGCGCTCAAAGAGTACCTGTCACGGTATATCCCGGCGATATAGACCTTGCGACCGCCCTCCCCCATGTAACCATCCTGTAAATCATAGCGGCGCACTCGAGTTTTACCGTGATGCGGTCGCGCCTAGCGCTCCACTGTGCTAAAGTATCCCGAACGTTCAAACGACTACGAGGGGGAACTAGAAGATGGCACGTGTGCACAACTTCTCAGCTGGCCCGGCCGCACTGCCCACAAGCGTGCTCGCCGAGATCGCCGACGAGATGATGGACTACCGCGGTTGCGGCATGTCCGTGCTCGAGATGAGCCATCGATCTAGCATGTACCAGCAGATCATCGACGACGCCGAGGCAACCCTACGCCGCCTGCTGAGCATCCCCGACAATTACCGTGTCCTGTTTTTGCAGGGCGGCGCCACGCTGCAGTTTGCGGGCATCCCCATGAACCTCATGCGCCGCGGGCGCGCCGGCTACATCGTGACCGGCAACTTTGCCAACAAGGCGTACAAGGAGGCCGCCAAGTACGGCGAGGCCGTGCTGCTCGCGAGCTCCGAAGACACCAACTTCGACCGCATCCCCGACATGGCCGACATCAACGCGCGTATTGCCGCCGAGGCTGCGGGCGACGGGCTCGACTACGTCTACATCTGCCAGAACAACACCATCTTTGGCACCATGTACCGCGAGCTGCCTAACTGCGGCGATGTGCCGCTGGTCGCCGATGTTTCGAGCTGCTTTTTGTCGCAGCCACTCGACGTCGAGCGCTACGGACTCATCTACGCCGGCGCTCAGAAAAACGCCGGCGCCGCTGGCGTGACCGTGGTCATCGTGCGCGACGACCTGATCGCCGACGGCCCGGCCTTTGCGCAGACGCCGCAGTACATGAACCTTAAGACCCAGGCCGCCAAGGGCTCCATGCTCAACACGCCCAACACCTTTGGCATCTACGTGTGCGGCAAGGTGTTCCGTTGGGTTGAGCAGACCGGCGGACTTGCCGCCATGGCCGAGCGCAACTGGGCCAAGGCCAACCTGCTCTACGACCTGCTCGAGCACAGCGAGCTGTTCCATGGCACCGCGCAGGCCAACAGCCGCTCCATCGCCAACGTCACGTTCCGTACCGGCGACGCCGAACTCGACGCGGCCTTTGTTGCGGGCGCGGCAGAGCACCAGATCCAAAACGTCAAGGGCCATCGCCTCGTCGGCGGAATGCGCGCCAGCGTGTACAACGCCGTCACCATGGAGGACGTGCAGGCGCTGGCCACGTACGTGAAGGACTTCGAAGCGCAGCATAGTTTGAGCCCGCGATCTAACTAGCCCGCAACACGCGGGCCGACCAGCCACTTCAAACCACTTGTTATAAACAAATCCGCTAAGGAGTTTTTCATGCGCAAGATTAAAACCATCGACGACATTACCAAGGACGGCAAAGTCGAATTTGGCGAGGGCTACGAGTTTGTGGGCACCGCCGAGGAGGCCGACGCCATTCTGATGCGCTCCACCGACCTGCACGGCTACGAGCTGCCCGAGGGCATCCGCGCCATCGCCCGCTGCGGCGCCGGCGTCAACAACATCCCCGTCGAGGAGTACGCCAAGAAGGGCGTCGTCGTCTTTAACTCCCCCGGCGCCAACAGCAACGCCGTCAAGGAGCTCGTCCTGGGCATGTTGGTGCTCTCGAGCCGCGGCGTGGTGCAATCGATGAACTGGGTGCGTGACAACGCCGACGACCCCGAGATTCAGGTCGATGCCGAAAAGGCCAAGAAGGCCTTTGTGGGCCGCGAGCTCAAGGGCAAGCGCATCGGCGTCATCGGCCTGGGCAACGTGGGCTCCAAGGTCGCCAACGCCTGTGTCGATCTGGGCATGGACGTCTACGGCTACGACCCGTTCATTTCCGTCGAGCACGCATGGGTGCTGAGTCGCGAGGTGCAGCGCGTGGGCACGCTCGAGGACCTCTGCCGCGGCTGCGACTACCTCACCGTGCACGTGCCCAGCAAGGCCGATACCATCGGCATGATCAGCACCGAGCAGATCGACCTGCTGGCGCCCGACGCCGTGCTCATCAACTACGCGCGCGAAACCATCATTGACGAGGACGCCGTCGACGCTGCCCTGCGCGAGGGCAAGCTCAGCTGGTTTAGCTGCGACTTTGCCACGCCCAAGACCGTCAAGATGCCCAACACGTTTATCACCACGCATTCGGGCGCCGGCACCGGCGAGGCCGAGGCCAACTGCGCCGACATGGCCATCAGCGAGCTCAAGGATTACCTGGAAAACGGCAACATCGCGCACAGCGTCAACTACCCCGCCTGCAGCATGGGCAAGGCGCGCGCCGCAAGCCGCATTGCCTGCCTGCATGCCAACGTGCCCAACATGATCGGCCAGATCACGGCCATTCTCGCCAAGGACAACGCCAACGTGCAGCGCATGACCAACGAGTCCGCTGGCGAGAACGCCTACACCATGTTCGACACCGATGAGCACCTGGACGGCAGCACGATCGAGGCACTCAAGCATATTCCGTCGATGTATCGTGTGCGCGTGATTAAATAGCGCCGGCGCCAATCCTGCCAGACAGACCACGAAGCCCATTCGGCCCCCGTTTTCACGAAACGGGGGCCGATTTTGTTGCTCCGGACGACTTTAAAATGATACCCATAACAAGTTTTTTCAGATAATCGATAGTGAGGCTCAAGTCGCTAAGCACACCCGCTTTGATAAACAGCTTTATCAGGGACTTTAGTAGGTAAAAATCGATCTCTATGTGCCGAATGTAAGTTGACTGTCCATTTTCCGAAACAACTTATTCTAGATAGCATTTTTAAGGCCCCTCCAAGGCGAAATATAAGTCTTTTTGTGACCAAAACTCTAGTCCGCGCGACCGTTTTCCACCCGCGCGGCTACATTCCTGCCCAATCGATAAAAATCTCCTCACGAAGCCGCCGTTCGAGCTCCTGCTGTCGCGGCGTCTTGTCTTTCAGCGGCACATCGAGATAGGACATGATGAGCTCCATCACCACGCGGAAGGCATCGGAGTCGGCCAGCTGACCATAGGTCATCAGAATGACGGGATATCCCATCGCTTGCAGCGCCGTCGTTCGATCGGAGTCCGAAATCTTGGATTCAATGGATCCGTGAATGGCTTTACCCTGGCATTCAACCAGACACTCTCGGCTGCCGTCCTTATTTGCCAGCAGGATATCGGCATAGCGCCTATCAAGCCCCGAAATCAGGCGGGCGCTGCGCGTCATACGAATCTCAACGTTATTGGTAAGGCTCAGCCCTTCGCCGCCGCGCAACCTCGTAAGGCCAAACAGCATCGAAGCCTGGACCTCGAGCGGCGATGCTGCCACCCCCGTAATGCATTTCGCGGCTCGTATGAACGATTTAGCGCCGCGGAGCCCCCGGACCTTATCGACGAACTCTGTAAGCTCAGAGAGCTCGATCAAGGGAGGTCGTTTCCACAAGTCCGTTGGATTCCCCGAGACATCCTTTACGTTTTCCCAGCCCGACCGTGCGTCACCCCACCGGCCCCCGTATGCCTGCTCAAGTGCCGACTTTACCTGAGGCGCAATCTTGCACACGGCAAAGGTGCCGCACATCTCATACATGCACATGATTAGACGCTCGTTTGAGACCGAGGAAGCCAGGGTCAGCAGGGTAAAGAGTGGGGACGCAACATCGAGGCCAAACTCCGTCTGCCGCACGGAATCAAACGGCCTCTCCCCGTTCCAAACATGCCTGACAATGCGATCGCCCTTACGTCCGCAGCTGCCCTGCGCCAACACGTGTAACGGGGTGCCCAGGAAATGCGTGACGAGCGGATGCTCACATAGGTGCTCCCTGCGCGGATCGTCCGCAGAATCGGGCAGGTCCGGCATTATTGCCAAGACCTGTGGAGGTATCCGGTGATACCGAAAGGCAGATATGTCGCACAGCATGTCGTCCATGAAGGGTACGTACCCGCTGCGTCGCTTGTGAACCCGCCCGGACGGCAAACGCGCTGGCTCGGCCTGCGAACGGTAAATACTGCCACGCCCACGTCGCGGATCTCTCAGGAGGCTTACAATCGGTTTGGAAAGCAAACTGATTGTGAGGTTGCATATGGTTGATGAGGATTTTGCCTGGCGGCTTGCGCAGGAGCTTGTGCGGATCGACAGCTCAGACCCGGGCGCGTATGAGGATGAAATTGAGCGCTTCATTAAGAGGCTCATTGAGCAGCAGCTGGCACAACTTGATAGTTCTGCGCTCGATGCCGTGCAGATTGAGGAGCTCGAAGT
>URRT01000087.1 GCA_900550355.1 uncultured Collinsella sp.
GTGTGGTTCACCACCTACTTCGGCTGGGTCGACGGCACGTTCCGCATGCTGGATGAGTCCGAGATCGACTCCTCCATTCTGGCTGCCATCGGCGGCGCTATCTCCGCCAGCTCCGGCGCCGACTTCCTGTGCTACGTGACGCCGGCCGAGCACTTGTGCCTGCCCAACGCCCAGGACGTGCTCGACGGCCTCATGGCCACCAAGATTGCCGCACACGCCGCCGACATCGCCAAAAAGGTGCCCCACGCCCGCGACATGGACGACAAGATGGGCCAGGCACGCCGCAAGCTCGACTGGGACGCCATGTGGAAGTGCGCGCTCGACCCGGTTACGGGCAAGAAGCGCTACGAGGAGTCCCCCGCCGCCACCGAGGGCACTTGCACCATGTGTGGCAAGATGTGCGCCGTCCGCACCGTCAACAAGATCTTCGAGGGCACCACGATCGACCTCGGCATGGAGGACTAACCCTGTCGCCGCGGCCGCTTCTGGCGGCGAGCTGGTGCCTGTCAATTGTTGACTTGTGAACATTTACTTACACTTGCGTAGAGATTGCATCGCCCGCCCGGGTTCGGCATAGAGTCGGCCCGGGCATCTTTATAATGCTGGCTTAAAGACCCATTTGATTCCGACCGAACAAGGGAGCGAACATGGATCGTAGTAAGGTACCTGCCGTCCTGTCCATCGCGGGATCCGATTCCAGCGGTGGCGCCGGCATTCAGGCCGACATCAAGACCATCACGGCGCACCGCCTGTATGCCGAGACGGCCATCACCGCCATCACAGCGCAAAACACCCTGGGCGTTACCGCCGTGCAGGATATCTCGCCAGATATCGTAGCCGCGCAAATTGACGCCGTTTTTGACGATATCCGCCCCAGCGCCGTCAAGATCGGCATGGTTTCTTCTGTCGAGATTATCGAAGTCATCGCCGACCGCTTGAGCGCCTGGAACGCAACGAACGTGGTCGTCGACCCCGTCATGGTCGCCACCTCGGGCGCGCGGCTGATTGCCGAAGATGCCGCCGAGGCGCTCACCCGCCGCCTGTTCCCGCTAGCGACGGTTATCACGCCCAATATTCCCGAGGCCATGGCACTGCTCGACTATGAGGTCGACTCCGAGCGCACGCAGCAAAATGCTGCCATGCTCCTCACCCGCCGCTTTGGTTGTGCATCCCTCGTTAAGGGTGGGCATCTTGTCAACGAGGCCAACGATGTACTGGCCGAACCCGCGCCACTCGATGACGAGGGCAACCATCTGGGAGATCCACTCACCACGTGGTTCCGCCACAAGCGCATCGAGACCGACAACACGCACGGCACCGGATGCACGCTCTCGTCCGCCATCGCCTGCGCGCTGGCTCAGGGCATGGATCTTGCCGACGCCGTCAACGCCGGCAAGGCATACCTGACAGGCGCTCTGGCCGCCGGCTTTGATATGGGCAAAGGTTCCGGCCCCGTCAATCACATGTGGCAGTATTAAGATTCGCAGCCCAAACCACCGCAAAGGGGACAGACACCTTTGCGGTAGTTTGGGGTCGCGCTACTCACCGAGCATCTCTTGGAGCTTGGCCGCCACGGCGTGACCCAGGCTCTCATGGCTTTCGGGCATCATATGCAGATAGTCGATATCGCCCGGCTCGGCAAACTCCGCTGCATTCAAAAAGTCGCAGCCAAACTGCTCGGCTACGTGCGCATAGTATTCAGCAAAATGCTCCGAGGCCTCGACGGAACGCTCGTCAAAATCGGTCATATATACATCGGCGATTTGCGGCTTGATCTTGATAGGTGCCATCAGCAGAATACGCGGGCAGGGTGCAGCATTGGTCCAGGGAAATGCACGCACCGCGCGAATCAGCGCCATGGTGCCACGGGCAATATCGGAGGCCGTCACACCAAAGACCGTCTTGCAATCGTTGGTTCCCAGCATAATAACGATCGCATCCAGCGGCTTATGGGCCTCGAGCAGCATCGGCAGTGCGCGGATGCCGTTAAGATTGGTGTTCAGATGGCACATGTCGTCGCGTACCGTCGTGCGGCCGTTGAGGCCTTCTTCAATTACATGCCAGCCCTCGCCTAAGTCACGTTGGGCCACGCCGCACCAGCGCACATCCTGCGCATAGCGCACCGCGGTGCCGTCGCGCATGCCCGCCGGATCGTAACCATAGGTGTTGCTGTCGCCAAAGCATAGAACGTTTTTCATCGTAAGCCCCTCGCTCAGTAAAAAACCGACGGAAGCAGCCTCTCCCGCCGGCTCGACCCATCTGTCAGCACGTACCGATTACAGGTACTTGCGCCAGTCGTCCTCGTCCTCATCATCCTCGGTAGCAGCTTGGATCTGCTCGGCGGCGCGAGCTGCCGCAGCGCGAGCGACAACCTGGGCATAGGACTCCTCGTTGCGCTCGGGGAAGTTTGCCAGCACGTGCTCGAACTTGGCGAAGTCCTCGTCCCAGCGCGTAGAGGGCACAGCAAAGAAGACCCGCTTGACCTTAAAGTCGCCCGACGCGAGCTCCTTGCGGAAGAGCTCGGCCACGGCCTCTGCGTCAAAGCCATTGTTGTCGCAGCCCCAAGCGCCCAGCACGAGCTTCTCGCGACCTAGCTCGTCGCAGATGGCAAGCACAAAGCGAATGCGGTCGCGCAGGGCATCCAGCAGAGCATCGTCACTCACGCGATACTCCTGGCGGGCGCGCTTAACGTTGGGCGCGGCGGCCACGATCACGTCGGCGTATGCATGCACGTGGTTGCGGTCGAAGCGCACCGCAGGCACCACCAGCGCACGGTTTCGGTAAAGCTCGCAGTTGATGTTGCGGCGACGGTTCTCGCCGTACCATTTGCGCTGCTTATCGAGAACGTTGTACAGATACGAATCGGCGCACAGCGTGGCCTCCTGGCCCAGATAACCCTGAATATAGCCACCGCCCGGATTGGTGAACGAGGCAAAGGCGAGCACGGCCATGTCGCAGAACTGCGCATAGCCACGACCGTTGTCCAAGATGGCCTGCGTGGTGGAGGCATCGAGCACGGTGACCTCGGGCAGAACCGGAGCGGGCTCCTCAGCAGGCGCGGACTCAGCTTCGGCGATTTCCTCGGCAGGCTCCTCGACGGGCTCGAGCGCTGCCTCGACCTCGGCAGCCTCCGCGCCCTCGACGTCCTCGGCAACCTGTTCTTCGGTGGCCACAGCACTCTGAACCTTGGCCTTCATCGCCGAGACAAAGCCGGCAGGCATACCGTCAAACTCGCGAACACCGGCAAGCGAACGCTCGATATCCTTGGCGCACGCTTCGGACACAGTTGCCACGTGACGCTCGGCGGCCTTGGCACGGGCCTCGCGCTTGGGATTGGGCTGACCCGCTCGGTTGGACCTGCGGTTACGGTTCCTGTTGTCGACGTCTGCCATAAGTGGTCACCTTTCTCGGTCTCTGCCGCTATCGGCTTTTCCCATCCATGATACCCCGCCGCGTACAAAAAAGACGGCCCCGAAGGACCGCCTTTCGCATCGATTTGCACGCACGGCAAGCACCGCCGCAATTCGCCACTAGTCGCGACGGCCGAGGATGTTCAGAATGCGCAGGAACACGTTGATAATATCCACGAACAGGTTAGAGGCCATAAGCACGGCGTTGGGCAGCGTAGGCGGCACCGTCGTGGCAACATAGGTGTCGTAGCCAATAAAGCCGGCGAACACCACGATCACGATCAGGTCGGTGATGGTCTGTGAGACGCCCATGAACATCAGCACGATCTCAACCAGAATAGTAGCGAGCAGAATGCCAAAACCGATGCCATATACGCGCTGGAAAAACTTGGGGAACGTCACGCCCAAGGCGCCAAAGACAAAGGTGATGGCGGCCGTGGCGATAAAGGCAGTGTTGATGGTGGGCAGGTCGTAGTTGGCAAGGCCAAACGACGCGGTCAGGCCAAAGGTGCTCGCAAAGATTACGTAGCCCACAAGGGACAGGCCCACGGACTGCTTGCTGGCGGCGGCCGACATCATGACCATGCCGACGATGGTCAAAATAAATGAGCCAAAGACCAGCGGCAAAGCGGCGCCGCTCATCATCATGCGCGCAAACGACATGGTGCTCGTAAAGTAAGCACCGACGCCCATGGCGCAAAAGCCCAAAAAGATCAGGGCAGACATGACAAGGTTGTACGCGCGCGGCGACATCTCCTTGGCGCGGCTTGCGCCGGGGCCGTTCTGATAGCCCTGGATATCGTTCATAGGTTCGTCCTTTCAAAAAGTGCCGTGAAAGACGGCGCAGCAGGTGACAAGATTCCTGTCATTGTACCCGAATGCCGTACGTCCTTACCCACGGCGCTCGCCCTCGAGCGTACGGTCGAATGCCCACACCCACCAACGCATCAGATGGGCCTGCGAACCATCTGGTCGTTCGCGCGTCTGGTCCTCCAGATACAACTCGGTCGCGTGCCCGCCAAAACGCACCTTATAGGTTGCCGTACGGATGCCGTGAACCGTCAGGCCAAACCCAGTGGTCGAGACAATCTCGTCAATCGTAAAGCAACGACCGTCGACCCAGCAGACGGTGACCGGCACGACCTGTCCGCCCGCGAGGATGCGAGCCACGACGTCCACATACTGCTTGTGCACGCGCCGAGTTTTGCCATCTGTCTGTCGATATTCCATGCCTCCTATTATCGAACGCATGTTTGCATGTTGTAAAGCGAACAGACTGTGGTTTTGGAGTGTCGTAGTAATCGCACGTGTCCGCATGGCGTGTTAGCAAAAAGAACACCCGCGGTCAACAGGGCTAATATTCAATTTTAGTGCCAAAAAGTTCACTTCTCCCATCAGAACTCGGTAAAGAGACCCGCAGGAGGTGATACGATTTATCATGTTTTTTAACGTGTCTGCAAACTTCGAGAAAGCCCATATATGGACGTAACGTTCTCAACCTTCCTCGGCCAAATTGTGTCGAACCCAGTCCTTGCCGTCACCGTGATCCTCGCGTTGGGCGCCATCTTCGTCAATGGATGGACCGACGCGCCCAACGCCATCGCGACCTGCGTCACTACGCGTTGCATGCCCGCCCGCGCCGCCATTCTCATGAGCGCCGCATTCAACTTCCTCGGCGTGCTCATCATGACGCACTTTAACGCGAGCGTCGCCAACACCATCTCACATATCGTCGACTTTGGCGGAAACAGCACCATGGCGCTCGCCTGCCTATGCGCGGCGCTGTTCTCCATCGTCGTCTACGGCGCCACAGCGTCGCGTTTTGGCATCCCCACCTCGCAAAGCCACAGCCTTATCGCCGGCCTGACCGGTGCCGCCATCGCCCTCGGCGGTGCGAGCAGCGTCAACGTCCACGAGTGGATGAAGGTCATCTACGGTCTGGCGCTCTCCATCGGCCTGGGCTTTGTCATGGGCTGGGTCCTGTGCAAGCTCGTCTCGATTCTTTTCGCCGCCGCCAACAGGCGACGTGCCAATGTCTTCTTTAAATACGCTCAGATCGCGAGCGCTGCGGCCATGAGCTTTATGCACGGCGCGCAGGATGGACAGAAGTTCATCGGCGTGCTCTTTTTAGGCGTGGCCTTTGCCAGCGGCCAGACGAGCGTCGGCGATGCAGGCATCCCCATCTGGATTATGCTGCTGTGCTCGGCCACTATGGGTATCGGCACCAGCGTGGGCGGCGAGCGCATCATCAAGTCCGTCGGCCAGAGCATGGTCAAGCTCGAAAAGTATCAGGGCTTTTCCGCCGACCTCGCAGGCGCCGCAAACCTGCTGCTTGCCACCCTTACCGGCATCCCCGTGTCCTCCACACACATCAAGACCTGCGCCATCATGGGCGTCGGTGCCGTCAAGCGCCTCTCAGCCATCAACTTCGGCGTCGTCAAAGACATGATGTTCACCTGGTTCTTCACCTTCCCCGCCTGCGGACTCATCAGCTTTGTCATGGCCAAGCTGTTCATGATGTTCCTCTAGTCAAACCGAACGTCCATCCGGACTGCATTACCTCGCCCACCCGTCTTCGCCTCGAAAGGACCCACCCATGGCAAAGAAACCCGATTCGTTCTACTTCGACAACTACGTCGCCTGCGCCGACCTTGCCGTCCAGGCCGCCGAGCTGCTCACCAAGATTTTCGAGAACTTCGATCCCGCAAAGATTCACGATATGCTCAACAAGATGCACGCGATCGAGCATGCGGCCGACAAGAAGCACCATGAGCTTGAGGACGCCTTGCTCACCGCCTTTATCACCCCGCTCGAGCGCGAGGATCTGGATCTGATGAGCTGCTCACTCGACACCGTGCTCGACCGCATCGAGGGCGTCGTGCAGCGCGTCTACTTCACCAACATCCAGAGCATCCATCCCGACGCCATCGTCATCGCCCACAAGGTGACTGACGCCTGCCGCGCCATGAAAGACCTGATGGTCGAGCTGCCCAACTACCGCAAGTCCAAGACCCTGCGCGAACTCGTCATCCAGATCAACACCATCGAGTCCGAAGCCGACGAGCTCTATATCAACGCCATGCGCAACCTGCACGTTAACGGCAAGGACCCGCTCGAGGTCATCGCCTGGCGTGACGTATACGCCTTCCTGGAGTACTGCGCTGACTGCTGTGAGAATGTGGCCGATGTTGTGGATTCGATTGTCATGAAGAACAGTTAATTGGGGGTACGTATCCCACCGGTCGCGGGCCCGGCCACTAATACCTTTTTCACTCCGGCTGCAAGCAGAGTCGTTCAAAAGGTATTAGTGGTCGGGCCCGCTCCCTTACGTACCACCATTGGGAACTTTGGCTGATAGGTTTAGCGCAATGGGGGTTTGGCTGAAGGGACCTTTGGTATCCGTTCGGACACTTTGGCCCTTGATGAGCGTTTGGCTGATTGCTGCTTTGGGTACTGTTTGGGTTACTTTGGGTTTGTTTGATTTTTAATTGTTGGAGGGCTTGTATGTCTTATTTGGATCTGGCTCGTGGTCGGTATTCTTGTCGTTCTTTTGAGGATCGGGCTGTTGAGCAGGCTGTGGTGGATGCCATTGTTGAGGCTGGGCGGATTGCTCCTTCTGCTTGTAATAATCATCCTTCTCGTGTGATGGTGTTGGATACGCCCGAGCTTCTGGAGAAGGCTGCTGCTTGTCAGCCTCGGTTTGCTCGTGATGGGTCTATCTTTGGGGCTCCGCTTGTCTTCCTTATTTGCAGCGTTACCGATGATGCTTGGGTGCGCCCGTATGACCAGATGAATTCCAGTGAAATCGATACGTCCATAGTGTGCGATCAGATGATGATGGAGGCCACCGAGCAGGGCCTGGGAACGTGCTGGGTATGCCATTTTAAGCCTGAGGTGGCACAGGAGCAGTTCAACCTGCCCGAGGGCGTCTATCCCTATCACATGCTCGTCTGTGGCTATCCTGCCGACCACATCGCCGATCCCGAGCATCGCGAGGCCCGCACCATTCCCCTCCCCGACTTCCTCCTCAAGTAGGTTTTGGGACATGCCTTAAAACCCACCCTTGACCGCTCACCCGTTCGCCGAGTTCTGCGTCACTAATGTGCAGGGCTCGGTTTTTTATGTTACACACCCCGGCACAGTCGGCTTATAGGACAAAATGTGTGTCCATGTTGGGGGCATCGGCGCAGGTCGATG
>URRT01000088.1 GCA_900550355.1 uncultured Collinsella sp.
CTATGGACGAAACGAAGCCCAGCCCGCGCCAGCCACCATCGACATCGGCACCGACTGCCAGGGCAGCCGTGGCAGCGCACAGGGCATTGATAACATTGTGATGGCCCGAGATCTTGAGCTCGGATGTAGCGATGAGCGGGGTCTCGACGCCCTTCAGGCGCACGATCATCTTGCCATCGCGTACAAATGCGGCATCCTCGCCCTCAGGCTCGTCAAAGGCAACCTTGCAGATGCGACGACCCGGCGTGTAGATGTACTCATCGAACTCGTGAATGCCGGCGTCTTCGACGTCGACAACCGCCAGATCGTCATCGACCATATTGTCAAACAGTTTGATCTTGGCAAGCGCATAGTTCTTATGGCTCTTATGCCAGCCCAAGTGGTCGGGAGTGATGTTGAGCAGCACCGCCACGCGGGGGTGGAGCTCGGTGGTCGTAGCAATCTGATAGCTCGAGAGCTCAGCCACAAACCACTCGTTGTGGGCTCGGCCGTCAATCTCGTTGACCGGCGGCTCGCCGATGTTGCCGACAGCTACGCTGGCCTCACCGGCAGCCTTGAGCAGATAATCAGTCAACGACGTGGTGGTCGTCTTGCCGTTGGTACCCGTGATGGCAATCCAGTTATCGGGCGACAGGCGATAGGCAAACTCGGGCTCACCCATAATCTGAGCGGCATGCTCGCGCCCGGCCTTAAAGAAGCCCGAGAACTCCGAGATGCCCGGGCACGTCACGCATACGTCATAGGCACCCTCGACCTGTTCGGTCCCATAGACAAACGACGCACCAGCAGCCTCGAGCGCACGCGTGGCGTCATTGGGCTCAGAGGTGCCGCCGCCATACACGGTAACGGCGCTTACGCGCTCGGGATGTGCCAGCGCCCAGCGGGCGACATCGAGACCGGATTTGCCCTGACCCAAAACGAGCAGGCTAAAGACATCAGCAAGAGGCATGAAAGACCACTATCCCAACTGGAAGAACAAAGCAAGGCCAACGGCACCAAAGGCCGCAGCGATAATCCAAAAACGGATGACGACCTTGGTCTCGGCCCAGCCCTTCTTTTCGAAATGATGATGGATGGGCGCCATAAGGAAGACGCGCTTGTGCGTAAAGTGGAAGTAGACAACCTGAATCATGACCGACAGGGTCTCAACGATAAACAGGCCGCCGATGATGAGGGAGACGACCTCGGTGTTGGTCATGATGGACGTGCAGGCAAACGCGGCGCCCAGGGCAAGCGAGCCGGTATCGCCCATAAAGATGCTCGCCGGATAGCAGTTGAACCACAGAAAGCCCAAGCAGGCACCGGCACACGCGGTGCAGAAGATGGACAGGTTCACGTCTCCGTGCAAAAACGCCATGGCAGCCATGGCGAGCATGGCAATCATGGAGGTGCCGCCAGCAAGACCGTCAAGGCCATCAGTCAGGTTCACGGCATTAGAAAGACCGGCGATCATCAGCCAGCAAAAGACAATGTAGAGCCACGGGAACGAAAGGCCGCAGATAGTAGTCGAAAGAACACCGAGGTCAATCGTCAGGCCGCCGGGAAAACGAATCTCGGGGGCGACGCCGCACCAGTTAACGGCAAGTACCGTAAAGGTGACACAGATAATGGTTAGGCCGATCATCTTGGCATGGGGCGTCAGACCGAGCGAGCGACCATGCGTAACGGAGGTCAGGTCGTCGATCAGGCCCAGCACGCCGGTCGCCAGCGTGGCGAGGAGCACGAGCACGAGCTCGGTGGTGAGCTTGCCCATCAGCAGGCAGGTCAGCGAGATCGCGACGAGGATGACAACGCCACCCATGGTGGGCGTTCCCTGCTTAACCAAATGACGCTTGGGGCCGTCGGCACGAACCTGCTGGCCGATACCCTCGACCTTGAGCAGCTTGATCCACCACGGCATGAGCAGCAGCGCAATGGCGGCGGCGATGCCAAGCCCCAAAAAAGCCTGATACGTTGGATACGAGGGATTGCCGAACATGGGCTAGCACACACCTTCCACAAAGCGGTCGAGCTCAACAAAGCGGGAACCCTTGACCAGTACAACATCATGTTTTTCAAGCGCGCCGCCCATGCGGTCGAGCACCTGCTGATAATCGGAGAACACCTGGATGCGGTCCTCGTCCATACCCATCATGCGCGCGGCATCGGCCATAAGCTGGGCCAGCTCACCACCCACGCACGCCAGCATGTCGAGCTTCTTGGCGGCGGCATAGGCGCCCACGAGCTCATGCATGCGAGGAGCCTCATCGCCCATCTCGCCCATCTCGCCCAGGATCGCCATGCGAGACCCCGTGCACGAAAGCGAGCACAGTAGATCGAGGCCAGCAGCCATGGATTCGGCGCTGGCGTTATAGGAATCGTCGATGACGCGGGCACCGCTCTTGGCGCGCTTGATCTCCTGGCGATGACCGGTAATCGTGAGGCCCCTAAAGGCAGCATCGATCTGCTCGGGCGTCACGCCCAGGCGATAGGCAACCGCGGCGGCCTTAACGGCATTTGGGACGGACTGCACGCCGGGGATGGCAAGCATGGTATCGATTGTCTCGCCCTGACCAAAATCGAGCGTAAAGACCGGACGGCCCTCGTCATCAACTCGAACGTCGCGGGCACGGACCTCATCATCGTCCGAGACGCCGGCCAGCATCACGTCGATACCAGCAGGCTGGGCGAACGTATCGCGAATGAACGGCGTAAAGTCGTCCTCGCCGCCCAAAACCAGCAGCGGCAAGAAGTCGCCGGCGGCGCACATACCCTGGACAATCTCGGCCTTAGCGCGGGCGATGTTCTCGCGGCTACCCAAAATGCCGATATGAGAGGTACCAATCTTGCTCACGATGGCAAGGTTGGGATTGGCGGACTGGGACAGGCGCTCGATCTCGTGGAAATGGTTCATGCCCATCTCGAGCACCAGGACCTCGGTATCGGCCGGAGCGGAAAGCACCGTGAGCGGCATGCCGATCAGGTTATTGAAATTGCCCTTGGTGGCCCAGACACGATAGCGCTTGGCGAGCACGGCGGCGAGCACGTCCTTGGTCGTCGTCTTGCCGATAGAACCGGTAATACCAACGACCAGGCAGCCAAGCTCCAGACGGTACGTGTGCGCCAAACGCAGCAGAAACTCCTCGGGATCATCGGTCAGCAAGATGGCACAGCCCTTGTCCTGCGCCAGCGAGACCAGCTCGGCCTCGGGCTCACGCGTCATCACGACGGCGCCGGCGCCCGACTGGACGGCACGGGAAGCAAAATCATTGCCGTCGACGTTTTCACCGGGAAAGGCGACGAAAATCGTCCCTTCCTCGACCTGGCGCGAGTCGATAACGCACCCGCGGCATACCCGATCGGCTTCTCCCGTCACGGTTCGGGCCCCTGTTGCGGCCGCGAGGTTGTTGACGGCGATCTCTATCATTGCAGCTCCCCTGTAAACCTAATAATGCTATCGGCGTATTGTATCCCAGCGCCGCGCATGCGTGGTGCAGGGCATGTGAACACCCCTCATATGGGACAACAAACCACGCCCCAAAGATTGTAACCCCCTACTTCGTGTGCGGGATACCCAACACGTCGAGCGCGTTGGCCATAATGGACTGGAACGGCACCGCAGCGGCATCTGAGCCGCTCGGCGTTCCGTCGAGCGTGATATAGCACAGCACCTTGGGCGATTGTGCCGGCGCAAAGCCCATAAAGGACGACATGTAGTTCTCCTTGAGGTAGCCGCCGTTCTCGTCGGCTCGTTCGGCCGTACCGGGCTTACCCGCCACGTCATAGCCGTCAACCGCGCCGCCAACGCCCGTTCCCTCGGACACGACCGTCTGCATGCACGATGTCACCTGGGATGCGGCGTCCTCAGAAATCGCGCGCTCGCCTTCGCCCCAGTCCTTCTCGTCGCCTTTGCTGGACTTATAGAAGTGCGGGGTCATCATCACGCCGCCGTTGGCGATGCCGCCCACGGCACGTGCGATCTCAATCGGCGAGACGGACAGCGCCTGTCCAAAGCTCATCGATCCCAGCGTGGCGCCGTCATACTGGTCACGCTCCTTGACGATGCCCAGGCTCTCGCCCGGAAAATCGACACCGGAGCTGTGACCTATGCCCCACTTGTCCACATAGGCGGCAAAGTCGTCCGCACCGATCTTGCGCCCCACCAGGACAAAGCCCACGTTGGACGAACGGCGCATCATCTCGCGCACATCCATGGTCATGGCATAGTCGCGCTTGTCGGCATCGGTGACGGTATCGTCACCCACCTTGATGCTCGCCGGCACCTCAAACGACGTACTCGATCGCACGACGCCCAAGTCGAAGCCGGCGCCCGCCACGAGCGTCTTAAAGACCGAGCCGGGCTCGTAGGCGTCGGTGACCAGGCGCAAGTTCATATCCTCGGTCTTGGCGTTTTCCAGATCGGTCTGGTCGTAAGTCGGATACGAGCAGGCTGCCAAGATCTCGCCTGTCGTAGGATCGGTGACCAGCGCCGAGCCGTTCTTGGCCTTAGTCTTCTCAACTGCCTCTGCCAGGGCATCCTCGGCCGCACGCTGGATATTGACGTCGAGCGTCGTCACGATATCAACGCCGTCGACCGCAGCCACCTTTTTATAGGCACCGCCCGCGATATAGCTGCCGTCCCTCGCGCGCTCGCGCACAAGAGAACCGTTCGTACCGGTCAGAAGCTTGTTGTATTGCTTCTCGAGACCCGTCAAGCCGTCGTTGTCTACATTCACTACACCCAGCACCTGCGATGCCAGATTGCCGTATGGATATACGCGCTTCATGGCCTGCTCAAAAAGCACGCCGGGCAGGTTCTTCTTCTCCAGCGCCGCAGCATCGTCTTCGTCCACCTGGCGCTTGATATACACCCAGGTGCCATCGGACTCGACGAGCTTGCGGCAGGTCTTTTTATCGATCCCAGTTGCCTTGACCAGCGCCGACACCGTCTTGTCAACATCCTCGACAAGCTGCGGGTTCACGGCGATGTTGCGACATTCGACCGACGACGCTAGCACGTTACCGTTGCGGTCGTAGATGGTGCCGCGTTTGGCATAGAAGGTCTGCGCAAGCAGGCGGCGCGCATCGGCACGCTCGCGCAGTTTATCGGCTTCGACAATTTGATAGTCGGCAAGGCGAAAGACGCCCAAGCCCAAGCCAAACCCAATGAATCCCATGACGGCTTTGCGGCGAGGCAGAGGCGCGCCTGTGAGCCATTCGGTCGACGAACTCTTGCGCGACCTGTTGTTATGCACTTGAGGGCCGCCCGAGCCGCGAAGTCGCGACGCCGGGTCGTTGCCACGGGACTGCCCGGCGTTGTAAGATTGCCGACCCGTTCCTTGATAACCAGAACGTCCCCGCGACGAGGGACGTCCAGAACCGCGGCCCCCATCGGAACCGCGGCGATAGTCATTTGTCATACTCAGCTACCGTCTTGCTACTGAGCGGTCGCGGTCGCGTTGGCGCCCGCGGCTGCATCCTGCGAAAAGTCAAGTGTAACGCTCTCGCTGGGCTCCACCATGCCATAAGCGCCCGCAAGGTCGCGAATGCGCGTGTCGGCGCCATAGACCGAATGCATGACCTCCAGGTCGGAGCTCTCATCGGTCGCCTTTTCGAGCGTGTTGGTAAGCTCGGCGTTGCTGTTGAGCACCTGGGCCGTAACGCCGGCGAGCGCCACGCGGGCGACGCCGATCGTCATGAAGATAGCCGCAATGATGCAAAACGTTTTAAGAACGCTCATGAAAACCGGGCTTACCGCCTGGTTTGCCTGACGGCCCGCGCCCGTGTAGACATCAAAGCGCGGCGTGCGCTGCTCACGGGGAGCAACGGGGGCCTGCGGCGTCTCACGATAGGCGGGCATGGCGTTCATATCATAGGCGAGTGCTGCGCTTGAAGTGTTGTAGCCCATGATATGCCGCCTCCCATCCCGAGTACGTTGGTAGTGTGTTTAAGCTTCGTTTATGGTGCGAGCGGGAGGTCCAATATCGCGCGGTCGCGCCTACAGACGCTGCGCCACGCGGATTTTGGCTGATCTCGCCCGAGGGTTGCGCTCAACCTCATCAGGCTGGGCAACCAAGGGTTTGCGGGTGATGACCTTGAGTATCGGCACGTTGCCGCACACGCACACCGGAATCTCCGGCGGACACGTGCACCCCTGGCTCATCTCCTTAAAGTGGTTCTTTACGATACGGTCCTCGAGCGAGTGATACGAGATGACGCAGATACGTCCGCCCGGGTTGAGCCACCTGGTGGCGGCATCAAGCCCTCGTTCGAGCACATCGAGCTCGTGATTGACCTCGATGCGAATGGCCTGGAAACTTTTCTTGGCCGGGTGTCCGCCATGCCGACGAGCGGCAGCCGGGATACCCGCCTTGATGATCTCGACAAATTGGCCGGTGGTTTCGATCGGTTCTTGCTCGCGGCGGCGCACGATCTCGCGCGCGATCTGCGAGGCGAACTTCTCTTCGCCGTAGACGCGTAGAATCCGGGCGAGGTCGTGTTCGTTATAGGTGTTGATGACCTCAGCTGCGTTTAAGGTGTTATTACCCGGATCCATCCGCATGTCCAATGGGGCGTCCTCGTTATACGAAAAGCCCCTGCCAGGGATATCGAGTTGCGGTGACGAAACGCCCAAATCGAACAGGAAGCCATCGACCCCGGGCACCTCGGCCGAGCAAAGCAGCTCGTCCAAGTCGCCGAAGTTGCCCTTCAGCAGCTGGTGCGGAACGCCGGGAACCTCGCGGTCCAGACGGGCGCCAGCGGCCTCGAGGGCCATGTCGTCCTGATCGACGCCGAGCAAAAGGCCCGTCTCCCCCACCTGCGCGGCCATCTTTACCGAATGGCCGGCACCGCCAAGGGTGCAATCGCAGACAACGGAGCCGCTCTTTAGCCGCAGCGACTCAAGCACTTCGCCGAGCATGACAGGTTCATGCCGATATTCTTGTGTCAAGATCCCACGCTCCATCCGTTACCCGTGCCTTGCCCTTACGAGAAGAAGAGGTCCAGCAGGGCCTCATCGTCATCGTCCTCATCGGCCGCGGCGCGATCCCAAACCTCAAGGTGGTCGTAGTTGCCCACAACCGTGACCTCGCGGTCGAGGTTCGCCTGCTTGCGGAGAGACTCGGAAAGACCGATACGACCGGCGCTGTCCACGTCCATCGACGTGGTGCGCTTGTTGATCGCCCTCATGAGCTTCTGGTCGTTAATGTCACGCGGGTTAAAACCCTCGTGGCCCTCACGACCCGCGAAGAGTCCTTCGACCCACTTATCGAAGGCCTCGGCAGAGAACACGTACAGAGCATCGACATCCAGGGCTTTAAACACGCGAACGTGCTCTCCAAGCTCCTCGCGAAGGGGTGCAGGCAGGGATAGACGACCTTTTGCATCGAGATTGCGCTCGTATGCACCAGTCATTCCCATGTGCGCCCTCCCCTCGGTTACTCAGATGGCACGTACGCGGGGAACCCCCCCGCCTGTCGACGTCATCAATAATATGGGGAACCGCCCCATTTTTCAACACCTTTCCCCACCCCTTCCCCCACCCCGCCCCA
>URRT01000089.1 GCA_900550355.1 uncultured Collinsella sp.
CGCGCCCCGAGGCCGCAGCCGACATGCCTGCCACCGGTGACAGCTACTGCTATTGGAAGGCCGACAAGTGGGTCCTCTGCCATGCTGACAGCCCCAAGGCTGCCGAAGGTGGCTACGTAGGTCTCATCGGCAAGAACCTCGACATCGCCTGCGACTAGAATCTTCCGTCTCAATCTGTAACATCTAGCAGGCCAAATCGTCTCTACCTGTTACAGATTTAGACAAACTGCAGGGGCTGCCCGAAAGATCTCGATCTGTAACACCAGGCCCGGTTTTGACGGCCTAGCTGTTACAGATCGAGACAAAACGGGCCCAAACCACCACAAAGGTGTCCCTTTGTGGTGGTTTGGCGTGCAACGGGTATCAGAAAGTGTCAGCTGTGGGCGGCTGCCGGGCCGCCGCGTGCGAAAAGAAGTGTCGGCCTGCGTCGCTGTCGTTGGGCGAGGCCCTATTTGCGGGGATACTGAGCCTATGACAACAGCGTGCGAAAGGATTGATGCATGGCTTTCCGTAATGACTTCCTGTGGGGCGGCGCGACGGCTGCCAACCAGTGCGAGGGCGCCTATAACGTGGACGGCCGCGGCCTTGCCAACGTGGACGTGGCTCCGCACGGCCCCGAGCGCTATGCGGTGGTCTCCGGCCAGCGCAAGATGCTCGACTTCGAGGACGGCTATTACTATCCCGCGCAGACCGGCATCGATTTCTATCACCACTACAAGGAGGACATCGCCCTCTTTGCCGAGATGGGCTTTAAGACCTTCCGTATGAGCCTGGCGTGGACCCGCATCTTCCCCAACGGTGACGAGACCGAGCCCAACGAGGCCGGCTTGGCCTTCTACGAGGACGTGTTCCGTGAGTGTCAGGCGCACGGCATCGAGCCGCTCGTGACCATCACGCACTTCGACTGCCCGATTCACCTCATCAAGGAGTACGGCGGCTGGCGCAATCGCAAGCTCATCGACTTCTACAAGAACCTCGCGACTACGATCTTTACCCGCTACAAGGGGCTGGTGAAGTACTGGCTTACCTTTAACGAGATCAATATGATCCTGCACCTGCCGTTTATGGGTGCCGGTCTGGTCTTTGAGGAGGGCGAGAACAAGGAGGCCGTCGAGTACCTTGCCGCTCACAACGAGCTTGTCGCCAGCGCTTGGGCAACCAAGATCGCCCACGAGATCGACCCCGAGATCAAGATCGGCTGCATGCTCGCCGCAGGTAGCTACTACCCCTACAGCTGCCGTCCGGGCGATGTGCGCCAGGCACAGCTCGACAACCAGGACAATTACTTCTTCGTCGACGTCCAGAGTCGCGGCTACTACCCGACCTATGCCGTCAAGAAGCTCGAGCGTCTGGGCATCGATGTGGGCATGACGGACGAGGACTGCGAGATCCTGGCCGCTAACACCGTCGACTTCATCAGCTTTAGCTATTACAGCACCCGTTGCTCCGCCGGTGCCGATAACCCCGATGTCGAGCGCGCCCAGGGCAACGCCTTCGCCGGCGCCAAGAACCCCTACCTGCAGGAGAGCCAGTGGGGCTGGGCCATCGATCCGCTGGGCTTCCGTATTACGCTCAACGATCTGTACGACCGTTATCAGAAGCCGCTGTTTGTGGTCGAGAACGGCCTGGGCGCCAAGGATGTTGTCGAGGAGGATGGCTCCATCAACGACGACTACCGTATCGACTACCTGCGCCAGCATATCGCCGCGATGCGCGATGCGGTGACCGAGGACGGCGTTGACCTGCTGGGCTACACCACCTGGGGCCCGATCGACCTGGTGTCTGCCGGCACGGGCGAGATGTCCAAGCGCTATGGCTTTATCTATGTGGATCGCGACGATGCGGGCAACGGCACCCTCAAGCGTTCCAAGAAGAAGAGCTTCGACTGGTACAAGAAGGTTATCGCCACCAACGGCGAAGATTTGGCCTAGGCTTTCCCGATAACCGTAGCCTCCTGACCAAGGCGCCCTACGAGCAGTTAATGCTTGCCGGGCGCCTTGCCGTCTGCGGATTTTGGGACATGCGGCCCGCTTTTTCGACCCATCTGTCGGTACACTAAAAGCACTATGGGTACCCGCGAGCGACATATCGGCCACGCGGCCGCCCGATCCGCTCCCGTGGCGGATCCCAGGGGCGGCAGGCTCTTCGCCATGCCGCGATTCCTGGTTGGCATAACACATCAGGTGTACCGTCACCGCGTCTTTGCTATCGCCGGCGCCATCACCGCGCTGTTCCTCATGCTTTTGGCGGTCTTGCCGTCGCTGTTCGCCTTCGACCCCAAACTTTCTAACGCCGTGCCCGCCTATAGCGAGGTGTCCGAAGAGGTCGTGGATGCGCTCGTCCATTCGAGCTCTCTCCCGCTGCTTGTCGCCGCAATTGTATTTTCGATTTGGGGCGTATCGGTCTATCTGCGCTGTTTGGACTATGTGTTGCGCCGCCGCCTTGTTGCCATCGCCACCATCTGCGCCCTGTGGATGATCGAAGTCATTCTCAAGTACAAGTCGTTCACGCCGTTCTATGCCACCGTGCTGTGGTACCTGTACTACGTGCCCATGACGCTCATTCCACTGCTCTACCAGTTGTGTGGTCTGCGCCTTGCGGGCCTGGAGCAACACCGCCTTGGTCGCCGCTACTGCGCTGCGCTGTGGATTGTGGCCATCCTGCTTATCGGATTTGTGCTCACCAACGATTTTCACCAGCAGGTCTTCCGCTTTGACCGTACAAGCGACACCTGGAGCAACGATTACACGTACGGCTGGGGTTATTTCGCCGTCTTAGTGTGGACGGCCTTTAACTTCGTGACCTTTTTTATCCTGGTTGGTCGGTCCTCGTCCTTTCGCATCCAGCGTTTCTCGGGCACGGCGGCGCTCGTACTGCTGGGTGGCGCATTCTTTGCCATCTCGTATGCGTTGCGCGTGCCCTGGGCATGGAGGCTCAACTTTTCGCTCGTCTATTGCGTCCTGTGCGTGGTGGCGATGGAAATCTGTCTCGATTGTGGTGTCATTCCGTCGTATCACGACATCGCCGGCATTTTCGACACCTTGCCGCTCGACCTCAAAGTTCTAACGCGCGACCTGCAGGAGGTCTATGCCACGCCGGTGTCAAAGCCAATGCCGGTAGGCGTGCGCGAGGAGTTGCGGACCCAGGAGCACGGCCACGCCCATGCCTTTGCCGTGGCGTCCGATCCCGATGTGATGTACCGTGCCTTTCCACTGCTGGGCGGATCGGCCCTGCTTGCCCAAGACGTGTCGGAGCTCAACGAGCTTAACCGTGAGCTGGCACATCGTCGCATGGAGCTGCAGCGTCAAAACGAGCTGCTCGCCGCCGACTACGACCTTAAGACGCATTTGGCAGATCAAGAGGCCGAGACCTTGCTGGTCCAAGACGTGGACCAGGCGATTGCCCGCGCGCTCGAAGGGATGTACGACCTGCTGAGCTCGCTGCCGCCGTTGACCGACGAGGCGTCTTCGCACGAGCGTTACCGCATGCTGCAGCGCGCAAAGATGCTCGTCGCCTATTGCAAGCGCAAGGGGTCGCTCACGTTGGCACAGCATGGGGAGAGCGGTTTTGATCGCGACCGCATTCAGCTCATTGCCAACGAGCTCGCAAGCGACCTGCGCACCATCGATATCGATTGCGCCTCGATTATCGCCATACGGCGCCCGATGCACGCCAGTACGGTAAGCGCCCTGTACGACTGCGTGTATGACTTTGCGTTTTTTGCCTACACCACCGACCATCCGGCGATTATGTATCACTTGGGCGACCATGACCGATGCAGTGTCGAGCTGCGCGCCACGCTTTTTTCCAACGATGATGCAGATCTTTCGCAGACGCCCGCTGCGCAAGAGCTCGAAAGCGCTCTGCAAGGGCGCAACGTGGCATACCGCCTTGAGGGCGAGCCCGGCCAGCTGCGCATGATCGTCTTGATGCCGAGGGCGGGTGAGTGACGATGCAGATTTCGCTCATTCTTCCCCAAATCGTTGCACTCGATATTGTCTTTGCCCTGGCTGCGTGCCTGCAGACGATCCACGTTCCGCTCATCGCATCGCGCCGCTCGTCCTATAACCGTAAGGTGATTTGTGCCTACGAGGCGAGCCTTGTGCTTCACCTAGTTATTTCGGCGCTCATCTTGTTCGCGTCGTCTGGTTCATATCTGGTGGCGCCGCTTGACGTTTGTGCCAGGGCAATGGGCGGAGCGCTGTGGATCAATGCCGCAATCTTTGCCTACGGCGTGGTGCTTATGGTGCACTATCGTCGTCCCGTCATGCTGGCCGAGCTGCTGCTCATTGCCGCCGTGACACCGTCGGTGCTTGCCATGGGCTCGGCGTGGACCGTTGTCCTTATCGCAGAGGGAGCGTTTTTCCTGTTCCGCTCCATTGCGGCGCTCTTGATGGACGTCCGTAACCGCCAGGAGGATATCACCATGTTCTCGACGATCGAGACCATCAACGTGATTCCCGTGGGCATCCTGTATCTAGACCCGAGGGGCCGTCCGCTGCTCATGAACCGCTGCATGCGCAAAAACCTGGTGGAGCTTCATATGCCTACCGACCTAGGCGATATGAGCGGTACATGGAACGACCTGCGCAAACTCAGCATGCAAATGCCCGAAAGCAGCCAGAACCGTGTGCGGATTAATCTGGACCGCTTTGGTGAGGCGCGGGCGGTGGTCGAGGTTTCTCCCGCCGAGATTCGCTTGTTTGTGCACGATGACGTTATGGTTTCGGGCCGCCTCTTTGAGCGCATTATCGGCCTGGATGTAACAGAGTATGCGCATGCTCATGATCGCCTGGCGCAAGCCAACCACCTGCTTGAGCTTGCGGGCCAAGAGCTCCAAGCCCAGATCGAAGAAGTCAAAAAAGTTGCTGACAATGCGGCCTATCTGCGTATGCGCGCTCGCGTGCACGACGTGATCGGGCAGCGCCTGTCCATCCTCCATCGTTATCTGGAGGAGGGGCGCCTGGATGACGAGTCACTCGAGCAGATCGACCCGCTGCTGCGCTCAATCGCTGCCGATCTGCGCAGCGGGGGCGACACCGAACCGGCAGAGCAACTGGGCGATATCGTCCATGCCTTTGGCCTGGTGAGCGTGCAGATCGATGTGGAGGGCGAGCTGCCAAGCGACGCGCGTGTCGCCGCAGCCTTTCTGCAGATTATCCGCGAGGCCTCGACCAATGCCACCAAGCATGCACAGGCCCATCAGGTCCATGTGCGCCTGCGGCAGGAGACGTCGGAAGACGGCACTGTTGCGCGGATGGCCGTTTCTAACGACGGCGCGCCTGCGCCCGTATCGTATCGCGAGGGAACGGGTATCCCAGGTATGAGGCATGTCGCACAGAATCTGGGCGGCAGCCTGGAAGTCCACACCGCCCCACCCTTCACGCTTACGGTGTCCATCCCGCTCGCCTCCAACGCCACGGTCCAAAGGAGAAGCTCATGATCCGCGTCCTTATAGTCGAAGACCAGGCCATCCTGCGCGAGAGTCTGGCGCGCTCCGTTGGCGACCAGCCCGATATGACCGTTGTTTCCGCCATTGCCGATGCTTCCGAGGCCTTGGGTGTCGCGCTCAAGGAGCGTCCGGACATGATACTGATGGACGTATGCACCGAGCATGATTCCAACGGCATCGTGGCGGCGGCGCGCATTAAAGAACAACTGCCCGAGTGCCGCATCATTATCATGACCGGCATGCCCGAGATCACCTTTGTCGATCAGGCTCGCGAGGCGGGCGTCGATAGCTTTGTGTACAAGAACGTCGGTATCGACGAGCTGTTCGCCGTGATGCGCTCTACGCTGGCGGGCTATTGCACGTTTCCCAAGCCGCCCGAGAGCATTTTTTCGGGCACGGCGGCACTCGACGATGTCGAGCTGTCGATTTTGCGCCTTGCCTGCGAGGGCAAGAGCCGCCGCGAGATCGCGGCCGAGCTGTTTATGAGTGAGGGTACCATCAAGCGTCGCATCTCGGAGATTCTCAACAAGACCGGCTACGACAACATCATGCGCCTGGCCGTGCGCGCGGTAACGGAGGGCAGCATCGTTCCCAACATGGAGCGCTAACGCTCGTTACGCATCGGCATAAAGCGGCGGGGCCGCAGGATTATCTCCTGTGGCCCCGCTTGACATGTGCGCGGATGTGTCCGCCAATCCGCGGCTGATGTTACGTGCCGTTACGCGATGGTTGCGGTGTAAGAGGCGACGTCCTCGTAGGAATCGGTCAGATAGGCGTCGATGCCGATGGTCGTGTTGACCAGGTCGTCAAGGCTGTCAAGCTCGCCGTTCGAGAACGTGAATTCCTCGGTGGCGTTGGTGCCGGGCATCAGGTGAGCCGAGAACCAGGGTTCCTTCATGGTGCCGTTGACGTTGGTCTTGCCGGAAGGAGCGTAGAAGGTCAGGTCCTTGTCGCTCTTGTTGGTGATGTTGACGACAAAGCCGATGTCGCCCCAGTCGTCCTTGAACTTCTCGGTGATGGTGATGGTGCACAGGTCGTCATCGGCGACGGTGACGGCGGGGGAGATTTCGATGCTCTGAACGTCGTCGTCTTCGACGGCCTCATCGATCTCCTCTTCCTTCTCGGCGTTCTCGCGATCCTTCTTTACCGTACCGGACAGATCCTTGTCGGACTTGGTGAAGATAAACTTGTCGCCGTCCACCTCCAGGACGAGCTTGTCGTCCTTGAGCTTCAGATCGTGCGATTCATCTTCGGCGGTGACGGTTGCGGTGGTGGCGTCCTTGGCCTCCCACTTAAGGTCGACAACCTCAAGGAACAGGTCGAGGGTGCCCGTGCCGTCCTCATCGAGGATCAGGATGCAGTTGACGCCCCACTCCTTGAGCATGTCCATGTACTCATCGGTGAGCTCTTCGCCATCCAAGGTTCCACCCGAGTACTGCCAGCTGCCGACGAAGTTGGCCTTGGGGTCTTTGCCGCCGCCGCTGCAGCCCGTCAGGGCAAAGGCGAGCGCCAGGACGCATGTCAGAAATGCGAGTACGGACTTTTTGAACGTTGTCTTCATGGTGTCCTCCTTTATCGAACGAAACCCATAGAAACAAATGCGGGGGTGGCGGATCCCCCGCCAATTACCAGATAGAGGGGCTAGGGCCGGGGCGTTCCGCAGTTGCTGCAGAACTTGCCGCCGTTTTCGCTGCCGCAGTTGGGGCAGAACCACTTGGCCGGTGCCGGGGCGGGTGCGGGACTACCGCACTCGGAGCAGAACTTGCCGGTGTTGGTGGCGCCGCAGCTGCAGGTCCATGCGCCGGCCGCGGGGGCGGGAGCCGGAGCCGGCTGCGGAGCGGCCTGCTGCTGTGCCTGGCCGGCGGCGAACAGCTGGCTGGCGTTCATGCCGCCCATGCCACCTGCCATGCCCATGCCCATAAAGCCTGCCATCGCGCCGTTGGGGTTGGCGGCTGCCGCGCGCATTGCGTCGCTCTGGGCGCTGGCGATGTTGGCTGCCGCCATGGTGGGATCGCGCATGACCGCGG
>URRT01000090.1 GCA_900550355.1 uncultured Collinsella sp.
TTTTGGCGGCTCGAGGACGGGACGTGTGTCATCGGCGAGCTCGACGGAAAGGGGAAGTACACCTTGCAGAACGGCGAGGGCCGGAAGTCGGTCGACCCATTCGTGGCAGAACGTCAACGGGAGTCCCATCTGACAATGCTCGGGCATAAGGTGCTTCGGTTTACGTTTGATGAGCTCAAGAATCCGGGGAAGCTGGTTGAGAAGATGAGGCTGGCGGGTATTCCGCGACGGCCCGATTTGGCTGAGGAGTGGAGACGCCAGTGGTATGGGCGCTGAGAGGTTTTGTTTCGATCTGTAACGTTTAGAGGTTGTTTGAGCTCGTAACTGTTACAGATCGAGACAAGCCGGTGAAACGTCGACCGAATGTCTCGATCTGTAACATCAAGGGGCCCAATAACCCTGTACCTGTTACAGATCGAGACATTTCCCTGGTGTCGCTGGGGTGGGACTGCAGCGCATTCCGTCCCCCATCCCCTCTTCCCTCCGTTAGCCGATGCGTCTGCAGCAATCCAGCGGGACTAGGTAATAATGGACAAATGTTCAAGTTAATCGTGAGGGAGGAGCTCGATATGGCGTCTGCCGATCGTTCCACGTTGTTTATCAATACGACCGTCTTGGATGGTTCGGAACATATGGAGCCGCAGCCCGACATGGCTGTGGCCGTTGAGCGCGGTCTCATCACGTGGATGGGGCCGAGTGCTGTGGCGCAGGCGCCTGCAGGTGCCGAGGTCATCGACCTGGCAGGGGCGTATCTCATGCCAGGCCTCATCAATATGCATGTGCATCTGTGCGGCTCGGGCAAGCCGGTTTCGGCGGGCGATGCGGGCGCGCTGATGAAGAAGCTCGATAATCCCGTGGGGCGCGCCATTGTCCGCCATATACTCAAGGGCAGCGCCCAACAACAACTGGCAAGTGGCGTGACCACGGTGCGCGGCGCGGGCGACCCGCTGTTTGCCGATCTGGCCGTGCGCGATGCTATCGATGCCGGCAAGTATCAAGGTCCTCGCCTGGTGGCGCCGGGAACGGGCGTAACGGTGCCGGGCGGCCATGGTGCGGGCTTGTTCGCCCAGGTGGCAAACAGTTCCGCCGAGGCAGCCGAACAGGTGCGCGACCTGTATGCGCGCGGTGCCGACGTCATTAAGCTGTTCGTAACGGGCGGTGTATTCGATGCGACCGAGGTGGGCGAGCCGGGCGTGCTGCGTATGCCGGTGGAGGTTGCCGCGGCGGCGTGCAAGGCGGCGCACGATATGGGCCTTCCTGTTATGGCTCATGTTGAGAGTACCGAGGGCGTGAAGGCCGCGCTTGAGGCCGGCGTTGACACGATTGAGCACGGCGCTCCGCTGACGCCCGAGATCCTGGAGCTGTACCGTGGCGCCGCGGGTACACAGCTTGAGGGGCGCGCGCCGAGTGTGACCTGCACTATCAGCCCGGCGCTGCCGTTTGTACTGCTCGATCCGGAGAAGACTCATTCGACCGATACACAAAAGAAGAACGGCGACATCGTGTGCTCAGGCATCATCGAGAGCGCCCGTGCCGCACTGGAAGCTGGCGTTAAGGTGGGCCTTGGCACGGACTCGAGCTGCCCGTTCGTGACGCAGTACGACATGTGGCGTGAGGTGGCCTATTTTGCCAAGTATGTCGGCGTGAGTAACGCCTTCGCGCTGCATACGGCCCCGCAGGTCAATGCCGAGCTGCTGGGGCTGGGCGGCGAGACCGGCACAATCGAGTGCGGTAAGGCCGCCGATATCCTGGTGACGCGCAAGAATCCTCTGGGTGACCTGGCGGCCCTGCGCGACCCGATGCACGTGATGTGCCGCGGTGGCCTGGTGCGCAAGCTGAAGGTCAAGCACATCCCCGAGGTGGACGCCGAGCTCGACGCGATTATGACCATGCCTGCCGAAGCGCTTGCCGAGGAGCTGGCCCGCGACGGTGTAGCATAAACGCTGGTATTACGGGGGACAGCCGGCTCGTCGAATGCTGCCGCCATATACAAAAAGCCGAGGTCTCAACACGAGGCCTCGGCTTTTTTATCGAATAAATGCTTCGGATTTTGGGACAAACACTACTGATTCATTTGCCCCACGGCGCGATGCCTAGGAGCGGGTCTCCATCTTGGCATGGCATTTAGGGCAGGTGACACGGATTTTGCCCTTGCCCTTGGGGACGGACAGCATCTGACCGCAGTTAGGGCACTTGAGGTACGCCGTGGTCTTGCGGCCCTTCCACATTTTCTTGGCCGTTCGCTTGGCGCGCTCAAAGTCTTCCTTGCCGGTGCCGGCCGCGCGCGAGGCATTGGCAGCTGCAGTCCCGCCGCCCAAACTGGCGACGAACTTGCCCAGGCCGGGGACGTTAGCGGTCGCCGTGACAAAGGCATCGTTCTCCTTGCGGCGCGCGTCGATGTTTTTGGACAGGCCGCGCAGCACGCCGAGCACAATCACGGCGATGGCGATCCAGCTGAGCCACTGGATACGGGCCATCGATCCGATCATTGCGATGACGATGCCGATAAAACCCATCACGATGGTGAGCTCATCGGCGCCGTTGCGACCCTTCATAAAGTCATTCATGCACACTGCCTTTCATTCGATATGCTGCACGCCTTTATACCCGATTTAGAGCAAAGGGGACAGGTTAATCTGCACCAATGTGATGCAAACATACCTGTCCCCGGAACACCAAGATGGCGCAAAGAAGTTTGTTCTCAATGCCCCAATTACTTGGAGAGCTTGTCGACGACGCGTTCGATCTCGGCGAGCTTGGCGGCCTTGAGCTCCTCATCGCCCGATTCAATTGCCGAGGTCACGCAGCCCTCAATGTGAGCCTTGAGCACATCGGCGTTGATGCGTGCGATGAGCGCCTGCGTCGCCATGAGCTGCGTGGAAATATCGACGCAGTAGCGGTTCTCCTCGACCATCCGCAGGATGCCGTCGATCTGACCGCGTGCCGTCTTGAGCATGCGGGTCACCGATTTATGGTCTGCCATCATGGCGGGTCCTCGTTTCTGGTCGATGGGGTCGAATGCCTCTGATAGTTGCTACGCGGCGGTCACGGACAGGGCGTGGAACTTCTCTCCGGCGCCCTCGACAGCGGCGGCGAGCTGCTCGGCGGTCACGGTGTCGGCGCACTCCACCTGGACGGTCTGGGTCTCGTGATCGGCGTCGGCGTCGGTCACGCCGGCAACGTTGAGCAGTGCCGTCTCGACAGTAGCGTCGCAGTGGCCGCACATAAGGCCCGAAGTCTTGATTGTGTAACGCATGGGTGTACTCCTTATCGATTGAGATTATCTGACAGTTTAGTCGTGAACAGCGTCATCTTAAAGGCGCGCTGAGGTGCCCGAGATTGCCCCGAAAGAGGAGCGAAGCGTACTTGGGTACGCGAGCGACGGTTTGAGGGGCAAGGTCGGGTGCTTCAGCGCGCCGTCTTAGGCTTAAAGGATTTCAGGCGCAGTGCGTTGCTTACGACGCACACGCTCGACAGGCTCATGGCCGCGGCGCCGAACATCGGCGAGAGTTGCCACCCGGTGAGGGGGAAGAACACGCCCGCGGCGAGCGGAATACCGATGCCGTTGTAGAACAGCGCCCAGAACAGGTCCTGCTTGATGTTGCGAATCGTGGCACGCGAAAGCTCGATGGCGCGGGCAACATCCATGAGGTCACTGCGCATGAGCACTACGTCTGCCCCTTCCTTGGCGATGTCGGCGCCGGTGCCGATAGCAAGGCCCACGTCGGCGCGCGCCAGGGCGGGGGAGTCGTTGATGCCGTCGCCCACCATGGCGACCTTGCCGCCCGCATCCTGCAGCTCGCGCACGTGGCGCTCCTTGTCGGCGGGAAGCACGTCGGCGATGACCTGCTTGCTGGTCAGTCCCACGCGGCGGGCGATGGCCTCGGCCGTCACGCGGTTGTCGCCAGTGAGCATGCGCACGTCGACGCCAAGCGAGCGCAGTGCGGCGATGGCCCCGGCGCTCGTCTCCTTGACCTCGTCAGCCACGGCAATGGTGCCGGCAAGCTCGCCGTTCTTGGCAAAGAACAGCGGCGTCTTGCCCTCGGCGGCAAATTGCTCGGCAAGACCCGCGGGCACGGTAACGCCCAGCTCGTCCATCAGGCGTACGTTGCCGGCTGCAATGGCGTTTTGCCCTTCGCGCGCCGTAACGCCTCGCCCGGGCACGGCAGTAAAGTCCTCGACCATGCGCGCGACGATCCCGCGTGTCTCGCACTCGGCCATAATCGCCTCGGCCAGCGGGTGCTCGCTCGAGCGCTCCAACGCGGCGGCCAACTTGAGCAGTGCCTTTTCGCTCATGGCGGGGGAGCCGTCAGCGCGCGTGGCTACCACGATATCGGTCACGGCAGGCTTGCCGCGGGTGACCGTGCCCGTCTTATCGAGCACCACGGTGCCCACGCTGCGCAGGTTCTCCAGCGCCTCGGCGCTCTTGAACAGAATGCCCATCTCGGCGCCCTTGCCGGTGCCGACCATAATGGCGACGGGCGTGGCCAGGCCCAGCGCGCACGGGCAGCTGATCACCAGTACGGCGACGGCGGAGGTGAGCGCTTCGTTGACGCTTCCGGTCAGCACCATCCACGCCACAAAAGTTACGGCAGAGATTACAAACACCACGGGCACGAACACGCCGGCGACCTTGTCGGCCATGCGGGCGATGGGCGCCTTGGTGGCGTTGGCGTCCTCGACGAGCTGGATAATCTTGGCGAGCGACGTGTCGGCACCCACACGCGTGGCGCGGAAGGTAAACGAGCCCGTGCGGTTGACCGTGGCCGCGTTGACAGTGTCGCCGGCGGTCTTCTCCACGGGAATGGATTCGCCGGTCAGCGCACTTTCGTCCACGGCCGAGCTGCCCTTGAGCACCACGCCATCGACGGGGATGGACTCGCCGGGGCGCACGCGCAGCACCTGGCCGGGCAGAATAGCATCGACGTCGACGGTGGCCTCGGTACCGTCCTCGGCCACGACGGTCGCGGTCTTTGGCGCCAGGTCAATGAGCGCCTCGATGGCGCCGCCGGTTTTGGACTTGCTGCGCGTCTCGAGGTATTTGCCCACGGTGACGAGCGACAAGATCGTGCCGGCGCTTTCAAAATACAGATTGTCCATGCTCGTCATCATGGCCTCGTGGACCTGACCCGCGGCTAGTTGGTCGGCCATGATGAACATGGCGTAGAGCGACCAGGCGATGGAGGCGGTGGCGCCCACGGCAATAAGGGCGTCCATGGTGGGTGCGCCGTGCGCGAGCGATTTAAACCCGTTGATAAAGTACGCGTCGTTGATGTAGACGATGGGGATGAGCAGGGCGAGCTCGGTGAGAGCGAGCGTCATGCTGTGGGTATGGTCGGTGAAAATGCCGGGCAGTGGCCAACCGAGCATGTGCCCCATGCCTATGTAGAACAGTGGGATGAGGAAGACGATCGAGACGATGAGGCGGGTGCGCATGGCGGAGGCGGCGGCCTCCAGCTTTTTGGCGGGCGACTCCATACGGGCGGCGCCGGACCTGGCTTGCGCACTTCCGCTTTGGACAGCGTCGGTGCCCGTGCTGATGGGCGAGGCCGAGTAG
This sequence comes from uncultured Collinsella sp., assembly GCA_900550355.1. Taxonomy (GTDB): domain Bacteria; phylum Actinomycetota; class Coriobacteriia; order Coriobacteriales; family Coriobacteriaceae; genus Collinsella. Next base: position 5,558 of record URRT01000090.1, read on the forward strand.
CCCGCGCGGTCGACAGCGGTGCAGATGTCGTCGGGGGAGACCTGCGCAGGGTCGTAGTCCACCAGCATAGAGCCGGCGAGCAGATTGACCGCGACGCTTTGGACGCCGTCGAGTTTGCTCACGGCGCAATCCACATGAGCCTGGCAGGCGGCGCATGTCATGCCGCCCACGTCGAACTTATCTTGAGCCATGGCTTCTCCTTTCTGTGACGTAGCGTCGGAAATGTTAACCATCCGATACTATACACCCATACCCCCTGGGGGTGTCCAGTGGAGATTGAAATGTATGACATTTCGTTATTGGTTGAGCTGATGACCAGGTCGGCGGGCCGCAGCCGGTCTAATGTCTCAATCTGTAACAACTAGACCCGATTTTGTCGAATAACTGTTACAGATCGAGACAGACCGTCCGCGGTCAACTCAAATGTCTCGATCTGTAACATCTAGAGAGGTTTTTGACCCCTTACTGTTACAGATTGAGATGTTGTCTCGCGGGGCTGGGGTTTGTCTCGTTCTGTAACATTTAGACAGGTTTTTGGGTTCTAACTGTTACAGATCGAGACAATTGCCGGGGAGGGGTCCCGTCACGGCAAGACGCCCACCGCCTAGATACAGAACCCAGGGATCACACAGGTTCGCTTATTTGGCTTTTCCGCAGGCGTTGCGTACGTAAAGACGTCGCCGTCGTGTCCCACGCGATTCAAATAGAGCGTGCCTTCGGTCTCCGATGAGTCGGGGCTCACCGTGCGCTCCCACCAGCAGGTGTCCTTGCCCTTCCACTGGCGGACCATCGTCTCGTTCGTGGAATACGGGCTCACCTTGAGCTCGCGGAAGAGCTGGTACTCCTTGCCCTCGCCGTTGTAGATGTCTGCCAGGTAGTGATAGTCCTTGGCAAACGAATAGGGCGGTTGCGTACTGCACAGCTCGACCATGGCGGGCAGCCAAAGGGTTGCGGGCAACTCGCTCAGACACGATGCGCTGTTGGCGGCACCCACGTTATTCGAGATCTTTTTGACAGATTTGATGAGTGCGCGCAACTCGTTGGGCAGCAGCTTAAGGCCGTCGCCGTTGAGCCATTCCCGCAGCTCGCAATCTGCCCAGCCGGCGCTTGGCGGTTCAGCCGTAGCGTTGCGTTCGGCAATGCCGGCGTCGAACATAAACGTCAGCCCGGCCTTGCCCGTCCCGTCCAGAAGCTCATCGTGGTGGATGCCCACAAGCTGCGCGCCAACCTGCAGCCCGTTGGTGAGCGTGACACGCTTGGTACACGGATAGGGGATATGCCCATCGGCATCGAGCAGGTGATAGCGCTTGGCAATCTCGCGTGCCTCGTTACGGGTCTCGGCGGCCATAATCTTGAGCGAAATCTCCTGCAGCTGATCCCAAGTGTAGTCGTCAAGCGAACCGCGGATGCCGTCCAGGTAGTCGGGGATGCCAAAGCCATGGGTTGCCGCCCCGATAACGCCGAGCCCCGCAACGGCTGCGACAACGCCACCGATAATAAAGCGGCGGCGGGTCATGGCATCGTGCCGGGCCTGCTCCAGGATCTCTCGCGCGCGCTCGCCGGCAACGTCGACCTTAAGGTGCGTGCCAGAATCGATATCAATCGCGGCCTCGTCTCCTGCGCCTTCGCGGCCCTCGGATTCGGTATCGGTGAGGTATGCCGAGAGCACCTCGAGCATCTGTTGCTCGGTGGGACGATTGCACTGCTCGACTGAGAGACCCTTCATGATGATTTGGACGAGCGCTTCATCGCCCTCGCAGCGCGGCTCGAGCGGTGCC
>URRT01000091.1 GCA_900550355.1 uncultured Collinsella sp.
GAAGTCGGCGCCGGAGCTGGCGGAGATAGCGCCGCCGATGGCAGCGGTGATGTGGTCGTAGCCCACGCCGATATCGGTCACCAGCGGCCCGAGCACATAGAACGGGGCGTTGTGGCACAGGCGCTTCTGCAGTTTCATGTTGGCGGCGATCTCGTCGAGCGCCATGTGGCCCGGACCCTCGACCATAACCTGGACGCCGGCGGCCCATGCGCGCTTGCACAGCTTGCCCAGCTCGATCATCTCGGCGGTCTCGGTGGCGTCGTTGGAGTCGTAGAGGCAGCCCGGGCGACAGGAGTCGCCGAGCGAAATCGTCACGTCGTACTCGTGGCAGATTTCGAGCAGCTCGCCGTAGAACTCATAGAACGGGTTCTCGTTACCGGTGACCTCCATCCAGCCAAACAGCAGCGAGCCGCCGCGGCTCACGATGTTCATGAGGCGGCCGGTCTCCTTAAAGGTCTTTGTGACCGACTTGTTGATGCCGCAGTGGATGGTCATAAAGTCCACGCCGTCCTCGGCGTGCGCGCGCACGACCTCGAACAGGTCGTCCTTGGTAAGCTTGACCAGCGGCTTTTCCATGTAGCCGATGGCGTCGTACATGGGGACGGTACCTACCATGAGCGGCGTCTCGTCGATGAGCTGCTGGCGGAACTGGCGCGTCTTGCCCGAGTTGGAGAGGTCCATGATGGCGTCGGCGCCAAAGTCCTCGGCGATCTTGACCTTCTTCCATTCCTCGGCGGCATCGGCCTTGTCGCCCGAGATGCCCAAGTTCACGTTGACCTTGGTGGACAGGCCCTCACCGACGCCAAAGGCGCGCATGCCTTTTTTGATGTGCACGATGTTGGCAGGTATGGCGATGCGGCCGTCGGCCACGCGCTCGCGGATGTACTCGGGGTCGCGATGCTCGCGCTCGGCGACCTCCTTCATCTGCGGTGTGATCTGCCCGGCGCGGGCGAAGTCGATTTGCGTGACGAGCTTGGGCTCGGTCTGTGTGCTCATTGGCACGGCTCCCTTCGTTGGCATTACCCATATCAGGTTTGCGGGTCAGGGCGGGCGCGCCCAATCTCAGCCTGCCGTCTTGTCCTGCAAGCCCCCCGTTTATGTAATGGGCTCAAGTATAGCTCGAATGGGTACGATTGGCCTAACGAGCGTGCCTGTGAGGAGGCGAACATGGAAGACAAGCATCTATATCGAGAGACGCAATGGGATGTATCGGCCGAGGAAAGCCGCGCGCACCATGGCCTTGTCGCGATCGGTTTTGCGGTGCTTGCCGTGCTGGTGATTGCCTTTTGTATCTGGACGTTTGGTGGTCGCGGCGGCGCTGCATGGGAGTTCGAGGCTGATGATAGCCTACCGATTATGACGGTGAGGAGTACTGGCGGTAATGCCAATACGCTCGCCGTTCCGGGCGATTATTGGTACCCGTGCGATGAGTTTGTGCAGTTGCAGCTGAGTGGTGGGTCTATTCCTGGTGAGGAAATCGAACGCGTGACGTATGATGCGACGTTCAAAACGTTGACGGTGAAGCTCAAAGATCAAGGGGATGTGCCCACGACGATGGATATCGCGCTGACGGAATGGCGCCTGGAGCCCCCGTCGGGTGTTGCGGTGTCCGAGGTCGAGCACGTCAAGATTGTCTATCAGGACGGTTCGACAAACGGGATTGCAAAGGCCGACGGTCTAGCAGAATAGGTGTCGAGCCTAGCAGCCAATTCATAAAAGTTGCGGTGGAATAGTTCCTGATTGTGCGAAAAAGGCTCAAATAGGAATTATTCCACCGCAAGTTATATAGAGAAGGCTGAGCGGGTCAGTGTTGGGTGCCGGCTCTAGAGCATCTGTTCGTTGATGAACATGAGGGTGCCTAGGTATGAGAGCTCGGGGACGTGGCGATAGCCGATGTTGAATGCGGTAAGTTCGCTTGCATCCTCGAGCTTGTTTTCTGCCATCCACCGCACCATGGAGCCGCGCGCCTTTTTGCTGGCGGTCGACCGTTGGATGGGCTTCCCGTTGCGGATACCCTCGCCAAAGAGGCACGTGACGGCTGTGGCGTCGCCCGCGAGGTGGGGCAGAACGGCTTTGGCATACTCTACGCTGGCGAGGTTGACGATCGTGGTGTTTGAACCTGCCGGGGCGATAGCCCGCGCGAGCTTATCGCTCCAAAATGCGTAGAGGTCTCGGGCACCGTCGACGACAAGCTTCGCGCCCATCTCCAGCCGATACGGTTCGACGGCATGAAAGGGACGAACGCACCCGTAGAGGCCGGAGAGGATCCACAGATGGTCTTGCAGCCATGCGAGCTGCGCGGAATCCATCACCTCGGGTGCCATGCTCTGGTATTGAATGCCGTGATAGGACATGGCGGCAGGGGAGAGGTGACGGGCGAGTGCGGGATTGTCGAGATCGCCGCTTTTCAGGATGGGCCCGAACTCATGCAGGGTGTTGAGGCAAGGTCCCAGCAGTTTGTCGCTCACGTTCCACAGCGCCTGCAGGCCGCCGCTGCCTTCATTCCGCTCGATATCTAGCAGTGCGCGGTGGAGGCGAGCCGTCTCGCGCACAAAGGGTGGGATGCCCAGGACTTCAAAAGCATCTTGGGCCGCGCGCATCTGTTTGGCGGGCGAAATGATGACCTGCAGCATGGGCTCTCCTCTGCCAAAAAAGTTGCGGTGGAATACGGTCTGTTTTGGCTGTTTATGGGCCAGTTTAGTCCGTATTTCACCGCAACTGATGAAGGGTTGGTTAGGCTCGCTCGATGAAGGCCTTGTAACCGCGATATGCCTCGTAGATGTCGGCCTTGTTGGCGACCTCCCACAGGGCGTGCATGGACAGGACGGCAACGCCGGAGTCGATGACGTTCATGCCGTACTTGGCCATGATGTAGGCGATGGTGCCGCCGCCACCAGCGTTGACGCGGCCGAGCTCGCAGGTCTGGAAGTCCACGCCGGCCTCGTCCATGATGTCGCGGACGAGGGCCACATACTCGGCGTCGGCGTCGTTAGAGCCGCCCTTGCCGCGGCTGCCCGTGTACTTGTTAAAGCACAGGCCGCGACCCATGAAGGCGGCGTTCTTGGTCTCGAACTTGCCGGCATAGCCCGGGTCGAAGCCGGCGGACACGTCGGAGGAGAGCATACGGCTGCGGGCGAGCGCGCGGCGCAGAGCCAGCGGGCTGTCCTCGCCGGCGAGCATCATGATCTCGGCGACGGTGTTCTCGAAGAAGCGACTCGTCATGCCGGTGGCACCCACGGAACCGATCTCCTCCTTGTCGACGATGAGCGTGATGCTCGTGCGCTCCACGTTGGTGACGTTGATCTGGGCGAGCATGGAGGGGTAGGCACAGACGCGGTCGTCATGGCCATAGCCCAGAATCATGGAGCGGTCGAGGCCCATGTCGCGGGCGGGGCCGGCGGGCACGACCTCGATCTCGGCGGAGAGGAAGTCCTCCTCCTCGACGTCGTACTGCTCCTTGAGGATATCCAGGAACATCTGCTTGACGGGCTCCTTGGGGGCGTCCTTGTCGTCCTCATCGAACTTGACGGGACGGCCGCCCACGATCACGTCGAGGATCTCGGCGTCGACGGCGTCTTTGGCAGGCTTAGACATCTGCTCGCTCGAGAGATGGATCAGCAGGTCGGAGATGGTAAAGACAGGATCGTCCGCCTTGTCGCCGATATTGATGTCGACGGTGGTACCGTCCTTTTTGCAGATGACGCCCACGAGTGCGAGCGGGGAGGCTACCCAGTGGTAGCTCTTGACGCCGCCGTAGTAGTGCGTGTCGAGATAAGCCATGTCGCCGGCCTCGAAGGCGGGGTTCTGCTTAAGGTCCAGGCGCGGCGAGTCCACGTGCGCGCCCAGGATGTTAAAGCCCTGCTCGAGCGGGGCGGTGCCCAGATTGACGAGCATAAGGTCCTTGCCGTGGTTAGCGGCATACACCTTGTCGCCTGCCTTAAGCTCGCGGCCTGCGGCGATTACGGTCTCCAGGTCGACGTATCCCGCCTCCTCGGCCATCTTGATGCCGGCCTTGACGCACAGGCGCTCGGTCTTGTTCTCACTCAAAAACTGCTTATAGCCGCGGCAAAGCTCCTCGAGCTCCTCGATTTGCTGCGGCGTGTACTTTTTCCATGCGCAGGGACGCTCCATGACGCAGGCTCCTTTCGGATCGATCGTGCTGGTTGATGTACCGTGAGCCATCGTATCACGCGCGGGCTCACGGTGGCGGGGGAGCTTGATGTGAGGTGGCCGCGGGGCGGGGAGCGTGTAAACTGGAGTGAGCAAACCGTGCCCAGCCCAAAGCGAGGTATTCAATATGTCTGACAAGCGCCGCACCTTTGCCGTTATCGACGGCAACTCGCTCATGCATCGCGCCTTCCACGCCGTGCCGCCGACCATGAACGCGCCGGACGGTCGCCCCACCAACGCGATCTTTGGCTTTCTGAACATGTTTCTCAAGATGATCGATGCCTTTAACCCCGACGGCGTCGTCGTGGCGTTTGACAAGGGTAAACCGCGCGTGCGCATGGAGATGCTGCCGCAGTATAAGGCGCAACGCCCGCCCATGGACCCCGATCTGCATGCGCAGTTCCCTATGATTAAGGAGCTGCTCGCCGCGCTCAACGTGCCGATTCTGCAGTCCGAGGGCTGGGAAGGCGATGACATCCTGGGAACCATGGCGCGCCTGGGTGAAGAGGCCGGCTGCGACATGCTACTGGTGACCGGCGACCGCGACATGTATCAACTCGTGACCGAGCACGTCAACGTGGTCTCGACCCGCAAGGGCCTGTCCGACGTGGCGATTATGACGCCCGAGAGCGTGGACGACCTGTATCACGGCATTACGCCGGCGCTCGTGCCCGATTTTTACGGTCTAAAGGGCGATACGTCCGACAACATCCCCGGTGTACCGGGCATCGGTCCCAAAAAGGCGAGTGCGCTCATTGCGAAGTACGGTAGCCTGGACGAAGTCATCGCGCATGCCGATGAGGTCAAGGGCAAGATGGGCGAGAACCTGCGTGCACACATCGATGACGCACTACTGAGCCGCAAGGTTGCGACAATTCGCACCGATGCGCCCGTCGAGCTCGACTTTGAGGCGACGTCCTTCCCGGCGTTTTCTGCCGATGAGGTTTCCGCGGCGCTGGGTACGCTTGGTATCACCGCCATGCAGAACCGTTTCTTGGCGCTGATCGGCGGCGAGGGCGGGGCTGCTGCCTCCAGTGTGTTTGAGATACCTGCTATGGTTCGCGCAGCCGCCGGCGATGCCGACGCGCTTGGTGCCGTTGCGGCTGAGGTCTCCCGCGCGATTGATGCCGGCGAGTGGGTCGCCGCCGTGGTGGACGACGACAAGGAAGAGGGCGCGCTCTTTGGGCTGACGCGCACGCTGTGGTTGGCGACGTCCAAGGGCCTGTTCGCGCTCGAGGAGGGCGACAGCTGTGCGGCGGCTGAGGTTGAGGGCTTCAACTTCGCTCACGGTGTGATCGCCGGCGTGCTTGCGAGCCTGTTTATGGAGGGCCGCGTGGCGAGCCCGGATACGAAAGCGCTGCTGCACGAGCTTTCGCCCATCGATTCTTCTGAGCCCGAGCTCATGGATCCGCTCGCTGCCGATTCCACGCGTATCTTCGATACCGTGGTCGCTGCCTATCTGCTGGATTCCGATCGCTCCGAGTTCGATGAGGCATATCTGGCCGATACCTATCTGCAGATGGCGTTGCCTGCGGCGCGCGGTGCAGAGGGTGCTGGTGAGGACGCTCCGGCGCCTGCCGCCCGTACTGCGGCTCTGACGCTGGCGCTCGTGGCGCCGTTGCGCGAGTGCATGGCCCGTGAGAACGCCGCCAACGTGTTCGATGGCATCGAGATGCCGCTCGTTCCGGTACTTGCCAAGATGGAGCGCGCGGGCATGCTCGTGGACCCCGACCGCCTGCACAGTCTGTCCGAGGGTCTGGCGACCCAGATCACCGAGGTCGAACGAAGCATTCGCGACCTTGCCGGTGACGAGACCTTTAACATCGGCAGCCCCATGCAACTTTCGCATGTGCTCTTTGATGTGATGGGCCTTCCGACCAAGGGTCTCAAAAAGACCAAGCGCGGTTACTATTCGACCAATGCCAAGGTACTGAGTGATCTTGCCCGTGACCACGAGATTGTTCGTTTGATCTTAGACTGGCGCGAGAAGTCCAAGATCAAGTCAACCTATCTGGACACGTTGGGCCCGCTGCGCCGCGGTGACGGTCGTGTGCACACCACGTACAACCAGACCATCACCGCGACGGGGCGTCTGTCTTCGTGCGACCCTAATCTGCAAAACATTCCGACGCGCTCGGAGCTGGGGCGTACCGTCAAGACGGCGTTTTCGGCAGGCGAGGGAAGCGTCTTTTTGGCGGTGGACTACTCGCAGATCGAGCTGCGTCTGCTGGCACATCTCTCGGGTGACGAGCACTTGGTGCGCGCCTTTAACGAGGGCGAGGACTTCCATGCCGAGACGGCGGCGCGCGTGTTTGGTGTGCCGGTGTCCGAGGTAACGCCCGACCTGCGCAGTCGCGCCAAGGCCGTGAACTTTGGCATCGTGTATGGCCAGCAGGCCTACGGCCTGTCGCAGTCGCTGCATATCTCGATGGCCGAGGCGCGCGACATGATCGACCGCTACCACCAGGCCTACCCGGGCGTGCGTACGTTCCTCGACAACGTGGTGGCACGCGCCAAGCAGACGGGCTACGCCGAGACCATGTACGGCCGCCGTCGTCATATTCCGGAGCTCAAGGCCAAAAACCCGCAACTCCGCGGCTTTGGCGAGCGCACGGCCATGAACCATCCCATGCAGGGCACCGCAGCAGACATCATCAAGATCGCCATGGTCCGCGTAAGTCGTCGCCTGGAAGAAGAAGGCTTTGCCGCCCACATGATCCTGCAAGTGCACGACGAACTGGACTTTGAGTGCCCCATCGACGAAGTCGAGCGCCTAACCACCATGGTCCGCGACGCCATGGAGCACGTAGTAGACCTCCGCGTCCCCCTAATCGCCGAAGCCAGCACCGGCATAACCTGGGCCGATGCCAAATAAAGACGCCCCACAACCCCAAAGTAACCAAACAAGAAGGGAGCCCCTCATCAACAAGGAGCTCCCTTCATCCAATTAAATTCAGCCAAAGTATCTAGACACTCAAGACACCATCTAGGCGGCAAGCAAGTAAACCTAGGACCTGGTCGGGCGGCGCGGATTAGTTTTTCGTAGATTCCGCACGAGCCGGAAAGCACTTAATGTGCTTTCCGAGCGAGCCCAGG
>URRT01000092.1 GCA_900550355.1 uncultured Collinsella sp.
CCCCGAAGAGGCTCGCGTACTCGCACGACGATGCTGGCCGGGAGCCCTGACTATTGTGGTCAAGGCGGCCCCCTGCGTGCCGACCTTTATGCGTGCTGCCGACGACACCGTGGCCCTGCGCGCTTCGGCCTCTCCCGTGGTCCAAGCGCTCATCCGCGCCTGCGGCAGTCCCCTTGCCTGCACGAGCGCCAACACACACGGCGCGCCCTCGCCGGCAAGCTTTGCCGCCGTCGAAGGTCGCATCCTGGAGGGGGTCGATGTTGCCGTCGACGCCGGCGAGACCCCGTGTCGCGACGCCTCGACCATCGTGTCGTTCCAGCACGGCGGGCTCCAGATCCTGCGCCAAGGCGCACTTCCCGCATCAGAGATCGAACGGGTCCTGTCCGACCCGATGCAATAGAAAGGTGTAAGCGATGTCGTTGAATCTGGGCAGCCTGGGCATGGAAGATGCCTCGTTTAACTTTGGCGGTTCCTACATCATGGCGCTCGACTGCGGCACCACCTCGGTACTTGCGACCATCGTCGACGAGTACGGCTGCATCGTCGCGCAGGCACGTCGTAGCGTCAAAACCAGCTTCCCGCGTCCCGGCTGGGTGGAGCAAGACCCCATGACGGTCCTTGCCAGCCAGATCGCGGTCATGATGGAAGTCCAGTTTAAGAGCGGTATCCACTCCGACCGCATTGCCGCCATCGGCATCTCCAACCAGCGCGAGACCACGGTGGTCTGGGACCGCGTGAGCGGCCAGCCCATCTATAACGCCATCGTATGGCAGTGCCGTCGTACCGCGCCGGCGATCGACGCGTTGGTTGAACAGGGTTGCGAGGAGCTGGTGCGCTCCCGCACGGGGCTTACGCTTGACCCGTATTTCTCGGCCTCCAAGGTGCAGTGGATTCTCGACAACGTCGACGGCGCACGTGAGAGCGCGGCGGCGGGCGACCTCATGTTTGGCACCATCGACACCTGGCTCATCTACAACCTCACCGGCGGCCAGGTCTTTGCCACCGACTACACCAATGCCAGCCGCACGGCACTCTTTAATATCCATACGCTCGATTGGGACGACGACCTGCTGGCGCTCTTTGACGTTCCACGTTCCATGATGCCCGAGGTTCGTTGGAGCTCGGGCGACTACGGCCGCGTCGCGAGCGACATCATGACCAACATGCCGCCCATCATGGGCGTGGCGGGCGACCAGCAGGCGTCGCTGTTCGGCCACTGCTGCTTCCATCCCGGCCAGACCAAAAACACCTATGGCACGGGTTGCTTTATGCTCATGAACACCGGCGACGAGATCGTCGAATCCAAGAACGGCCTGGTCTCCACGATCGGTATCGCCGCGGACGGCAAGATCAGCTATGCACTCGAGGGCTCCATCTTTGCTGCCGGTTCCACCATGAACTGGCTGCGCAACAACATCGGCATCATCTCGAGTGTGAGCGAGTCGGCACAACTCGCCGCTTCGATCAACGACAATGAGGGCTGCTACTTCGTTCCCGCCTTTGCGGGTCTGGGCGCTCCCTGGTGGGACCCGCATGCCCGCGGTATCGTGTGCGGTCTGACCGGCGCCTCGAGCCGTGCGACCATCGTACGTGCCGCCTGCGAATCCATGGCATATCAGAGCTACGACGTGCTGCGCGCCATGGAGCAGGACGTGGGGCTTTCGATTGAGCGCCTGTCTGTCGATGGCGGTGCCTCGCGCAACGAGTTCATCATGCAATTCCAGGCTGACCTGCTGGATATCCCCGTGCTGCAATGCGAGACGGTGGAGACCACGGCAATCGGTGCCGCGTACTTGGCGGGTCTTGCCGTCGGCTATTGGGAAGATCTGGAAGAGCTGGAGCAAAATGCCCAGATCGTTAGGACCTTCCTTCCCCACATGTCCGCCGAGCGCCGCGAGCAAAACCTTGCGGGCTGGCGTGATGCAGTCAGGCGCTCGCTCAGCACCTCACAGTAGGGCTGCGATGGGCTGCTCGATACAACAAACCGTTAAACTTATGCACGGCGCGCGGCAACAACATCGCCATGCGCCTTGTCAGCAAGGCCATCTTCCGGCCGCAACGAAAGGGGCAATCAACCCATGACCGTCACCTACGATACGTCCCGTGTGACCCTTGTCGATCACCCGCTCGTCCAGCATAAGCTGTCGATTCTGCGCGACAAAAACACCGGCACCAACCAGTTCCGCCAGCTCGTGCGCGAACTCGCACTTTTTGACGGCTACGAGGCCATGCGCGACCTGCCCATGGAAGACGTCGAAGTCGAGACCCCCATCACCACCGCAACGTTTAAGCAGCTCGCCGGCAAAAAGCTCGCCATCGTTCCCATTCTGCGTGCGGGCCTTGGCATGGTCGATGGCATCCTCGACTTGGTACCCTCCGCTCGCGTGGGCCACATCGGTATGGAGCGCGACGAGGTTACCCACGAGCCGCATGAGTATTACTGCAAGATGCCCAAGGATATCGACCAGCGCATCTGCCTGGTCGTCGACCCCATGCTCGCCACGGGCGGTTCGGCCGAGATGGCCATCAGCTACCTGCGCGAGCGCGGTGTCAAGGACATCCGCATGCTGTGCATCGTCGCGGTCCCCGAGGGCCTCAAGTCGCTGACTGAGAAGGACCCCGATGTGCATATCTATACCTGCGCCATCGACGACCATCTCAACGAAGCTGCCTACATCGTTCCCGGCCTGGGAGACGCCGGCGACCGCATCTACGGCACGCTGTAATCTCTGGGCCATACCGGCTAACGTCGAAAATACGAAGAAATGGTGCGCGCGGGCGAGCAAAAGACGACCGCGCGCACTCCTGTTAACGGACGTTTTGCCCTGCAGGGTTCGAGAAAAACGTATTACCGTACCTGCGGCATAAAGAAGGTCTTAAGAAAACGAACAGGTGCGTATTAACCGATGCTTTTTCGGTTGTACTTTAGCGATTGGCTCGTACAATAGTCACCAATGTTTGGCGGGAACTGTTCTGTGAAGCGTTAAAAAGGAAAGTGAGGACGCCAGTGTTTCAGATAGCCGATCTGCTCGCTATCGTTGCAGGCGCCATCGCGGGCGCAATTGCCTTCCTTCCCTTTGTCTTTACGCTCAAGCCGGTTCTTGACGATAAACAGAATGCGGACATGCTCAAGGGTATGGTGAGTCTGGCGGTCTCGGCAATCGCCCTGCTCGTCTTTACCTTGGTTGTGTTTGTGTTGTTCGGAGAGGCATTTCGCATGTTCCTCCTGGGCGAGGCGATCGGCTTCGTGGCCTTTATGGCCGCCTGCACGGTTCGCGTCGCCAAGGCGCTGCGAGATCCTCATGAGGTCGAAAGGTAAGTCGTGGAAATTTTTGAAAAGCTGCCTGATGAGATTAATCATCTGGTCAGCGAGTTCAGCTCCACCCCTGTCGTGGGCGATCTGAGCTGCGGCATCACGCAGTACTCGTTTTGGCTGATCGTCTCCACGATCGTGCTCCTGATCGTCCTGGCCGTGTTCAAGAAGAAGCAGACCCTGGTTCCCAAGGGCTTCTTCGTCAACGGTTTCGAGTACATCATCGAGTACGTCGAGAACGATATCGGCAAGGGTGTCGTGGGTGAGAACTGGAAGAAGCACTTCCCGTTCCTGTGCTCGCTTTTCTTGTTCATCCTGATCAATAACATGATCGGCCTGATCCCGGGAATGAAGCCCGGCACCGGCGCAATCGGCTCCACCGCCGCGCTCGCTATCTTCGCCTTCGTGTACTTCATCTACTACGGATGCAAGGCTCACGGCGTGATCGGCTACATCAAGAGCCTCGCCCCGCAGGGCGTGAGCTTCCCGATGAACGTGCTCGTGTGGGTCGTCGAGCTTTTCTCGACCTTCCTGCGCCTCATCACGCTCGCCGTCCGTCTGTTCTGCAACATGTTCGCAGGACACGTGGTCATGGGCTCGTTCGCCATCATGGCGAGCATGTTCATGCAGCCGCTGCTTCAGCAGGTTTCCGCGGCCCATGCCGTCGGCGCCCTGCCTTCGCTAGCCTGGCTTGCCATCCTCATCCTGATCTATGCGATCGAGCTTGTGGTCGGCGCCATCCAGGCTTACGTCTTCACGGTCCTTACCGCCGTGTATGTCTCCGAGGCAGAGGAGGTCGCGGAGGAGGAGTAGTCTTCCGTTTGCGCCTTAAAGGTAAGGCAATTCGTTAAACCGCCGGTGCCCGTACCCATGGAGCCCGGCAGTTATAAAAAGGTTATCCTGCGTGAAATAAGACACGCACGACAAAGGAGGAATCGTGGGAGTTATCGGTTACGGTCTCGGTGTTATCGGCGCTGGTCTTGCTATCGGCCTGTCTGCTCTGGGTGCTACGGGTGCTATGGCCCGTCAGCCTGAGGTCCAGGGCCGCGTGTTCACCGTCTTCATCATGGGCTCCGCCTTCGGCGAGGCTCTGGCTCTGATCGGCTTCGTTGTCGCGCTGATCGTTAAATAGCACGGAGCGTCAAGTATGAATCTTTCATCCCAGAAGAGCGCGATCGCACTCTCCGCGTCCGCGGCCGCGCTGCTCATGCCGGTTTCCGCGTTCGCTGAGGACGGCGCTGCCGGTGCGGACATCCTCATCCCTAAGATGGCGGAGTTCATCCCGGCGCTTATCGCCTTCCTGATTATCTGGATCGTGCTGGCCAAGGTCGCCCTGCCGGGCATCATGAAAACCATGGAGGAGCGCGGCAAGAAGATCGAGGAGAGCCTCGACGAGGCCGAGAAGACCAAGCAGGAGGCTATCGCCAAGCGCGCTGAGTCCGACTCGATCGTCACCGACGCCCGTCGTCAGGCTGCCGACATTGTTCTCGAGGCCCGTAAGGACGCCGAGTCCGAGCGCGCCCGTATCATCGAGGCTGCTCACAAGGAGGCTGAGGAGATCATCGCCAAGGCCCATACGACCGTCGAGGACGAGCGCAAGTCCATCTACGCCGGTGCCGCGAGCTCCATCGCCGACCTGTCCGTTGCCGTCGCCACCAAGATCGTGGGCGAGGCACTCGAGGACGATGCCGAGCAGAAGAAGCTCATCGAGCGCTACATCCAGGAAGCAGGTAGCCTGAATGCCGACTAGCCGCTATCAGGACAAGGTGCTCGAGACCTACGCGCGCTCCCTTCTGGAAGCCGCTAAGGCCGAGAACCATGTGTTCGAGGACCTCGAGATGATCGAGCGCCTGGCTTCTGCCAGCCCCGAGATCATCGCCGTGCTCGACACCATGTCCAAGCGCGACCAGCTCGACCTTCTTCCCAAGGTGGCAGCTGCCTTTAAGTATGTTGCCGAGGAAGACGAGGATGTAGTGGGCGTGACCGTCACCACGGCGATCCCGCTCGACGACGAGCTGCGTCAAACCATCACTAAGAAATGCGAGCAGGACTTCGGCCGCAAGGTATTCCTTATCGAGCAGGTCGACCCGTCTATCGTGGGCGGCCTGGTGCTCGAGGCCCGCGGCGAGCGTCGTGACATTTCCGTCAAGACGCAGTTGCGCATCGCGCAGGAGACCCTCGCAAACTCTGCTAATTCGTACGGAGGTGAAGCCTAATGTCCGAAACCCTCAATGCCCAGGATATCGCCAAGAAACTGCAGGAGCAGCTCACGAGCCTCTCCGCGACGGTCGATACGCATGAGGTTTCAACGGTCGACGAGGTAGGCGACGGCATCGCGCGCGTCTCCGGCCTTAAGAGCGCCATGGCAGGCGAGCTTCTGGAGTTCAAGAGCTCCGATACCGGTGAGACCGTCTTCGGCCTTGCCCAGAACCTTGACCGTGACGAGGTCGGCGCCGTTCTGTTTGGTGCCGTCGACTCCATCAAGGAAGGCGACGAGTGCCGCACCACTGGCCGCATTATGGATATCCCTGTGAGCCGCGCCATGCTCGGCCGCGTCGTCAATCCGCTCGGCCAGCCCATCGACGGCCTGGGCGACATCGTCGCCACACACCGTCGCCCCATCGAGTTCAAGGCCCCCGGCGTCATCGATCGTACCCCGGTGTGCGAGCCGGTTCAGACCGGTCTGCTCGCTATCGACTCCATGGTGCCTATCGGCCGTGGTCAGCGTGAGCTCATCATCGGCGACCGTCAGACCGGTAAGACCGCCATCGCCATCGACGCTATCCTCAACCAGCGCGGCAAGGGTATGGTCTGCATCTATGTCGCCATCGGCCAGAAGGCCTCCACGGTTGCCAACATCCGCGAGACCCTCGCTCAGCACGGTGCGCTCGACTACACCATCATCGTTTCGGCCACCGCTGCCGATTCCGCCCCTATGCAGTACATCGCGCCTATGGCCGGTGCCGCTATCGGCGAGTTCTTCATGTACAACGGCGAGGACGGCAAGCCCGCCAGCGAGACCAACCCCGGCGGCCACGTGCTCGTCATCTACGACGACCTGTCCAAGCAGGCTGTGGCCTACCGTCAGATGTCGCTGACGCTGCATCGTCCGCCCGGACGCGAGGCCTATCCTGGCGACATCTTCTACCTGCACTCTCGTCTGCTCGAGCGTGCATGTAAGCTGTCCGACGAAAACGGTGCAGGTTCTCTTACCGCACTGCCTATCATCGAAACCCAGGCTGGTGACGTTGGTGCGTTCATTCCTACGAACGTTATCTCCATTACCGACGGTCAGATTTACCTCACCACCGACCTGTTCTATCAGGGTCAGCGTCCTGCTGTTAACGTTGGTATCTCCGTATCTCGCGTTGGTGGCTCCGCTCAGGTGAAGTCCATGAAGTCCGTTGCTGGTACGCTGCGCCTCGACCTCGCTGCATATCGCGAGCTCGCTGCATTTACCCAGTTCGGTTCCGACCTGGACGCTGCAACTCAGCAGCAGCTTACCCGTGGTGCTGCAATGACCGAGCTTCTTAAGCAGGGTCGTTACACCCCGATGTCCGTTGAAGACCAGGCAACTGCTATCTGGGCTGGCGCTCATGGCTTCCTGGACGATGTACCGGTTAAGAGCATTGTTCGCTTCCGCGCTGAAATGCTCGACTACCTGCATCACTCTGGCAATGGCGTTATGGACAAGCTTGCTGATGCAAAGAAGTTCACCGACGAAGTAGAGGCTGAACTGAATGCTGCTATCCCGGCATTCAAGGCTCAGTTCATCGCGTAAGGTAGGTCACTATGCCCAACCTTCACGATATTGAAAGGCGAATCAAGTCCGTCGAATCGACGAAGCAGATTACGCATACCATGCAGATGGTTGCTGCTGCTAAAATCCGTCATTCGACCGAGCGTGTCGAAGCTGCTACGCCTTATGGCGAGGCTGTGAAGGA
>URRT01000093.1 GCA_900550355.1 uncultured Collinsella sp.
TATCCACTCAACGTAGCGCTGCGGCAGCGGCTCGTTGAGTCCCAGGCTATCGTTGACGCGCTCGATCTGGTCGGCCGAAGCCTCCATGCCGAGCATCGAAGAGGCCGGGTCGCCCGGTGTGAGATAGATAATCAAAAACACGACGACCGAGATGATGAGCATCACCGGAACCATCGCGCCTATACGTTTGAGCGTGTACTTCAACATGCGAGGCGTCTATTTCCCCTCTGAACGTGGACAGGGCATGGCGGCCACAGGGGACCAGACCCCTCAAGCCGCCACGCCATCTATTGCATTACTCCGGACGCTTGGCGTTCCAGATGATGGCGCCGTCGAGCACCTCGACGTCCTCGACGTCTGCCTGGGTGCCCGTGATGGAAGCGTAGTGGCAAAGCGGCTCGATGACGGCGATCTCATAGAGGCGCTCCTGAGCCTCGGCCCACTTCTTGGCCGCGGCGTCGGTGTCCTTGGCGGTGCGGGTCTCGGCCACGAGCTTGAGCGCCTTCTCGTCGGACAGGCCATAGAAGGCCTTGGAGACCGAGAGGGACTGGGCCGGGATGGGCTTGTAGTTGGTGGAGGCCACGAAGAGGTCCCACTGCTCGGGCTTGCTGGAGCGGATGTCCATAAAGGTCGCGAACTCGTAGCTGTCGACCTCGGCGGTGAAGCCGGCCTTCTCGAGCTGCTCCTGCAGCGCGACGGTGGCGTTGTACATATCCTTGTAGTCGGGGGTGGTCAGCAGCTTGACCGTCTCACCGGCATAGGAGGTCTTGGCCAGAGCCTTTTTGGCGGCCTTGGCGTCGGCCTGGTTGAAGTACTTCTTACCCGCGTCGGTCGCCCACTGAGTGTTCTCGGGGTTGCCAAGGTTGGGATCGATGTTGAAGAGCTCCTTCTCGCCATAGGCGGCAAGAGCGGCCGCCTCGCAGTCGATAGCCATGAGGGCGCACTTGCGGATCTCCTCGTCGGCGAAGACGCCCTCGTTCATGTTGAGGAAGGCGGTCAGAACGCCGGCGTTATGGGTGTAGAGCTTGACGTCGTCGTTGCCGTCGAAGTCGTGGTAGTTCTCGGTGGGGATCTCGCCAGCGACATCGTACTCGCCGGTCTCAAACCCGCTCACGCGCGTGGAGGCCTCAGTCACGAACTGATAGTAGATGTCCTTGGTGGGCGCGGAGACCTTGCCGGTGTAGCCCGAAGCCTTGCCGTGGGCGGCGACATAGTCCTCGTAGCGGGTGAGATGGACGTACTGGTCCTGCTTCCACTCCACAAACTTGTAGGCACCGGTACCCACGTACTCGGTCACGCCGGTATCCCCCGCGGCCTCGATGACCTCGGAGGGGAAGATACCCGGATACTGGGAGTGGTTGCCCAGGATGATCAGAAAGTCGATGGCGGGCTCGGTCAGCGTGCAGGTGACCTCGTGGTCGCCCGAGGCGGCGAAGGTGGCGCCGGGCAGCAGGCTCGCGGCGCGGTCGTTGACGGTGAGCCAGCGGTTCATCGAGGCCACGACGTCCTCGGAGCCAAACTCCTTGCCGTTGTGGAAGGTGACGCCCTCGCGCAGCTTGATGGTGTAGGTCAGGCCGTCGTCGGAGACCTCATAGCCCTTGGCCAGCACGGGCTGGGGCTCGTAGTCGCTATCGAGGCCAAAGAGCGGCTCGACGACGTTGCAGATGATGTCCATGGTCACAAGCGACGACGTGGTGTGTGGATCGAGGCCGTCCGGGCTCGCCGGGAGCGCGATCTGCAGCTCGTCGCGATACTCCACATCCTGGCCGGAGGCAGCGGCGCTACCGCTCTCGGCGCCCGAACCGCCGCAGCCGGCGAGGCCGGGGCCCGCCATGGCGCACAGGGCAGCGGAGCCGGTCAGAAAACCGCGACGGGAAACGCCCGCCTTGAAAAGGTCGTTGTTCATTGAGTTCCTTTCGTGTCTGAACAAACGGACAGAATCTGCCGGGACGGTGGAAATCCCCGTCCCGGCAGCTATGCGAAGCCGATTGGCGCCCTGCGGTGCATCCGAACACCGACCGGCATGGCAACAGAGAAATCCCTATCGCGCGGATAGGAACACCCGGCGGCACAGCTTGGCGCAGGTGCGGCTAAATCGTCTCGAGGAAGGCCTCGATGCGGGTCTGGAGCTGACCGGCGTCCTCGCCGGCGTAGTCGGTCGTGATGTGCATAAACGGAATGCCGGCCTCCTCGGCGGCCTTCTCCACGGCAAACGACTCCATCTCGTAGAGCGTGCAGAACTGCAGGGCCACGTCGACGATACCGTCGGCATGCAGGTCCTTGGCCATCTGGACAATGTCCTTCATACGCTGATTGTTGGGCGTAAAGACGGCGCAGTTGATCTTAAAGTAGCGCTCGGCGATGGCGTCGAGCATCTCGTCGACCGTCTCGCCGGACTCGTCGACCAGGTCCTTGTAGTAGCGCGAGCCCGTGCAGGACTCCTCGCCTATCACAACGCCGCCGGCCTTCTCGATAAGGTTGAACAGCTTCCAGTTGGGCACGGCCATGGGCGTACCGGTGTACAGGATGCGCTTGGTCCCCTTGGGTGCCACGCCCTCGCCGGCCTCGACACGCTGCTCGCACTCAGCCGCCATATCGTTGATGGCTCCGGCCAGACGCGGTGTGTCGTCCATAAAGGCGGCCTGAACGGTCAGCAGGCTGTCGAGACCGCTGATGGGCGCAGGGTCGGCAGCGCGGGTCGCAGCGAGGCGCTGCAGGGCGCGGCGCTTCTCATTGACGGCGTGGATGGCAGCCTTCAGGCCCTCGGGCGTAATCTTGACGCCGCACTCGTCCTCGATCTTGGCGGCGAGCTTCTTGACCTCGGCCTTCCAGGTCACGAGCGTCGACTCGTCGTGCACGTTGGGAATATCCATGACGTACATGTTCTTTTGCGTGGCAAAGAACTCGTAGGCTTTCTTCTTACCGTCGCAGGTGTTCTCGCCTACCACCAGGTCACTCGACTCAATGTAGGGGCAGACCTCGCCCAGCTTAAAGCCGGCAAAGCTCTTGATAAGCGGGCAGGTGTTGCGCGGCAGGTGCTCCTCGACCTTATCGGTTGCCCAATCGGCACCCGAGCACAGGCCCACGGGAATGCCGTCACAGGCAAGCACGATCTCCTCGGGCACGTACACGCAGAACGAGCCCACGATCTTGGTGGCCTCGCCGGCCTCCTTCTTGTCGAGCATCTCCTTAATACGGCCGCTATGGATGTTGGTGGCCACAAAGTCCAGGTAGGACGTGGACTTGGGGCGATTGTGCTGCATCAGAAACATATCGCCGTACATCTGACCCACGGCGCCCAGCAGCATGTCGTGGTCGGCAAGATTCATGCCGAGGCTCTCCCACATCGGATGGAAATCGAATTCTTCAGCCATGACGGTTCCCCTCTCGAACCAAAATTGAATAGCTACGGTATTGCTGCACGGTGGGTGGCGAAAACCCAGCCGCGCCTAAACCCGGAATTTTAGGGAACCTGCTTTGCGGTCGATTATTTAGTTGTTCGTCGTCTCTCCCGGAGCCGTGAACATACCTGCTCATATGCGACTCCGAGCTATATATAGGGCACGCGCGGCAACGCGGCGAATGTATGTCGTCTGCGGCATGTGCGCACCCTCCTTTACAAGTTAAGGTCAACTATATCAACGGTCATCGTCCAGACGAACACCGTTGACATTCGTACGACAGCGTCGTGCGTCGTCGTTTAATAAAAAATTATCTTGATTGGTAAGAGTTTGTCGTCCCTCATTCGGCGAGCGGCAAGACAAAGCCGCCGAGGCTTATATCCCCGACGGCATTACCCGGCGCTATCGACAAACCAAATGGATCCTACTCGCATCGAAGTGCATGCGCAGCGTCTCGCCTGCTTGCGGCAGTTCGTCGACAGGCACGCCCACCTTGTTGACCTTCCACTGCAGACGCGTGGGCGCATCGCCGCGCGGCACGTCCAGCAGCACCAGCCGCTCAAAGCGTGAATCGCTCACACGGGCCACGTGCAGGTCGTAGCTGTTGCGACCCCGCTCAGCGCGGTTGTCCACATGGAAGTAGCTCGCACGAATACCCAGGTACGCCACGTCATCGGGGACCTCGCGACCCACGTTAAAGGTCATACCCCAGTCGAGGGCCTCAACTTCTTCGTCGCCAATCTTGCGCGCCCGGCTTGTGTTCTTGCAACCCGTTAGGCGCAGCGCCGCCAGCGTCTGCGGACGGCGAACCACGTCCTCGATGGAGCCGATCTCCTCAACATGCCCGTTGTGCATCACGCAGATGCGCTCGCACAGACGGCACGCCTCGTCGATATCGTGACTCACGTAGAGCACGGTGCGGTTGCATACATCGAACAGGTCGAGCATGTTCTGCTCGAGGGCGCTCTTAAGATAGGAATCGAGCGCGCTCATGGGCTCGTCGAACATAAAAATGCCCGGATGCGCCGCCACCATGCGAGCAAGCGCCACGCGTTGCTGCTGCCCGCCCGAGAGTCGCGCGGGATAGCGGTCGGCAAATTCGGCCAGACCGAAGATACCCAGGTAGCGCTCGGCGAGCTTTTTGCGCGCGGCTGCGTCGCCCGCGTCCTTTACACCGGCGCATACGTTATCGGCCACCGTCATGTTGGGAAACAGCTGATAGTTTTGGAACAGCAGGGCGCATTTTCGCTCCTGGGGCGACAGGTTGATGCCCGCCGCCGAATCAAAAAAGGTCACGCCGTTGACGACGATCTTGCCCTCGTCGGGCGTCTCCACGCCGGCGATGCAGCGCAGCGTACAGCTCTTGCCGCAACCCGAGGCGCCCAGCAGCGCCACGCGCTCCTCGCCGGCCTCAAGCTGTATGTCGAGCATAAACCCGGGATAACGTTTCTTAATATCCAAAACGAGCGACATAGCTTATCGACCCCCCTGCGGCGCCACATCATCGCGCATGAGCTCGGCCAGCGCCTCGCGATCGATACGCAAGGCATCGCCGCCCGCCGGGTCAAGCGAATCGCCCTGTCCGGCGAGATCTTTGGCCCGTTTGCGCTCCGCACGGGAAAGGCCCCGCTCGCGATACTTTTGCGAATGCGCGGTGTACATGTTGATGAACAGGATGACCAGAAAGCTAAACACGATCACGACGGCGACCCAAAAGAAGGCCACCGACGTGTTGCCGCCCATCCATTCAAAGTAAATCGCAATGGGAATGGTCTGCGTAATACCGGCGTAGTTGCCCGCAAAGAACAGCGTGCAGCCAAACTCGCCCATCGCGCGGGCAAAGGCGAGGACCGTACCGGCGGCGATGGAGGGCCAGCCGAGCGGCATCATGAGCTTGGCAAAGATGCGACGTTCGGACCATCCCAAGGTTCGCGCGGCGTCGAGCATCTGCGTATCGAGGCTCTCGAAGGCACCGAGCGCCGTACGGTAGACCAGGGGAAACGACACCACCACGGCAGATATCACCGCTGCGGGCCACGTAAAGACGATCGAGATGCCGTGCGCGATGAGCCACTGGCCCACCCCGGTCGAGCGGCCAAACAGCATGAGGAGCAGAAAGCCGCAGACCGTGGGCGGCAGCACCATAGGAATCGTAAAGACCGAGTCGAGCAGACCCTTGATGCGACTCGAGGTACCCATGGTCTTCCACGCGGCAAACAGGCCCAGCGCAAAGGAGATCAGCAGGGCAAGGCCGCTCGTTTTTATGGACACCCAAAACGGGCGATAGTCGATGTCGCCCAAAAAGGAGGTCAGAGAGGTCAAGGGGGCCTGCTCATCCCGCAACACGACAGACGATGCCTCTACCATTTGAGCGCTATCAAGCCAACGCGCGCCGCCCTTGGCATCACCCGAGGCTGATGCAATCACCACATAGCGGTCCCCATCCGCACCGCGCTCGTCAAAGCTATAGGTATACCCGCCGGCCTCAAACGTTGTTTCCGCCGTGACATACCAAGGAAGATCCACGTCCCCTAGCTGCGCACCTCCCATGCAGTTTGCGCTGTCGAGCTCACTGACGAGGGCCTTGAGACCCGATACGCACTCGTTGTCCTGCGGATCCAATCCATACTTCTCGACCGCCTTGGGCGATATCCACACCACAACGCGATCGGCAGCAGGCGCCACCACAAGGTCCACGTCCTCGTCAACGGGAAACCGGTAGCCCTCAGGCTGGCCCTCCATGGCACGAGCGGTCCCCCTGGCCAACCGCTCAAAACCCTCGATCCCATAGGAAAGCCCATGAGCGGTCGCAGCAACCTGGGCCTCGTCCTCAGCGTCCCCAGCAAACGCAAATCCCGGCACCCAGCAAAGCGCGAAGGTCAAAGCACAGGCGACAAGCATGCGGAATCTATTAAGCACGAAAAGCTCCAAGCGAATACAAGGACGGGGTGAAACACAAAACGATGGAATTATCGCGCCAAGCCGCACTACTCGGAAAGCTCAAAGCCGTACTTGGCCCAAATCTTCTGGGCCTTCTTGTTGGTCAGGCAAAAGTCGATAAACGCCTTGGCCTCGTCGGCGTGCTCGGAGCCATCGGCGACAGCACCCGGGTACACGATGGGCTTGTGCGAATCCTCGGGGCACACGAAGGCCTCCTCGATGCCGTCATAGCGGAAGATGTCGGAGCTGTAGACAAAGCCAGCCACGCAGTCGCCTGTGGACACATAGGCGGCGGCGGTACCAACTTTGTCGGCCAGTGCGACCTTGTCGGCGATCTCGGGAGCATACTCGCCGTCGTCGCCCTCGGTGCCGGTGTAGAGGCCCACGGAGGCCAGGGCCTGGTTGGCGTACTTGCCGGCGGGGACGGTCTTGGCGTCGCCAATGGCGATCTTGCCGTCCAGGTTCGCGACGTCAGCGATGGCCTCGACCTTGGTGTCGGAGCCCTCGGCGCGAATGATCACGAGGTCGTTGACGAACATATCCTCGCGGGTATCGGTATCGACGAGCTCAGCGGTCTCGGCATCATCCATGGTGCCCTTGGAAGCGGTAATGAGCACGTCAACCGCAGCACCGGCGCGCATCTGCTCGACAAGGTCGCCGGACGCTTTGAACTGCGTGTCGGCAAACGTGGTACCGGTCTGCTCGGTGTAGAGCTCCTGAACCTCGGGGAGCGCCTTCTCGAGCGAGTTGGCGGCAAAGACCTGCAGCTCGGCAGTCTTCTTCTTAGAGGAAGACTTGGCGGAGCCGGCATCGGAACCAGCGGGCTCGGACGTCTTGTTGCCCGAG
>URRT01000094.1 GCA_900550355.1 uncultured Collinsella sp.
TGATTACCGATCGCCTTGCCGCTTACTACGAGACGGTCACCAAGCACAACCTCAAGTACCGTCGCTACTATCACCAGTTCGACTACTAAAGAAAACGGGTGCGGGAACGTGCCGGGCTATTGAGAGGAACACAGAATGAGACAGTACATCATCGCCAGCCATGCGCACTTCGCCACCGGCATCAAGGAGAGCGTCGAGCTGCTCTCGGGCGCTCGCGACAACGTCCACGATCTTTCGATGTTCGTCGATGGCCGCATGGACGTGGCCGAGGAGGCCCAAAAACTGCTGGCAGGCATGTCTGCCGACGATGATGTCGTTGTCTGCACCGACCTCTTTGGCGGTAGCGTTAACAACGAGTTCACCAAGATCGTCCAGACGCGTCCCCGCACGTACCTCGTTACCAACATGAACCTTCCTCTGCTCATCCAGCTGCTGTTCTCTGACGAGTCGGCGCCGGTTGAGGAGACGATTCGCGCCATCGTCGCTGCGGACGATACGCGCGTGAAGTTTGTCAACGATCTTTTGGTCGATGACGAGGAGGAGGAAGAGTTCTAATCCGCAGCACCTACTGACACGCCGTATGACGGCACAAGACCTTTGGGGGGTCACATTATGATTCAGCTACTTCGCGTTGACCATCGCCTGCTTCATGGCCAGGTCGCAGTTTCCTGGGTTCAGGGCCTTGGCTCCAACTGCATCTTCTGCGTGGGCGATAAGGTCGCTAACGACCCGGTGTGGAAGACGACGCTCAAGATGGGCAAGCCTGCCGGCTGCAAGCTCGTCATCAAAGATATGGAGCATGCAATCGAAGCTATCAACTCGGGCGTGACCGACAAGTACAAGATGATCATCTGCGTCGCCACTATCGCTGAGGCAAAGCAGCTTGTTGAGGGCTGCCCGCAGATCAAGTCGGTCAACCTGGGCAACACCAAGCCCAAGGACGAGAAGCGTCCCGACGCTCGTCAGGTCTCTCGTCAGATCTTCCTGACCGCGGCCGAGGAAGCCGATGTGCGCGAGATGCTGGATCGTGGCGTTGAGGTCGAGATTCGACCCCTGGCCGATGACCCCAAGGTCGACTGCGCCAGCGTGCTCTAGGCGTTCAATTTCGAAGAGTCTGAGCTCTTCGTAGTGTCCTATATGGAAAGGGGGATGTATGCTTACCCAAGCAATCCTCATCGGACTTATCGCCGCATTTGGTAAGTTCGACTGCCAGCTCGGTACGCTCTACGCGTTCCGCCCCATCGTCCTGTGCCCGCTCGTGGGCCTGGTGCTGGGGGACCTGCAGTCCGGCCTCGCGATCGGTGCGAGTCTGGAGCTGCTGTTCATGGGCTCGATCTCCATCGGCGCCTACGTGCCGCCTGATGAGACGATCGGCGGCGTGCTCGCCTGCGCCTTCGCTATCCAGCTGGGCCAGAGCACCGAGGCAGCCATCGCGCTTGCCATGCCCATCGCCACGCTGTGCCTTGCCATCAAGAACATCCTTAACGCCGCCCTGCCGATTCTGGTCGACCGCGCTGATGTCTACTCCGGCCAGGGCAACCTTAAGGGTGTCTATGCGATGCACTTCCTGATCGGTTTGACCGGTATCATCATGGCGTTCCTGCTGTGCTCGCTGTCGTTCTATCTGGGTGCTGACGCCATCCAGGGCCTGCTCGACTTCATCCCGCCCTTTGTCCTTGCTGGCTTTGGCGTTGCCGCCAACTTCCTGCCTGCCATGGGCTTCGCCATGCTCGGCCGCCTGGTGCTCACCAAGCAGCTCGTGCCCTTCTACTTCCTGGGCTTCCTGCTGTGCTCCTACGCCAACGTGCCCGTCCTGGGCGTCGCCCTGATCGCCATCATCATCGGCATCGACAAGTTCGACCTGCTCGGCCTGGGCGGAGCCCAGCCCCAGCTCTCCGCGGAAGGGGATGAGGACGATGACTTCTAGTCCCGAGAACAAGATCACGCGCTCCGACCTCGTCAAGAGCGCCGTCAACGTCGGCGCCCTGGGCATGGAGTTCTCCTGGACCTACTACAAGCAGATGAACATCGCCTTCTGCCTGATGGTCGCCAACATGCTCAAGAAGATCTACGCCGGCCGCCCCGACGACTACGCCGCGGCCCTGCACCGCCACTGCGCGTTCTTCAACATCACCGTCCAGTTTGCCCCGTTCGTCGGCGGCATCGCGATGGCCATGGAGGAGAAGGTCGCCCGCGGCGAGATCGAGCCCGAGAGCGTCAACGACGTCAAGGCCGCCCTCATGGGTCCGCTGTCCGGCATCGGCGACTCCATCTTCCTGTCGACGCTGCGCGTGGTCGCCGCCGCGGTGGGCATCAGCCTGTGCCAGGCCGGCAACCCCTTCGGCCCCATCGCCTTCCTGCTCATCTACAACGTCCCCGGCTTCGCGCTGCGCATCTGGGGCGCCGTCAAGGGCTACGAGCTGGGCGTGGGCTTCCTGGACGAGGCCCAGAGGACCGGCCTCATGCAGAAGATCATGACCTGCGTGGGAATCGTGGGCGTCATGGTCGTGGGCGCCATGTGCAAGGACATGTTCTGGGCCAGCATCCCGGTGGCCATCGGCTCGGGCGACGACGCCCAGACCCTCCAGGACATCCTGGACGGCATCATGCCCGGCATGCTCGGCATGATCGCCTTCTGGCTGTACTACTGGCTGCTGTCCAAGAAGATCAACCCCATGGTGCTGATCGTGGCCACCATGGTCGTGGGCATCATCGGCGCGTTCTTCGGCGTGCTGGCGTAGGTTCCTGCGTTCTATTCTGCCCCCAAGGGAAACGGCGACCCGTTGTGGTCGCCGTTTTTTATTACCGAAAGCTAGCTGGAGGTGCTTCGTGATTCGATCTGACAATCCACCCGATAATGGCGTGAGCGGGGCGATGTATCTATTTGGCACGGCGCTCTTGTGGAGTTTTATCGGCATCCTCGTTCGCGCCAATTCGCAGTCAGCTCTTTTGATCGGTGCCGTCACGGCAATATTTATGGCGCTCTTTATCCTGCTCGTCGGCAGGCCCGTCCTCCGCGTCAGCCGTCTTATTGTCCTTGTGGCCGTCTGCAACTTCGTGACGGGCACCACGTTTAACTTTGCCAACCAGCTCACGACGGTCGGCAACGCGATCGTCCTGCAGTCCACCTCGATGATCTTCGTTATCGTGTATCAATCGCTCGCAACCCGCACGTTGCCCTCGCCTGCGAAGATTGCCTCCGTGGTGGTTGCTTTTACGGGTATGGGACTGTTCTTTTTAGGCGATTTGAGTGCCGAGGGCATGCTCGGCAACCTGCTTGCCGTCATTTCGGGAGCCACCTTTGGGCTGTGTTTCTTTTTGAACTCTCGCCCCGATGCGTCGCCCATGGTGTCCTCGCTCATCTCCTGCGGTATCTCGATGCTGCCGATCGTCTATTTTGCTGGCGCCCTAGACTCCGTGAGACCATTTGAGTGGGGACTCATGCTGGTGCATGGCCTTTTTTGCAGTGGCCTTGCGAGCGTGCTGTATGCCAAGGGGATCGCGCGCACCAACGCGTTTGCGGCCAACTTGGTTTGCATGAGCGAGGTCGTGCTCGCTCCCTGCTGGTCGGCGCTCTTCTTTGGCGAGGTCTTTCGCTGGAACGAGTTTTTGGGCGCGGCGATTATCGTTTTGGTGATTGTGGCCAACTTGGCATCCGATGCCTTTGGCGATGGCTTTCTGGTGGCGCTTGTCCGCCATCGAAACAAAGAGCGCGCCTGATGGGATGCGTCTGCCGTTTACGGTAAAAAACACCCCGCTGAGCGAGTGGTATTAAATAGTGAGAACCTGCATATCTATAATTGGTATCAAATCATTTGTGCCTGGCATGGGTGTTAGCAGCACACCAGGTACGCTTTGAGCCGTGTGATCGAACTCCCGGAATTGATATCAATAACGCGCGCGACGGGAGTGACGACGGTTCGATATTCCTTATTGGGAGGAATTATGCTTGTCCAAGCAATCCTCGTCGGCTTAGTTGGAGCTTTTGGATGCCTCGACTACCAGCTCGGCACCCTCTACGCGTTCCGCCCCATCGTCATGTGCCCGCTCGTGGGCCTGGTGCTGGGGGACCTGCAGACCGGCCTTGCCGTTGGCGCCAGCCTGGAGCTGCTGTTCATGGGCTCGATCTCCATCGGCGCCTACGTGCCGCCTAACGAAACCATCGGCGGCGTGCTCGCCTGCGCGTTTGCCATTCAGCTCGGTCAGGGTACCGAGACGGCCATTGCGCTCGCCATGCCCATCGCCGTCCTTTCGCTGACGATCGGCAACATTACGGATGCTGGATTCTCGATCATTGTTGACATTGCTGACAAGTGCGCTGCCAAGGGCAACCTCAAGGGTATCTACGCGGCACATTGGAGCATGGGCCTCTTTGGCTGCCTTGAGTACTTCCTGCTGTGCGGCGGCGCATTCTACCTGGGTTCCGACGCCATCCAGGGCCTGCTCGACTTCATCCCGACCTTTGTGATCGATGGTTGCGGCGTTGCCGCCAACATCCTGCCTGCCATGGGCTTCGCCATGCTCGGCCGCCTGGTGCTCACCAAGCAGCTCGTGCCCTTCTACTTCCTGGGCTTCCTGCTGTGCTCCTACGCCAACGTGCCCGTCCTGGGCGTCGCCCTGATCGCCATCATCATCGGCATCGACAAGTTCGACCTGCTCGGCCTGGGCGGAGCCCAGCCCCAGCTCTCCGCGGAAGGGGATGAGGACGATGACTTCTAGTCCCGAGAACAAGATCACGCGCTCCGACCTCGTCAAGAGCGCCGTCAACGTCGGCGCCCTGGGCATGGAGTTCTCCTGGACCTACTACAAGCAGATGAACATCGCCTTCTGCCTGATGGTCGCCAACATGCTCAAGAAGATCTACGCCGGCCGCCCCGACGACTACGCCGCGGCCCTGCACCGCCACTGCGCGTTCTTCAACATCACCGTCCAGTTTGCCCCGTTCGTCGGCGGCATCGCGATGGCCATGGAGGAGAAGGTCGCCCGCGGCGAGATCGAGCCCGAGAGCGTCAACGACGTCAAGGCCGCCCTCATGGGTCCGCTGTCCGGCATCGGCGACTCCATCTTCCTGTCGACGCTGCGCGTGGTCGCCGCCGCGGTGGGCATCAGCCTGTGCCAGGCCGGCAACCCCTTCGGCCCCATCGCCTTCCTGCTCATCTACAACGTCCCCGGCTTCGCGCTGCGCATCTGGGGCGCCGTCAAGGGCTACGAGCTGGGCGTGGGCTTCCTGGACGAGGCCCAGAGGACCGGCCTCATGCAGAAGATCATGACCTGCGTGGGAATCGTGGGCGTCATGGTCGTGGGCGCCATGTGCAAGGACATGTTCTGGGCCAGCATCCCGGTGGCCATCGGCTCGGGCGACGACGCCCAGACCCTCCAGGACATCCTGGACGGCATCATGCCCGGCATGCTCGGCATGATCGCCTTCTGGCTGTACTACTGGCTGCTGTCCAAGAAGATCAACCCCATGGTGCTGATCGTGGCCACCATGGTCGTGGGCATCATCGGCGCGTTCTTCGGCGTGCTGGCGTAAGGGCCCGGCTGCATAGATTTTCGTTGCAACCTGGAAAGGGGATGGAGCAGGCCTATGCCCTCCATCCCCTTTTTGTATAGAAGGAGTTCGTATGTCCGCGAAGGATCGCGAAGCAATGCGCCTGACGCCGGCGGAGGTCAGGCTGATTCTTATTGAGTCCCTGCAGTGGTGCGCCAACAACGCGGTCTACTTTTTGGGTCTTATCGGTGCGGCCACGTATGATCTGGCCGGCACGGCCTTTTTGGTTGCCGCCATTACGCTCGTGCGTAATCTTATGACGTCGGCGGGCAATATGGTGTCGGGCTCGGTCATCGATCGCTTTGGACCGCGCCGGACGTCATTTGTGACGTGCGTGATTACGGCAGTGCTATCGCTTGGCGTGGGGTTGGCGCCGTTATCTGTCCCCGGGCTTGTGTTTGCCGCGTGCGTCTTGGGACTTGCGGGTGGCTTTATCAACACCTGCACGCATGCGTTTCCGGGATACCTGGAGTCGACCACCGAGGGCCGCAGCCGCGTGAACGGCCTCATGGTGTTCTACAGCAATATCGCCTATACCGCTGGCCCGCTGCTCGGCGGTGCCATCGTGAGCTGTTTTGCCACGCAATCGGTCTATCTGCTCATGGCGGGCATGATGGGTGTGGCGGCCGTGCTCTCCCTGGGTTGTCATGAGTGTGTTGCTCCCGCAAAAGGGGAGAAGCCGAAGGGCGGTATTCTGGGCGGCATGGCCGAGGGTGCGCGACTTACGTTTCGCGACCACGACCTGCGCCTCATCTTCATCTCGGGCTTTTTGGGTTTCTTTGCGTTTGGCGCGTTCGATTCGCTGGAGTCGTTGTTCTACCGCGATGTGCTCAACGTGGATATCGTCTGGCTGGGCTGGCTGTCCTCGGTCGTGGGCCTCACTTCCTCGGTGGGCGCGTTCATCCTGAC
Organism: uncultured Collinsella sp.; assembly: GCA_900550355.1. Taxonomy (GTDB): domain Bacteria; phylum Actinomycetota; class Coriobacteriia; order Coriobacteriales; family Coriobacteriaceae; genus Collinsella. Next base: position 6,461 of record URRT01000094.1, read on the forward strand.
CAAGCTTTCTGCTCGCCATGTCAACCTGCGATTGCTGCTCGGCGCGCTCATGGCCGTGGGCATTGGGTCCATGGTGTACGTGGGCACCGATATGCTGGGGGTCGCGATTATCGGTCAGGCGATTAACGGTCTGGCCTGGGGATTCCTGGAACCGCTGCAGATGATCTTGATTCAGGAGCGCGCCGACATCAAATACCTGGGGCGCATTACCGGCTTTGTGCGTTTTGGCCTGATGAGCGCCGGCGTGCTGCCGCTGCTGGCGGCTCCGTTTTTGGCGGAGGCTTTGGGCGTCCAGGCGGTGCTATTTGGGGCATCGACCATTATTGCGCTGGTAGGAACGCTGTTCTTTGTCACACAAGGGAGGCGCCAGAGGTGTTAGCTATACATTCAATTCTAATTTAATACCACTCACCAGAGAATTTCGACCGTTCACCGAGGATTGGAACAGATTGATAAGTGGTATTAAAAACACCTTAGGTGTATGTCTATAATTGGTATCGAAAAGAAACGCGATGTATAGAGTCGCGTGCAGGACAGAAAGGAAAAGCCATGAAGGAAACCGAGAAGATCGAGATCATGCACTTTAGCCAGGAGGGCTATCTCGAGGACGGCAAGAACGTCTATGAGACCGGCAAGAAGATGATCGAGCTCGCCGACAAGGTCGCCGACGAGGGCTACGACGCCGTGTTCCTGATGGGCGTC
>URRT01000095.1 GCA_900550355.1 uncultured Collinsella sp.
CCAAAAAATTTTTCAAAAAAGTTGTTGCGCGCCAGACAGACTTCTGTGTATACTAATCCCCGCAGCGCACGCGAGCGGAAACAAACGCGAACGACTGCCTGGGGAGTTAGCTCAGTTTGGTTAGAGCGCCGGCCTGTCACGTCGGAGGTCGCGGGTTCGAGCCCCGTACTTCCCGCCAACGCAATTAAAGCCACGTCTTCGGACGTGGCTTTTTGCGTTTGATGCACTTTGTTTCGATAGAACGATCGCCCCGGCGCATCTTCGCCCAGAATCCCCGCGCCTTCGGGAACGCAAATAAAATCTAATAAGTATATCTGTCTGAACAACAGCTTTGTTGCGCAACACCTGTTCTACGAGACAGGGGGTTAGGTTATACTAAATTGCACTGTGCGCCGCATCTGATGCATTTCGCTCCAAGCGCGGCACTCAGTGGATATCCGATTTACCATTTGGATGTCCTGGCGGTCATTTAGCGTCTCGACACAAGCTCGGCCCCGGAGCTCGTTCGAGCTGTTCGTATTCCTTGAAAGGGGAAAAATGGACATATCGAGGAAGACTGATTACGTCCTTCGTATGCTGGCGATGCTTGCTGAGGATCCGGAGCGTTTGCTTTCTGTTCGCACCGCTGCCGAAGAGGTCAATGTCCCGTATTCGTTTGCCCGTTCGATTCAGCATGGTTTGGTCCAGGCCGGTATTGTGGAGAGCCTGCGTGGCGTCCACGGTGGCATGCGTCTCAAGGTCAGTCCGGACGACGTCACTATCCGCCAGGTCGTCGAGGCCGTTCAGGGCCCTATGGTTATGAACGACTGCACCGCCCCCGATGGTGACTGTGCGCGCATGGGCGCGTGCTGCTATCATCCCCTGTGGGCCGGAGCCCAGGCGTTGATGCGCGACTACCTCGATTCCGTTTCGCTCGGCGATATCGTCGCCCATCGCCAGTTTCCGGCTGTCGATCCCAAGTTCGCCGATCGTGATGCGTTTCCCGAGTACGCTGCCTGCGCGTACGCTTGCCGGGAGGAATAGCGCCGCATAAGGAGTATAGCTATGATTCAGGACCCCTTTCGTTCGATGATTCGTTCGGAAGGGGTCTTGCGTTATCGCGACCTTCCGTGGCGCCGAACGCGCGACCCGTATATCATCTGGCTCTCCGAGGTCATGCTGCAGCAGACGCAGGTGCCGCGCGTGGAGACGCGTATGCCGGCGTGGCTCGATCGCTTTCCGACTGTTCAGGCGCTCGCTCAGGCTGTCCCTTCCGATGTCTTGGATGCGTGGCAGGGGATGGGCTATAATCGCCGCGCCTTGGCGCTTCACAGGGCTGCACAGTGCGTTGTAGAGGACTGGGATGGGGAGTTTCCGCGCGAGACGCGTGACTTGGTCGCTCTGCCCGGCATTGGCCCGGCAACGGCGCAGGGTATCCGGTCGTTTGCGTTTGATCTTCCGGGCGTGTATCTGGAGACTAACGTGCGCACGGTCTTTCTGCATCACTTCTTTCCCGATGTACCGGCTGTTCCCGATCGCGAGCTGGTGCCGCTGATTCAGGCGGCCTGTCCGGCGGTCCCCGGTGCGTCGGCGGACGAGATCGCTCCCTTTGCCGTGCCGCTCGATGATGCCGACACGCCGCGCGCGTGGTATTACGCGTTGCTGGATTACGGCGCGTATCTTAAAAAGACGCTGCCCAATCCGTCCAGGCGGTCGGCGAGCTATAGTCGTCAGTCCAAGTTTGAGGGCTCGCGTCGCCAAAAGCGCGCGCATATCGTGCGTATGTTGCTGGCAGCGCGCGAGAGGCAGCCGGCGGGGATTACGCTTGCTGATGCCGTGGTGGGCGTTAACGAGATGGAAGCGGCAGCCGGTCGCGGGCCGGTCGAGTGCGACTTGATCGCGGGCATTCTAGCTGACCTGGAGCGCGAGGGCTTTTGCCGAGCCGAGGACGATCGTTGGTTGAGTGCGTAGCCCGCTCAAATCTGAAGAACGGGATTGTAAGGTTTAAATTCTCGGCATGAGGGCATCCTAAAGACGAGGCCGCTCGAAGCTTACGGGCGGCATGCGTAGAAGGGAAGTACACCTATGGATTTTGAGAATTCCCAAACCAAGAAGAACCTTGAGACCGCTTTTGCCGGTGAGTCCCAGGCACACACCAAGTATCGCTACTATGCCTCCAAGGCCAAAAAGGACGGCTACGTTCAGATCTCGAATATCTTTGCCGAGACCGCAGGCAACGAGTCCGAGCATGCCAAGCTGTGGTTTAAGTACCTGCACGACGGTGCCGTTCCGGGCACTCTGGACAACCTGCGTGATGCCGCGGCAGGCGAGAACTACGAGTGGACCACGATGTACGACGAGTTCGCCAAGACCGCCGAGGAAGAGGGCTTTGTCGAGATCGCCGAGAAGTTCCGTGGTGTCGCCGCCGTCGAGAAGGCCCACGAGGAGCGCTACAACAAACTCGTCGAGCGCATCGAGTCGGGCGAGGTGTTTGAGCGTGAGGGCGTGAAGGTGTGGAAGTGCCTGAACTGCGGGCACCTGCACGTTGGTGCCGAGGCGCCTGAGGTGTGCCCGGTGTGTAACCACCCGAAGGCGTACTTTGAGGAGCAGGTGGTGAACTACTAGCGCTTGGCGCTGGCTGCTGCGGAGCGCAGGGCGGAAGGCCGGATCGCCTTCCCTCCCCGCTCACGGCTCCGCAGGGTCGCGTTGAGGGAAGGCGATCCGGCCTCCCGCCCTGCGCTCCGGCTTCGGGTCGTCGCGTGCTCGCTACTGAAAAGCTGATAAGAAGTTTGTGCGCCGCCCCTATCGGGGCGGCACGTTTTTGTATGGGGGCTGGTCGGGATGGCACCGTTCATGGGTGGGGTACACTGGGTAGCGACTTTTAGTTTATCTACTACCTGATGGGGTGTTTTTTATGGGTAAGAAGTCTCGGGCTCGGGTTGCTGCGGCGGGGACTCGCAAGGATCCTGGTCGTCGGGTTGCCGAGGATAAAAAGGCCGATCGTGCCGAGAAGGACAAGAAAGTCGGCGCGCATGCTCATCCTGAGTGGGCGCCTCATTTGAATTCGGCTAGTGAGGATTTGACTGCCAAGTTGTTTACTCTGGTCGAGGTGGTTTTGGGCGTGGTACCCCTTGTGGTTATCGGTTTGTTCTTGGCTTCGAAGGACGCCACGAGTGTCGATAAACTCACCGAGGTCTTTTCGCAGGAGCCCTCGATGGTGGTCACGTTTATTTCTGCGTGCTTGCAGCCGTTTGTGGCGTACATGCTGTATATGGTCTACCACAAATACTGCGAGGGCGACGCTGGTTTTGTCGCCGGCAACCTGATCGGTCTTTTGTGCTCCGAGATCCTACTGCTCAATATCCCGGGCGTCATCGGTATGGGCATCTTGCTGTGGCGTGTTTGGCGCAACGTTGCCCCGCACTTTGAGAGCTGGCTGTTTGAGCGTCGCGCAATGGGCGTGCTGGTCGACACCGCGGGCTCACTCGTAATCCTAGTCCTGGCGTTTATGTGTGCCACCGCCGCTCGAGGTCTCGCGGGCATGTAGTCTGTCCTCACCGACCACAGAGCGCAGGGCGGGGAAACCTTTCCCTCTCGCTCACGGCTTCGCAGGGTCGCGCGAGGCAAAGGTTTCCCCGCCCTGCGCTCCGGCGTTGGGTCGTCGCATGCTCGTTACAGAAAAGCTGATATTAAAGATTGTGTGCCGCCCCTTTTTGGGGCGGCACGTTTTTGTGGGGTCCCGGTCTCCACAATTTTCGTCAAGCTTTTGGTTAGATTTTGGTCAGTTGGCGTAAGGGTGGAAGGCCAAAAGATTGCTGGCGAAAAAAGCTCAGAGAAAGTGCTGGTAGGGGAGTTGTTGAGCTTTTCGACAGCTTTTGAGCAAAAGAAACTTTGTGGCTATTGCCGGCGATTGCGTTGTCGCGGTCATGGCGGTGCGGGATGCTGGTCGTAAGCGTCGAACGCTCCGATTTTGGAGGCCAGCATGGATCTGTTTCTTGAGACTCCGCAGCAACAGGCTGAGCGCATGCTGCGTCAGCAGCAACGACTCATGGAGATGCAAATGCAGGGGGCGGCAGCCCAGCCCCCTGCGCAAAACGTTACACCCGCGGTTTCGCCTGCGGGCGAATCGGCACCAGAGGCCTATTCCGTACAGCAAGATTCATATGCGCAGGAGCTCGCGTTCGACAAGCGTCGTGCGCGTCGTCGCCGCGTGGGCCAGCGCCTGCGCACATTGGCGATGATCGTGCTCATTCCGCTAGGACTTGCGGCGATTTTCTTGGTCTCGTATGCGCTCACCTGCATCCTCAACGGTGCTTCGCCCGGCGAAGTGCTCCAACATCTGTCAGCCCTCGGCCAGCGCCTAGGCGATGTCATAACAACAATCCGCGCCGGCTGGGAGAGCTAGCGTTTTAGCGTCCGCGGCTCTAAGAGAAATTTGTCTGCAAGGCAGTGAGTGATCCGTGTGTGTGGCGGGGTAAGATTGACCGCGGTTTTGATTGATGACCGATTGAGTTTGTTGGGCGGAGTCTATGTCTGCTATTGATATCGTGCTTGTTGTGATCGCCTTGGTGGCGGTGGGGGTTGCTGTGGCTTGCGCCCTCCAGCTCAAGAGCCTGCGTGCCGAGTTGCGGGAGCGTGGCGACAGTAGCGCGGAAACGCTGGCAGCACTCGAGCGGGCCAACAACGCGCTCGATGCTCTGAACGTCGCGCTGGCCGAAACCCGCCGCACGGCCAATGCCATCGCGCAGCAGCAGACGACCGATGCGGCCGTGGAGCAGCAACGTTACCTGACCATCGCACGTGAGTTTTCGCAAGCTGGTGACCGGATGGATGACCTGCGCCGCGAGACGGCCCAACAGCTCGGCGCCAATCGCGAGGGCATCGAGCATCGCCTGGACAAGGTGCGCGAGACGGTCGATGTCCAGCTGGGCGCCATCCGCAAGGACAACAACGTGCAGCTCGATCAGATGCGCGCGACGGTGGACGAGAAGCTCTCCCGTACGCTCAACGATCGCCTGTCTGCATCGTTTAAGCAGGTGAGCGACCAGCTCGAGGCCGTGTACAAGGGATTGGGCGACATGCAATCCATCGCCACCGGAGTGGGCGATCTTAAGCGCGTGCTGGGCAATGTGAAGGCGCGTGGCATTTTGGGCGAGGTGCAGCTGGGTGCAATTCTGGCGGACATCCTTACACCCGACCAGTATCTGGAAAACGTCGCCACCAAGCCCGGCGCCTCGGAGCGCGTTGAGTTTGCCGTCAAGCTGCCGGTGGACGAGGGCGACCCCGTGCTGCTGCCGATTGACTCCAAGTTTCCGGGCGACGCGTACGAGCATCTGCTCGACGCCCAGGAGTCGGGTGACGCTGAGGCCGTCGCCGCAGCGCGTAAGACGCTCGACACCATGGTTAAGCGCGAGGCTAAGGACATCTGCGAAAAGTACCTGAGTGTGCCGGCAACGACCAACTTTGGCATCATGTTCGTGCCGTTTGAAGGACTGTACGCCGAGGTCGTCAGCCGCTCCGGGCTTATCGAGACCCTGGGCCGCGACTATCACGTCAACGTTGCCGGCCCTAGCACCATGGCGGCCATTCTCAACAGCCTGCAGATGAGCTACCAAACGTTTAAGCTGCAAAAACGCACCGATGACGTGCTGCGCGTGCTCTCCGCTGTCAAGGCCGAGCTGCCGCGCTATCAAAAGGCGCTGCGCCGCGCCCAGCAGCAGATCGAGACCGCGGGCAAAACGGTCGAGGGCATCATCACCACGCGCACCAACGTCATGGAGCGCAAGCTCAAGGACATCGACGCGCTGGAAGATGCCGACCAAGCCGATGAAATCTTGGGACTCACGTCCGCAAGCCTTCTCGCAGACCAAGAAGACGAGGACTAATTGCAACAAGACGGTGGGGCACCGGCGCAAACGCGGGCGCCCCACCGCTTTTCGCATCGCGCTTGCCTGAAGTGCGCTTTAGTGTGCAACAATGGCGTTTCGTCCTATCAGACGCGAAAGGAAGCCCATGTCTCAGAGAAGCACCAGTCCGCTGAAACGCTCCACCGTGCGCCGCACGCTGCAGCGGTTTTGGGGTGTCACGCGCACGCAGCCGCTGATTGTCTTTCTCTCGGTGTTCTCGTCGGCGGGCTACATCTTTTTGCTGACGTTTGCCAATACCTATGTGATGGCCCTCATTGTCGACCGCGTTCAAGCCGGTCCCGTGGCGGGTGACCAGGTGTTTGAGGTCTTCGGCCCCTATATCCTGGCGCTCGTACTCGTCAACCTGGTGGGTCAGATCCTCTCCAAGTTACAGGACTACACCGTCTACAAGCTCGAGATTGCGGGCAACTATCACCTGGCGCGTCTATGCTTCGACACGCTCTCCAACCAATCCATGACATTCCATACCAGCCGTTTTGGCGGATCGCTTGTGAGCCAGACGAGTCGTTTTATGAGCGGCTACACGGGCTTGGTCGACGTGACGGTGTATTCGCTCATTCCCACCATCACCTCGGTTGTCTGCACGGTGGCGGCGCTCGCTCCGGTGGTGCCGACGTTTACCGTGATCCTGGTGGGCATCATGGTCGTCTACATTGCGTTCGTCTGGCTTATGTACAAGCGCATCATGCCGCTTTCGGCCGCGACGTCCGCCGCGCAGAACAAGCTCTCGGGCGTGCTCTCCGACGCGGTCACGAACATCTTGGCCGTCAAGACCTGCGGGCGCGAGGACTTTGAACGCGATCTGTTCGACGCCGCCGATCGTGCCGCGCGCGATGCCGAGACGGTCTCGATGCACGCCATGATGCAGCGCAACTTTACGACCTCGGGTCTTATCGTCATCACCATGGCCGTGGTGAGTGTGTTCGTGGCGGGCGGCAACGCGTGGTTTGGCATCTCGGCCGGCTCGCTCGTCATGATCTTTACCTACACCTATAACCTCACCATGCGTCTGAACTACGTAAGCTCCATGATGCAGCGCATCAACCGCGCTTTGGGCGATGCGGCCGAGATGACGCGCGTGCTGGACGAGCCACGTTTGGTGGCAGACGACCCGGACGCCCCTGAGCTCAAAGTGACCGAGGGCGCGATTGATTTTGAGCACCTGAGCTTTGCGTACCGTGACGCTGTGG
>URRT01000096.1 GCA_900550355.1 uncultured Collinsella sp.
GGCGCGGTCCAAGAAATCGTCCGCACCCCCTATTCAGTCCCTATTTCACCGCAACTTAAAAAGGGGCGCTGACTGAGATAGTCAGCGCCCCTTTTGTTAGGTGGGTTAGCCTCCGAGGTAGGCTTTGCGGACGTTGTCGTCGTGCAGGAGCTCTTGGCCGGTGCCGGTCATGGTGATCTTGCCGGTCTCGAGCACGTAACCGCGTGTGGCGATGGAAAGCGCCATCTGCGCGTTTTGCTCGACCAGAAGCACCGTGGTGCCAGCCTTGTGCAGGTCCTCGACAATCTGGAAGATCTGTTCGATCAGAATCGGTGCCAGACCCATGGAAGGTTCGTCGAGCATAAGCAGTTTGGGGTTACTCATAAGGGCGCGCCCCATAACGAGCATCTGCTGCTCGCCGCCTGAAAGGGTGCCGGCGACCTGGCGACGACGTTCCTTCAGGCGCGGGAACTGCTCGTAGACGCGCTCCAGGCCCGGAGCCACCGTGGACTTGGGCTGCGTATAGGCACCCATCTCCAGGTTCTCCTCAACCGTCATCTGCAAAAAGGCGCGACGACCCTCGGGAACCTGAGCCAGGCCCTTACCAACCAGCTTATCAGCGGGCGTATGGGTAATGTCCTCGCCCATAAACTTGATGGAGCCGGTCTTGGAGCGCAGCAGGCCCGAGACGGTCTTGAGCGTTGTGGACTTGCCGGCACCGTTGGCACCAATCAAGGCCACGATCTCGCCCTCGTTAACGTTAAAGGAGATGTCCTTGATGGCGTGGATGGCGCCGTACCAGACGTTGATGTTGTAGACGGAAAGCATCGGCTCTGCCATTTAGTTCTCCCCCTTATCCTGCTTGCCCAGATACGCCTCGATAACGGCGTCGTTGTTCTGGATTTCCTCGGCCGTGCCCTTGGCGATGACCTTACCAAAGTTAAGCACGCAGATACCCTCGCAAATATTCATGACGAGCGACATGTCGTGCTCAATAAGCATGATGGCAATACCAAAGGTGTCGCGAATCTTAACGATGTTCTCCATGAGCTCGGCGGTCTCGGACGGGTTCATGCCTGCGGCAGGCTCGTCGAGCAGCAGCAGTTTGGGGTTGGTGGCAAGCGCGCGGACGATCTCCAGACGACGCTGAGCGCCGTAAGGCAGCGATCCGGCCTGCTCGTTTGCCAGATGCTCCATATCAAAGATGGACAGCAGCTCCATGGCGCGTTCGTGAGCAGCCTTCTCGTGCTTCCAGTACGTCGGCAGGCGCAGCACGCCCTCAAAACCGGAGTAGCGCTCCTGATTGTGCAGACCGACCTTGACGTTGTCCTCCACCGTCATGGTGTTGAACAGGCGAATGTTCTGGAATGTACGGGCAATACCCATGCGGTTGACCTGATAGACCGACTTGCCCGAGGTGTCCTCACCGTCGAGTAGGATGGTGCCGTGCGTGGGCTGATACACCTTGGTGAGCAGGTTGAAGACCGTGGTCTTACCGGCACCGTTGGGGCCGATCAGACCGGCGATCTCGGTCTTGCCGATAGTCAGGCTAAAGTCGTCGACTGCCTTAAGGCCACCGAACTCAATGCCCAGGTGGATGCACTCGAGTGCCGGGCGCTGACCCAGGTCGCGGTCGGGAACGATGGCGCCAGAAGGATACGGGACCATCTTGCCCTTGTTGAACTCAAACTTACTGGGCATCGGCTGCCACCTCCTTCTTGGAAGCAAAGCGGTCCTTAATGCGTGCGAAGAACGCCTTGAGCTGTGGGTTGTTGGTAAAGACCATGACCAGAATCAACACGATGGCGTAGATGAGCATGCGGTAGTCCGAGAACTGACGGAGCAGCTCGGGGAGCACCGTGAGCAGCGCCGCGGCGATAACGGAGCCGCGCATGTTGCCCAGGCCGCCCAGGACCACGAACACCAGAATGAGGATGGACGTATTGAAGTCGAACTTAGTGGCGGAAAGCTGCGAGAAGTTACCGCCGAACAGGGCTCCGGCAGCACCGGCGAGGGCAGCGGAAACCACGAAGGCGATCATGCGGTACTGGGTAACGGAGATGCCCACGGACTCGGCAGCGATCTTGTTGTCGCGCACGGCAATAATGGCACGACCGGTACGGCTGCGAACCAGGTTGAGCACAATCACGAGCGCGACCATAACCAGAATTGCGCCGGCAAGGAAGGTCGAATAGGTCGACACGCCCGATGCGCCCTGCGCGCCCTTGATGATGGCGGTGCCGTCCTCGAGCAGGTGCAGGTCGTCGATCGTGGAGTTACCCGTGATGTTAAAGATCACATGCAGGCCGCGGGAATCGACGCCCACAATGAGGCAGGTGACGACCTCTTTGATGATCTCGCCAAAAGCCAGGGTCACAATGGCCAGATAGTCGCCGCTCAGGCGCAGGACCGGGATACCGATCAAGAAGCCCAGAATGGCAGCGGCGATAGCGCCGACCACAATGCTGATGATCAGACGCATCGGATCGGACGGAACGGTGCTCTCCAGCGCGACGGCAGTGACGATGCCCGTATAGGCACCGACGCTCATAAAGCCCGCGTGGCCCAGCGACAAGTCGCCCGCGATGCCGACGACGAGGTTAAGGGAGATTGCCATGACGATATAGGCCGTGATGGGAACCAACTGACCGGCGATCATGCGCGGGATCATGTGGTTAGACTGCATAAAGAAGACGATGGCGAACGCCACAACGCACATGGCGTACGTGACAAAGTCGTGACGCGTCTGCTTGTCTTTAAGAAACTTCATAACGCTCACCTATACCTTCTCGGGAACGTACTTGCCCAAGAGGCCGGCAGGCTTGACGAGCAGGACGATGATCAAAACACCAAAGACGATGGAGTTGGCAAGGCTCGTGGAAATGTAAGCCTGCGCCATCGCCTCGATGATGCCGATGAGAATACCGCCGACAAAGGCACCGGGGATGGAGCCGATGCCGCCGAAAACGGCAGCGTCGAAGGCCTTGATGCCAGGCATGGCGCCCGTGGTGGGCTGCAACACCGGCGAGTAGGAGCACAGGAGCACGCCGGCGATGGCGGCAAGGGCGGAGCCGATGGCGAACGTCATCGAGATGGTGCGGTTGACGTTGATGCCCATGAGCTGAGCGGCGGCCTTGTCCTCGGACACAGCGCGCATGGCCTTGCCCATCTTGGTCTTACCTGTAAAGAACATCAGGCCGGCCATGATAACCAGGCAGGCGACGATGGTGACGAGCGAGACGGCGCTTACGTTAAACTTGGCCAAGAACTCCGGCACCGGGAAGGTGACGAGCGAAGTGAAGTTCTTGGGCGTGGCGCCCCACAGAAGCTGCGCGGCGTTCTGCAGGAAGTAAGACACGCCGATGGCCGTGATCAGAACGGCCAGCGGGCCTGCTTGGCGCAGCGGCTTATAGGCCAGACCCTCAATGAGAACACCGAGAACCGTGCAGACCACACAAGAGAGAACTACAGATGCCCAGCCCGGGAGGCCGAGATACGACGTGGCGCAGAACGAGACATAGGCACCGACCATGATGACATCGCCGTGAGCGAAGTTGAGCATCTTGGCGATACCGTAGACCATGGTGTAGCCCAACGCGATGATGGCGTAGACGCTGCCCATGGACAGGCCGTTGACCAGGTATTGGATAAAGACCGTCATGTTCCACATCCCCCTTTCGAATAGGTTTCCAGTTAATGTATGAAACAGGGACGTTACACTGTCCCTAGATACCAAGCAAGCAGGGAAGGCCAAAACCTCCCCTGCTTGGGATCAAAACCGCTCTATGTAAGGCGGCCAATTAGGCCTGCACGTACTTGCCGTCGGTGATGACGTACGCCGTGGGCTCCTTCTGGACCTGGCCCTTATCGTTCCAGGTGAGCTTGCCGGTCAGACCGTCAACGGTAATCTTGAGCATAGCCTTGGACAGCTTCTCGGCGACCTCGGTCGGATCGGCGTCGACACCAAGACCGGCCTCCTTGACGGCCTCGGCCACCGCGTGCACGCCGTCGTAGGCGTCGGCGGCAAACTGGTCGGGGGTATCGCCGTACTTATCCTTGTAAGCGTTAACGAAGTCGGCGTTCTTCTCGTCGTCGGCGGAGAACGGGGTCATGAGCAGCAGACCCTCAGCAAGAGAGGTATCGAAGCCCTCAACGCCCAGGATGCCGTCCATGCCGTCGCAGCCCATCATCTTGACGTCGTAGCCCATGTCCTTGGCGTTCTTGAGCAGGACGGACGCCGGCGTGTAGTAGATCGGCGCAAAGATCATGGTGGCGCCGGCCTGCTTGGCCTTGGTCAGCTGGTTGGTAAAGCTCGTGGCGGAGTCGTCCTTAAAGGTCTCCTCGTCAACAATCTCGAGCTTGGACTCAGCGGCCTGGGCCTTAAAGGAATCTGCGATGCCCGAAGAATAGGCGTCGCCGGAGTTATAGAACAGCACGAACTTCTCGTCCGCATACTTCTGCGCCAGGAACTTGGCAGCGTTGACACCCTGGTTGGGGTCGGTGAAGCAAACCTGGAAGACGCAATCCTTGCCGTCGGTGACGTCCTCGGAGGACGCGGACGGGGTGATCATGAACGTCTTGGGGTCGTTACCGCACTCGGCGGCAACGGCAACCGACGCACCCGTGGTGGTCGGGCCGACGAGGGCCTGCATGCCCCAGTCGAGCAGGGTGTTGAAGGCGTTGACGGCCTTCTCGCCGTCGGCCTGGTCATCCTCGGCCTTGCTGGCAAGCGGCAGCTCCTTGGTCGAGAAATCCTTGCAGCCAAGCTCGACACCCTGGGTAACGGACTTGCCGTAGGACGCGTTGGCGCCGGTCAGCGGGCCGATGGTACCGATCTTAAACGAAGCGTCGCTTGAAGCGGAACCGCTGTCGCCGCCGTTGGAGGAGCAACCAGCTAGAATGGACATCGCCCCCAGACCTGCTGCGCTCGCGATAACGCTCCTGCGATTCATAACAGGGTTCAATGACTTACCGGTGAGGCTCGACATGCGGCTCTCCTCTCAAATCTCGTCGGGTTTCGGTTACCCGACAGGCCATCCTTCGCCGTGTTCGGCGTTCGCAAAATACTAGACGCTTTAGTTAAGGAAAGTGGCGATTATTTCAACTTTTCTTTGGATTTGTCCATTTATCCATAATTCTGCGTATTTCTATTACTTTATGCAGTAATGCCACTTTATTGTGTGAAAGTAATGTTTCCGTTCTGTTACAGGCGTCCCTGCCCTGAATAAAACGGCCTCACCGGTCGCGCTTTATGCGCACTTAGGCGGCGATGTACTTGCCGTCCTGGATCACATAGGCTGTGGCGGGCTTTTCGACCTGGCCCTCGTCATTCCACGTCAGCTCGCCTGTCAGGCCCTCGATCTTGATCTTGCGCATGGCCTTGGCAAGGTCGCCGGCAATGTCGGCACCGTCGGCCGAAATGTCAATCCCCGCCCTATCGATGGCCTCGGCGATGGCGTGGACGCAATCGTAAGCGTCGGCGGCAAACTGGTTGGGCGTCTCGTCGTAGGCATCCTTATAGGCCTTGACGAAGTCGGCATTCTTCTCATCGTCAGCCGAAAACGGGGTCATGAGCAGTACGCCCTCGGCAAGAGAGGTATCGAAGCCTTCCACAGAAAGCAGGCCGTCCATGCCGTCGGTACCCATGAGGGTCATATCGTAGCCCATGTCCTTGGCGTTCTTGAGCAAAACGGACGCCGGCGTGTAGTAGATCGGCGCAAAGATGAGCGTGGCGCCGGCCTCCTTGGCCTTGGTGAGCTGGTTGGTAAAGCTCGTGGAAGAGTCGTCCTTAAAGGTCTCGGTATCGACGATGTCGAGCTTGGACGCCTTGGCCTGCTCGGCAAAAGCGTCGGCAACGCCCGAGCTATACGTATCGCCGGAGTTGTAGAACAGGGCGATCTTGGCATCCGCGTACTTCTCGGCCAAGAACTTTGCGGCGCTGGCGCCCATGGTGGGATCGGTGAAGCAAACCTGGAAAACCGTGGTCTTGTCCTTGGTGACGTCGAGAGACGAGGCCGAGGGCGTGACCATGAGCATATCGTCGGCGATCTCGCCCGAGACGGCGACGGCGGCACCGGTGGTAACGGGGCCGACGAGCGCCTGCATGCCCCAGTCGCACAAGGTATTGAAGGCGTTGATGGCCTTCTCGCCGTCAGCGACGTCATCCTCGGACTTAAGCGAGAGTTTGAGGTCCTTGGTCGAGAAATCCTTGGCGGCGAGCTTGGCACCCTTCTCGGCCGAAACGCCATAGGTTGCCGCGGCGCCGGTCAGAGGGCCGATGACACCGATCTTGAAGGTCTTGCCGTCATCGGCGGAGCCGCCGTCCGAGCCACCCGACGAGCAACCAGCGAGTGCCGCGGTGCTACCGAGCGCCGCAGCGCCAGCCAAGAAACTCCTGCGGTTAAGTACGTTGTTGATGCTAAACATGGTGTCCCCCTTTTCGCTGGCCGCGGTGCGGCCGTCTTGCGGTACAGGGCAAACCTTATGGTGCAAACGTTGACAGTTTGTTACGGAAGTTCGTTTGTAGCGAGCGTGTTTCCAATGTTTCCGCAGCGTTTCGGGGGTGGCGTTTTGTGCTGCTCCCGCTGCCAGGCAAGCACGCGCCCGCACTTCACGCTAGAATGCACTCAACCTTTAAGCGGTTAATCCATCCATAAGATGCACGAAGGAGCTATCTATGAGCGAACCCCTGCGCACCGTGAACGTCGGCCTCATCGGTCTGGGAACCGTCGGCGGCGGCGTGGCCCGTCTGATCAAGAGCCACCACGATGAGTACCTGGCCGCCTACGGCATCGACCTTAAGCTGACCCGCGCCTGCGCGCTTGCCTGGGAGCAGGCCGAAGCCGCCGGTATTGAGCGCGAGGCCTTTACGAGCGACTGGCACGACGTCGTCACCGACCCCGCCGTCGATATCGTCGTCGAGCTCATCGGCGGCGAGCACCCCGCGACCGAAATCTTCACCACCGCCTTCGAGAATGGCAAGCACGTCGTCTCT
>URRT01000097.1 GCA_900550355.1 uncultured Collinsella sp.
GGCCAGCCACTCGCGATCCATTTGGCCGAGCACGATGTTGAGGGTATGGATTGCCCGCTTGAGGCGCGAGGTGTAGCAGATGTCAAAGTCGAAACCCGCTTCTTTGAGGGCTCGACCGCCTGCGGCGGCTTCTTCGCGGCCCGTGTCGGTGAGCTCAACATCGGTCCAGCCGGTGAACAGGTTGAGTTTGTTCCACTCGGATTCTCCGTGACGGATAAGGACAAGTTGCATCGTCTGTTGGTCTTTCTGGCGTGCCATGGGGGCCTCCTTGATCTGGCACGGCGCGCGTGCCGTTTGCTTGACGCCGCAAAGGATACCCGTTTTAGGCCAAATAGTTAACCAAGACTAACAAAATTGTTGTATTTGGATAGGCCGGTGGAAAGGGATTGCCGAAATGTCTTGATCTGTAACAACTAGGGATGGAAATTGGGTCTAGGTGTTACAGATCAAGACAGGAAGAAATGGTCCTATGGAAAATCTCGATCTGTAACAGCTGACCGCCAAAACTGACCCTTCGTGTTACAGATCGAGACATTCGGAACCGTCTCTCGAAAACATCTCAATCTGTAACAGTTAGTCGTCGAAATTGGGTCTTACTGTTACAGATTGAGATGTTTGAAGAGGTGAGTTTGCAGGCCGAACTTGGGGCCCTTGTTGTCGCCCTTGAGGTCGGCGGTGTCCACTCGTAGGGCGTGCGTTACGCGATTGTTTCGAAACGGGTGGGAAACACAACGGGCCGGCGATGCTCCTAGTATGCCTATTCAACTGACTGTCTAATATCTAGGGGAGGATCGCGATGCAGGCAGATTCCGCTCAGCAGCAGGGCCTTTATCGCCCCGAATTCGATCACGATGCATGTGGCATTGGCGCGCTTGCCGATATCAACGGTGAGCGCCATCACCAGATTCTGGACGATGCGCTGTCCATTCTGGTCAACTTGGAGCACCGCGGCGGCACGGGACTCGAGAAGAACACCGGCGACGGCGCTGGCATTCTGTTCCAGGTTCCGCATCACTTTTTCCGTAAAGAGGCCCAAAAGTGCGGCCAGATTCTGCCGGCAGAGGGCGACTATGGCGTGGCCATGCTGTTCTTCCCGCAGGACGACAAGGGCGTAGAGGATGCCCGCCGCGTGTTTGAGGAGGGCTGCGCCGAGGCCGGCGTGCCGCTGCTCTTTTGGCGCGAGGTGCCGGTCGACCCGCACGACCTGGGCGAGACGGCCCGCGCCTGTATGCCCACCATCTTGCAGGCCTTCCTGGGCCGTCCGGACGACACGCCGGCAGGTGACGCATTCGAGCGTCGTCTGTACGTGTGCCGCCGCACCATCGAGAAGAAGGCCGACGCCGAGTTTGCCCTGCGCGACAAGATCTTCTATGTGTGCTCCATGAGCTCGCGCACCATCGTGTATAAGGGTATGCTGGTCGCCACGCAGATGCGCCGCTTCTTCATCGACCTCAACGACGCCGCCGTCAAAACGGCCGTGGCGCTCGTTCACTCGCGCTACTCCACCAACACCACGCCCAGCTGGGAGCGTGCGCACCCCAACCGCTTTATCATCCACAACGGCGAGATCAACACCCTCAAGGGCAACGTCAACTGGATTCGCGCCCGCGAACCCAACCTGTACAGTCCCGTGCTGCAGCATGATCTTGAGCGCGTGATGCCGATCATCAACCGCGAGGGCTCCGACTCCGCGATTCTGGACAATGTGCTTGAGTTTTTGGTCATGAACGGTCGTCCGCTCACGCGTGCCGCATCCATGCTACTGCCCGAGCCGTGGGACCACAACGACAGCCTGAGTGAGGAGCGCCGCGCCTACGACGCTTACCAGTCCATGCTCATGGAGCCGTGGGATGGCCCGGCGGCCATCGCCTTTACCGACGGCCGTACCCTGGGTGCCGCCCTCGACCGCAACGGCCTGCGCCCCGCCCGCTACTACGTGACGCGCGACGGTCGCTTTATGCTGGCAAGCGAGGTGGGCACCATCGAGGTGCGCCCCGAGAACATCCTGACGAGCGGCTGCCTGGGACCGGGTCAGATGCTCGAGGTCGACTTTGCCCGCGGCCGCGTGATCTACAACGACGAGCTGCGCGCCCGTTACGCCAAGGAAAAGCCCTATCGCGACTGGATCGCCGAGGAGACGCTGACCGTCGACGCGCTCGATGAGCCCGTTGCGCCCGCGCCCGCTGAGGATGCCGAGGTGCCCGCCGCCGTGCGCATGGCCAAGCTCGGGTATCACTGGGATGATGTTGACGAAGTCGTGCGCCCCATGGCCCAGCAGGGCAAGGCGCCGCTCGCCTCGATGGGCATCGATGCGCCGCTGGCCTGCCTGTCCAAGAAGACGCGTTCGTTCTTTGACTACTTCTATCAGTTGTTCGCTCAGGTCACAAACCCGCCCATCGACGCCCTACGCGAGCATATGGTCACCTCGACCACACTCTACCTGGGCAACCACGGCAACCTGCTCGAGGATTCCCGCACGGCCTGCCAGCTGGTGCGCTTGGAGCGCCCGTTGCTCAACGAGGAAGAGTTTGACCGCATCTGCGCCATCGACCGCGTGGGCTTTAAGACCCGCCGGTTCCGTGCCGTGTACCGCCGCGACGCGGGTGAGGGCGCGCTGCAGGCTGCGCTCAAGCAGCTTGCCGAAGACGTCGAGGCTGCGGTTCGCGATGGCGTGAACATCGTGGTGCTGAGCGACCGTGCCGCTGCGGGCGAGGTGCCCGTGCCGTCGCTGCTCGCCGTGGGCTGCGTGCACAACCACCTGATTCGCGCTGGCGTGCGTACCTTTGCCGACATCGTGGTGGAGTGCGGCGACGCCGTGTCCCCGCATGACTTTGCGGCGCTGGTGGGCTACTCCGCGAGCGGCATCTATCCGTACAACGCACATGCGTGCATCCGCGATCTGGCGGCACGCGGCGACCTGGACGTGACGGCCGAGCAGGGCATCGCCAACTACAACAAGGCTGCGACCGCCGGCATCGTCTCCATCATGTCCAAGATGGGCATCTCCACGGTGCAGAGCTACCATTCGGCGCAGATCTTCGAGGCCGTGGGCTTTACGCCGGAGTTCGTCAACGCGTACTTCGCCGGTACGGTGAGCCGTGTGGGCGGTATGGGTGTCGAGGACGTTGAGCGCGAGCAGAATGAGCGCTATGACGCTGCACTTGCCATCCTTAAGAGCCCGGCTCCCGATCAGCTGCCCACGCTGGGTCTGACCAAGTGGCGCCCGCTCGGCGGCGAGGATCACCTCATCGACCCCCAGACCGTCTACCTGCTGCAGACCGCCTGCCGCGAGGACAGCTACGATACCTTTAAGGAGTACAGCGCCCGCCTGCACCGCACCGGCCGTGCCGTGCGCCTGCGCGACCTGCTGGACTTTGATGCCAGCGGCCGTACTCCGGTGGCGCTTGACGAGGTCGAGCCCGCGCTCAACATCGTCCGCCGCTTTAACACCGGCGCCATGTCGTATGGCTCTATTAGCAAAGAGGCACACGAGTGCATGGCCATCGCCATGAACCGCCTGCACGGCCGTTCCAACTCCGGCGAGGGCGGTGAGGATCCGCGTCGCGAGACCCCGCTGGCCAACGGTGACTCCAAGAACTCCGCCATCAAGCAGGTGGCAAGCGCGCGCTTTGGCGTGACGAGCCGCTACCTGTGCAGCGCCTTCGAGATTCAGATCAAAATGGCCCAGGGCGCCAAGCCCGGCGAGGGCGGACACCTGCCCGGCAAGAAGGTCTATCCCTGGATCGCCGAGGTCCGTCAGTCCACGCCCGGCATCGGCCTGATCTCGCCTCCGCCGCATCACGACATCTACTCCATCGAGGACCTGGCAGAGCTGATCTTCGATCTTAAGAACGCCAACCCCGGCGCACGCGTGTCGGTCAAGCTGGTCAGCGAGGCCGGCGTCGGCACCATCGCCACCGGTGTGGCCAAGGGTGCTGCCGACAAGATCTTGATCAGCGGCCACAATGGCGGCTCGGGTGCCGCTGCGCGCGACTCTATCTGACGGACTCCGGCGGCCCGCGACTCAATCTGCCTTGGGGCCCTGCCGCTGGAGCTTGGCCTTGCCGAGGCCCAGCAGACGCTGCTGCAAAACGGCCTGCGCTCACGCGTGGTGCTCGAGGCCGACGGCAAGCTCATGGACGGTACCGATGTTGCCGTCGCCTGCTTGCTGGGCGCCGAGGAGTTTGGCTTTGCGACCATGCCGCTCATCTCCATGGGCTGCCTCATGCAGCGCGACTGCCAGCAGGATACCTGCCCGGCCGGCATCGCCACGCAGAACTGCCGCCTGCGTCGCGGCTTCCGCGGCAAGCCCGAGCACGTTGAGCACTTTATGCTCTTTGTTGCCGAGCAGCTGCGCGAGGTCATGGCGAGCCTGGGCTTCCGCACCGTCGACGAGATGGTCGGCCATCCCGAGTGCTTGCGTCAGATCGAGGTCCCGGGCAACCGCAAGGCCAACCTGCTCGATCTGTCGCCCGTGCTGGCGAGCGCGACCTGCGAGTTCGGTGCCCATATCCCGGGTGCCGATGGCCGCCACTTCCTGTCACAGATGGCCGCGGACAGCGAGCTCGACAAGACGCTCGACTCCACGTTGTTTGTGCCCTATACGGCCGATGCCCGTGCGCACTTGCGTCCGATTCGCTTCCGCGCCGATATCGCCAACGTCAACCGCTGCGTGGGCACTATTCTGGGCAACGCGGTGACCAAGGCGCATCCCGAGGGCCTGCCCGCCGGTTCCATCACCATCGATTGCGATGGTTCGGCCGGTCAGAGCTTTGGCGCCTTCCTGCCGCGCGGCATTACGCTCAACGTGTGCGGCGACGCCAACGACTACTTTGGCAAGGGCCTTTCGGGCGGCGAGGTGTCGGTGCGTCCCAACCCGCATGCGACCTACAAGTTCGACGAGAACATCATCGTGGGCAACGTTGCGTTCTTTGGCGCCACGAGCGGCCGCGGCTTCATTAACGGCCTGGCCGGCCAGCGCTTTAGCGTGCGCAACTCCGGCGCCACCGTGGTGGTCGAGGGCTGCGGCAACCATGGCTGCGAGTACATGACGGGCGGTCTGGCGCTCATCCTGGGCGAGGTCGGGCAGAACTTCGCCGCCGGCATGACGGGTGGCGTGGCCTATGTCTTTGACCAATACGGTACGCTCGACGCCCGTGTGAACCACGAGAGCGTGGAGCTCAAGGCCCCGACGGCCGACGAGCTGGTGCAGATTCGTGCGCTCATCCAAGAGCACGTGGACGCGACGCAGAGCCCGCGCGGCATTAAGCTGCTCTACAGCTTTGAGACGATGAGTAAGCACTTTGTGAAGGTCATTCCGACCGAGTACGAGCGCGTGCTGGCGATTGTCGCTGCGGGTGAGGCTGCCGGCAAGACGCATGCGCAGGCAGAGGAGCTGGCGTTTGACATTGTGACCGGTCGCGCGAGTGCCGCGGATGTCGCTCGCTTCGATGCCGCGGGCGGCGCTGTCGGCTCTGTTGCTTCGACCAAGAAGGAGGCGTAAGTGCCATGGGTAAGCCTGGTGCTTTTCTTGATATCGATCGCGTGACCCACGAGCTTCGCCCCGTGGAGGAGCGCAGCCGCGATTTCGATCCGCTGCACGTGGAGCTCGACGACGACGCGCGTCGCGCCCAGGCGAGCCGCTGCATGATGTGCGGCGTGGCGTTTTGCCAGATGGGCGCAAGCTTTGGCAAGGCGCGCCCGAGCGGCTGCCCGCTGCACAACCTGATTCCCGAGTGGAATGAGCTGGTGTACCGCGGCCGCTGGGATGAGGCTGCCGAGCGTCTGTCACTCACCTCGCCTATGCCCGAGTTCACGAGCCGCGTGTGCCCGGCACTCTGCGAGGCCGCGTGCAACCTGGCTTCGGTCGACGGTCAGCCCACGACGATCCATGACAACGAGCGTGCGATCAGCGACCACGAGTGGGCAAATGGCGGTCCGCGTCGCTTTGAGCCGGCAGGGGAGGGCGCGCCCACGGTTGCCGTGGTGGGCTCCGGTCCTGCTGGTCTGGTGGCGGCATGGGAGCTCGCTCGTCGCGGTGCCCGCGTGACGGTGTTTGAGCGTGACGACCGCCCGGGCGGTCTGCTCATGTACGGCATTCCCAACATGAAGCTCGAGAAGTCTGTGGTCGAGCGTCGCGTGGCGCTTATGCGCGAGCTGGGCATTGTCTTTGAGCTGGGTGCTGACGTGACGAACCCTGCGGTGGCGGCCAAACTCAATGGCTTTGACGCTGTCGTGGTGGCTGCCGGCGCTCGTGCGCCCCGCGGTCTTTCGGCTGCGAACGTGGATGCCCCGGGCGTGGTGTATGCCGTGGACTACCTGACGGCCTCGACCGTCTCGGTGCTCGATGGTGGTGAGCCCGCGGTGAACGCCCGCGGCCTGGACGTTGTGGTCATTGGCGGCGGCGATACCGGCAACGACTGCGTGGGTACCGCGGTGCGCCAGGGTGCGCGCAGCGTGCGTCAGTTTGAATTCCTGCCGGCCGCGCCCGATAAGCGCGCGGCGAGCAACCCCTGGCCGCAGTGGTCCAACGTTAAGAAGACCGACTACGGCCAGCAGGAGGCTATCGCTGCGATGGGTGGCGAGATGCGTGCCTGGGGAGTGGATACGCTCGAGGTGCTGCTGGACAAGAAGGGCGCGGCAGCGGGCCTGCGCGTGGTCGATCTAGATTGGTCGGCCGGCAAGCCCGAACGCATTACGGGCTCCGAGCACGAGGTGCCTGCGCAGCTGGTGCTCATCGCCTGCGGCTTTACGGGTCCGGAGCACAGCGTGTTCGACGCCGTTGGCGTGCCTGTTGCCACCGCTGGTCGTCCGCTGCCGGTGATGGCTACCGAGGGCTCGCATCTTGCGGCGCGTGTCGACGGCGTCGCCGCAGATGCCGCGCCG
>URRT01000098.1 GCA_900550355.1 uncultured Collinsella sp.
CGGCGGGCGGGCAGCCGTGCAGCGTGGACTCGGTAATGGAGTTGGAGACGCGCGCCGGGATGGACTCGACAAACGCAGCATCGACATGCTCAAACTTGTCCAGGTTAGCGAGCGCCCACGTGCGGCACTCGTTCCAAACCTCGGAGCCGCTGGCGTCCTTCATGCCCTCAATGTACGCATCGACCTTGGGGCTCTTAATGCCCTCCAGGTCATAGCCCACCGACATGTTAAAGACAAAGCCGTCCGGGCTGCCCAGGCCGTACTCGCGAGCGATCAGGTGGCAGGCGAACCATGCCTTCACGTACTCGGCAAAGGCCTGCGGAACCTCGAGCTCGGTCGACCACTCGCAGTTGTAGCACTCGTCCTGCGCCACAATGCAGGGCTTGTTAACGCACTTGGAGAGCTCCTCGCCGTCCATAACCTGAACGGTCTTAAGCTCAAAGAAGCGGGAACCAGCCACATAAGAGGCCACGATGTTCTGGGCCAGCTGCGTGTTGGGACCGGCGGCCGGGCCAAACGGAGTCTCGATGCGCTCGTCAAAAATGGGAAGCGCACCCTCCTGGTTGGTCGTGACCATCTTGCGCACGCCAAAGACGGCGCCCTGAGTCTTGTGCTCCTCGATGATCCAGTTCATCAGCTGCGAA
This sequence comes from uncultured Collinsella sp., assembly GCA_900550355.1. Taxonomy (GTDB): domain Bacteria; phylum Actinomycetota; class Coriobacteriia; order Coriobacteriales; family Coriobacteriaceae; genus Collinsella. The sequence continues at coordinate 645 of URRT01000098.1, forward strand.
AACGGGATCGGCCTCATGATGTCGCTCATAATGAGCTCCTCTCTGTAACGCCCGGCGAGACCGCGCGGCGGGCGCAAATACGGTGTAGCGCTAGCACAGCGCCGGCGACCCCGCGGAGGCCGCCTATACGCGCGTCGGATGCGGCGAAACATCCGACGCGCGTGAATCTACTTGTAATTAGTAGGCGCGATCGTTGAGCGTGCTCCAGAGCTTCTTGGACTCAGCCATGGTCCACGCGTTGATCTTGTCCTCATCAATCCCAACGAACTCGCGATCCTTGTACAGGACGCGGCCGTTGATGATGGTGGTGCGGCAGTTTTTGCCCATCATGCCAAAGAGCATGTGGCCGTCGATGTTCTCCTCGCTCAGCGGCGTAAAGGGCTTGTAGTCCATGACGATGACGTCGGCGGCAGCGCCGGCCTCGAGCACACCGAGCTTGCGATCGAAGTACTTGCTCGCCATCTTGGCGTTGTTCTCGAACAGCATGGTCATGGCCTCGCACCAGCCCACGTTGGGCATGGCGGCGTTGTGGCGCTGAATGATCAGGAAGACCTTAAGGCTCTCGAGCATATCGTGGGTGTAGGCGTCGGTACCCATGCACACAGGAATGCCGCGGCGGAAGAATTCGAGCACGGGGGCGCAGCCCACGGCGTTGCCCATATTGGATTCGGGGTTGTTGACGAGCCAGGTGCCGGACTCCTTGACGATATCCATCTCGGCAGGCGTCACGTGGATGCAGTGGCCCAGCATGGTGTCGGGACCCAGCAGGTTGTGCTGCAGCAGGCGCTCGACGGGGCTGATGCCACCGCGGTTGAGGCGGGAATCCCACACGTCGTTCATGCCCTCGCACACATGGATGTGGAAGCCGGTCAGGCCGTTGTTGGCCTCAGCCATCTTGTCCATGGTCTCGTCCGACAGCGTAAAGGTGGCGTGACCGCCAAACATGGCGGCGATCATGTGGTTGTCGTTATCGCGACGCTCCTTGGCGGCCCACTGGGCAAACTCGGCGTTCTCGGCAATGGCCTGGTCGCATTTTTCCTGGCCGCGGCGATCAGAGACCTCGTAGCACAGGCACGAACGCATGCCCAGCTCCTGAGCTGCGTCCTTAATGGTGAAGAGGCTTCCCGGGATCTCGCAGAAGCTCGCATGGTGATCGAAGATCGTGGTGACGCCATCGCGGATGGAGTCAAGAATCGTGGCATAGGCGCTGGCCTTGGTGCCGTCGAGCGTCAGGTTGTCATCGATCTTCCACCACTGCTGCTCAAGATTCTCCAGGAAGTTGGTGGGGTTGCAGCCCTTAATGGCAAGGCCGCGGGCCAGACCCGAGTAGATGTGGGTGTGGCAGTTGATAAGTCCGGGCATGATGAGGTTGCCCTGGGCGTCGACGTACTCGGCATCCGGGTACTTGGCCTTGAGCTCGCACTCGGGACCTACTTCGACGATCGTATCTCCGTCAATGGCGACCGCACCGTTTGGAATGAACGGGGTCTGAGCGTTGCGAGTAAAGACGGAACCGTTAGCGACCAGAAGCATGGATGCTCCCTTCAACATCAGGGGCGGGGTTTGACACCTCTGACATGGCGGAGTGCGAAGCGCCGGCCTACACCGGAAACGGGCCCTCTCCCGTCAACGCTTCACCAAAGGGACAAACCCTTTGAAGTGCGGCTTGGCGCCGCATGACGTCGGCGGACGAGGCGATGCGTCCGCCGACGAATAGCACCGAATTGGTTACTTCTTGCTCAGATCCACGGCAGCGTCCTTGGCAGCATCGATATGCTGAGCCACGACCGGCGTCTGCGGAAGGATCAGGTTAAGGACAATGGCCATGATGGCGGTGGGGGTTACGGCATTGGAGCCGATGACGGTGGACACCCAGGCGGGCATACCCTCGCCGGCAAGGCAACCGCTGGCCATCCAGATACCCAGGCCAAAGACGACGGAGGTGCCGACGATAGTGGTAGTGCGCTGCGTGAGGCCCTCGCGGGTGAACATGCGCACGCCGTTCATGGTGATGGTGCCAAAGACGCCGACGGTCGCGCCGCCGATGACGGGCTGCGGGATAGCGGAAAGGACGGCAGAAAGCTGCGGGAACAGGCCGGCGATGGCAAAGACGGCCGCGATGATCACAAAGACCCACTTGTTGACGACCTTGTTGGAGCAGATGATGCCCACATTCTGGCCAAGGGCGCTGGTGGGAAGACCGCCCAGCAGGCCGCCGACCATAGAGGTGAGGCCCTGGGACACGATAGCGCCGGAGAGCTCACGCTCGGTGGGCATACGGTCGATGGAGCCCAGGCAGGCGGCGGAGACGTCACCGATAACCTGAATAGCAACCATGGGGAACACGACGGCGAGGGTAATGCAGACCTCGGGATCAAACTCGAGCGCGTAGGGCATGAGCTTGGGAAGGGCGAAGACCTGAGCGGTGGCGACGCTGGAGAAGTCGATCATGCCAAAGGGGATGGAGACGATCATGCCAACGATCATGCCAAAGAACACGGATCCCAGCTTGAGCGTGCCCTTGCCAAAGTTGGCGAGCGCAAAGACCACGGCGAAGGTGATAAGAGCGACGCACCAGGCCTGCGGGGTGCCCCACAGCGGCGTACCCATACCGCCGGCCATATACTTGACGGCCGTGGGATACAGCGAAACGCCAATGGAGAAGATGACCGTACCGGTCACGACGGGCGGGAACAGCCACTTGATCTTGCTGTAGGCCAGACCAAAGAGGACTGCGACGGCGCCGCCGACGATCTCGCCGCCCAGCAGCGCACCAAAGCTAAAGCCCGAGGCACCCATGGCCTGCAGGGCCGGCAGGAACGCGAACGAAACGCCCATGACGATGGGCAGGCCGCCGCCGATGCGACGGAAGGGAGCGAAGGCCTGAAGGGCCGTATCGATCGCCGAAAGAATGAGCGCGACCTGGATGATGTCGGTGCTCTGCTGGCTATTAAAGCCGTAGACGCCGGCCATGATGACCGCCGGGGTAATGATGCCGGCAAACGATGCCAGTACGTGCTGAAGGGCACACGGGATCATTTCCTTAACGGGAGGCATGCCTTCGCGAGTGAACAGGGCTTCAGTGCCGTTCGTAACCGTCTCCTGGGTCATTTGACCACCAATCCTCGAAGTAGTTGTTTTCGCATCTAACGCTCTATTGTGACGCAGTGCGGGGTTGAGGTTGTGCCTTCGTTTCATATCGTATTAAAGATGATTCTCATTCTCAATAATAATTTTTTGTTATCAGACTGTTCTTCAGCTGAAATAACGCATTTCCGCAGGTCAGGAAAGTGTCTGGTCAAAATAACATCTAACTTTTCTTTTGGTCAACCGTTTACCGCTAAATTCCTACCGTTCGTCTGCATTACGCAATGTACCTGCGGATATACGAGATGATGGGCAGCGTGTTACCATGAGAAAAAATTGTTATGAACATTTCCGATTTCACCCAAAGGAGTTGCCCGTGAACGAGACCGTACGTCGCTTTTTGCCGATGGTCGATTTTCTGGAGCAGATACTCGGCAAAAACAGCGAAATCGTGCTGCACGATTTCTCGGATCCCGACCACGCCATCGTCGATATTCGCAACGGCATCGTGAGCGGCCGCAAGGTCGGCGGCCCCGCCACCGATCTGGCGCTCAAGATCATGCACGACCCCAAGTATCGCGACCTGCCGTTTATTACGGGCTACGAGGGGCGCGGTGCCGGCGGCAAGACGTTGGAGTCAGCGACGTACTTTATCCGCGAGCATGACGAGATCGTCGGTATGCTCTGCGTCAACACCGATCTCTCGACCGTGCGTTCCATCAACGCCATGGCGCAGCAGCTCATGGCGTGCTTCGACGCAGCGCCGACGCGCACGGAGCCCGCCCCTATCGAGGTCGAAAGCCTTTCGGAGTCCACACAGGAGCTCATCGACCGCAGCATTGCCGAGTTGCTGAGCGCGCGCGGGCTGGACGTAGCGTCACTTGGTCAGAGCGACCGCGTGGACGTCATTCGCCACCTCAACGGCAACGGGGTGTTCATGCTCAAGGGTGCCGTGGCCTGCGCCGCCACCGCGCTGGGCATCTCGGAGCCCAGCGTCTACCGCTACCTGCAAAAAGTTCGCAAGGAGGGCTAACGAGCAAAATGGAGCGCGGCTCCACAAGCGACCCGCCACTTGACAAAAGACCCTGCAGCTCGCACGCGCTGCAGGGTCTTTTTGCATGTCATGTTTAGTTGTTGCCAACGCCTTAGAGAGCGGCGACGACCTCGATCTCAACCAGACCGCCAGCCGGAAGGGCGGCAACCTGGAAAGCGCTGCGCGCGGGGAACGGAGCCTCGAACTTGGAGGCGTAGATCTCGTTCACGGCAGCGAAGTCGGCAATGTCGGCCAGGTAGACCGTGGTCTTGACGACATCGGCAAAGGTGGCGCCGGCAGCGGTCAGCAGGGCCTCGACGTTGGCGAGGGACTGCTTGGCCTGGGCCTCGACGCCCTCGGGCATCTTGCCGGTTGCAGGGTCGATGCCCAGCTGGCCGGACAGGAACACCATGTTGCCAGTCTGGATACCAGGGGAATACGGGCCGATGGCTGCGGGTGCGTTATCGGAAGACACGACGGTCTTGCTCATGTTTATCTCCTTACGATCAGTTGAGAAAGCGTGAGCGCGGCGTTCACACCGGGAGGCACAGTTCGGTCTGAACACCGCGCTTGATTGGGATGGTACTCAAGGTTTCTGTTTGATGCAAGAATATTATCAGCTTGCGAGAATATTTTATCGCCCAACGGTCTCCCCGAACCGCTGAACGGTTCTCATGTGGAGCAGCCAGTCCAAGCTGCTGAAGACTTTATCCCGCTTGGAGCACGGGCATCGCCTGCCGCAACGGCGCCACTATACTTTTGATTATCTGAGCATTTTGAAAGGCAGGATATGACCGCAACCGCCAGTCGAACCACCAACCGCAGACCCGAGCTTTTGGCGCCCGCCGGAGGGCCCGAGCCCTTTGCCGCCGCACTCGCCGCCGGGGCAGACGCCATCTACTGCGGCATGGGCAGCTTCAACGCCCGCCGCAAGGCCACCAACTTTACCGACGAGGCCTTTGAGCAAGCCTGCCGCGCCGCGCATCTAGCCGGGTCGCGCGTCTACGTCACGGCAAACATCGTCATCAAGCAGTCCGAGATGAGCGATGCGCTGCAACTCATCCATCGCTGCTCCACGCTGGGCGCCGACGCCTTCATTATCCAGGACTGGGGCCTGTTCTTTGAGGTCAAGCGCACTATGCCCGGCATCGAGACGCATATCTCGACCCAGGCGAACATCCATGATGACCGCGGAACGCTTTGGTGCCGCGAGCAGGGCGCCGACCGCGTGACTCTCTCGCGCGAGCTCTCCATCGACGAGATTGCCGTCATTCACAACGCCGCGCCCGATGTCGACCTCGAGGTCTTTAGCCACGGCGCCATCTGCTTTTGCTACTCGGGTCTGTGCCTGCTGTCGAGCTTTGCCATGGCTGGCCGCTCGGCCAACCGCCGCATGTGCGCCCAGCCCTGCCGCCTACCCTACGAGCTAATTGACGAGAACGGCCGCTCGCTCTCCCCTGCCGGTCGCGAGCGCGCGCTGTGCCCGCGCGACACCAACACGTCGCAGCTTGTTCGCCGCCTGTATGACGCCGGCGCCGCATCGCTCAAGCTCGAGGGCCGCATGAAGGCCCCCGATTACGTGTATTCCATCGTTGATGTATATCGTCACGAAATTGACGACATGCTATCCGGAGCCACCGTTGCCAAGGACGAGGAAGCCGCCCGCCAGCGCCAGCTCAAGCGCTGCTTCAACCGCGACTTTACGCACGCCTATCAGGACGGCACCTCGGGCGACGAAATGATGAGCTACGAGCGCTCCAACAACCGCGGCCAGATTGTGGGCACGGTGCTGGGCAGCCGCCCGGCCTTCATGGTGCGCGCCCTCAGGCCCGCCGACCGCCGTCGGCGCGCCGCCATCGCCCGCATTGAGTTGTTTGAGCCCGTGGGCAAGGGCGACCTGCTGGAGCTTCGCCACGATAACGAATTTGACCAGTTCCTTACCACCATTGCCGCCGATGATGCCGCCGCCGGCGTCATCATCGAATGTTGCGTGCCCCGCAGCATGCCCGAGGGCTGCCGCGTCCGCGTGATTCGCAGTCAGCGCGCC
>URRT01000099.1 GCA_900550355.1 uncultured Collinsella sp.
ATCTGGTCGCCGTCGAAGTCGGCGTTGAAGGGCGAGCAAACCAGCGGATGCAGGTGGATAGCCTTGCCCTCGACCAGCACCGGCTCAAAGGCCTGGATGGACAGACGGTGCAGGGTCGGTGCACGGTTGAGCAGCACGACGCGGCCGTCGATGACCTCTTCGAGAATGTCCCACACAAAGGTGGCACCGCGGTCGATAGCGCGCTTGGCACCCTTGATGTTCTCGACCTTGCCAAGCTCGACTAGGCGCTTCATGACGAAAGGCTTGAAGAGCTCCAGCGCCATGGTCTTGGGCAGACCGCACTGGTGCAGCAGCAGCTTGGGGTCGGTAACGATTACCGAACGGCCGGAGTAGTCGACACGCTTACCCAGCAGGTTCTGACGGAAACGACCCTGCTTGCCCTTGAGGGCCTCGGCGAGCGACTTGAGCGGGCGACCGCCACGGCCAGAGACCGGGCGACCACGACGGCCGTTGTCGAACAGGGCGTCCACGGACTCCTGGAGCATGCGCTTCTCGTTGTTCACGATGATCGCAGGGGCGTCCAGGTCGAGCAGGCGCTTGAGTCGGTTGTTACGGTTGATCACGCGACGGTACAGGTCGTTGAGGTCGGACGCGGCGAAGCGGCCGCCGTCAAGCTGGACCATCGGGCGCAAATCGGGCGGAATGACCGGAATGACGTCCAGGATCATGTTCGCGGGGCTGTTGCCGCCCTTCAGGAAGGCGTCAACGACCTCGAGGCGCTTAACGGCCTTCTCGCGCTTCTGCTTCTGGGAGTCCTCGTCGGCGATGATGGCCTTGAGCTTCTCGGCCTCGGAAGGGAGGTCGATGGCAGCGAGCAGGTCGCGGACGGCCTCGGCACCCATGCCACCCTTGAAGTACATGGAGTAGTAACGGGTCATCTCACGGAACAGCGGCTCATCGGAAATGAGGTCGCGCTCGCTGAGCTTCATGAAGGCGTTGAAGGCGTCCGTGCGGAGCTGCTTCTCGTCCTTGCACTCTTCCTCGATGTCGACGATGCCAGAGGCGATCTCCTCGGGGGTCAGCGGCTCCTCGTCGGAGAACTCGTCAAAGTTCTCGGGGTTGCCCTGCTCCTTGAGGGACTCGATCTGGCGGGCGCACTCGGCATCGATCTCTTCCAGATCGGCGGCGAGCTCCTCGCGCAGGTCGTCGGCGTCAGCCTCGCGAGCCTCGTAGTCGACCTCGGTGATGATGTAGCTGGCAAAGTACAGAACCTTCTCGAGGTCCTTGGACTTGATGTCGAGCATACGGCTCATCGGGAAGCTCGTGGGGCTCTTGAAGTACCAGATGTGGGACACGGGAGCGGCGAGCTCGATGTGGCCCATGCGGTCGCGACGCACCTTGGCCGAGGTGACCTCGACGCCGCAGCGCTCGCAGACGATGCCCTTAAAGCGGATGCCCTTGTACTTGCCGCAGGAGCACTCCCAGTCCTTGGCGGGACCGAAAATCTTCTCGCAGAACAAGCCATCCTTCTCGGGCTTGAGGGTACGGTAATTGATGGTCTCCGGCTTCTTGACCTCACCGTGCGACCAGGAACGGATCTGGTCGGCGGAGGCAAGGGAGATCTTTACCGAGTCAAAATCAGTAGCTTCGAAATCTGCCACAGTCAACTACTCCTTATCAGTGGTCGTGGCGGCGACAGCCTCGGGTGCCTCGGCGGTCTCGGCATCCTGGGCCTCGACGTCGGCGTCAACGCCGGCGAGCGCAGCCAGGTCGTCGAGAGCAGAGGTCTCCTCGGCGGTCACAGGGGCGGAGGCGTCCTCGTCGGCATCGTGCATGGGCTCGATGTCCAGTGCGAGGGAGCGAATCTCCTTGACGAGAACCTTGAAAGACTCGGGGATACCCGGGACAGGAACGTTCTCGCCCTTGACGATGGACTCGTAGGTCTTGACGCGGCCCACGGTATCGTCGGACTTGACGGTCAGGATCTCCTGCAGGACGTTGGAAGCACCGTAAGCGTACAGTGCCCAAACTTCCATCTCGCCGAAGCGCTGGCCGCCGAACTGGGCCTTGCCGCCCAGAGGCTGCTGGGTAACCAAGCTGTAAGGGCCGGTCGAACGGGCGTGGATCTTGTCGTCGACCATGTGGCCGAGCTTGAGGATGTAGGACGTACCCACAGTAATGGGCTCGCGGAACTCCTCGCCGGTGCGGCCGTCGAACAGACGGGTCTTGCCGCGCTCGTCAAGCTGGGTGACGAACTCAGGACGCATGTGATCGCCAAAGGCAGCGGTGGCCTTGTTGAGCATGTTCTTGTTGGCACGACGAATGACCTCGGCGATCTCGTCCTCCTTGGCGCCGTCGAAGACAGGCGTGGCGGTGAAGAACGGACCGGGGACGTACTTGTCGGAGTCGGCCTGCTCGGTATCCCAACCGCAGGCAGCAGCCCAGCCAAGGTGGCACTCGAGCAGCTGGCCGACGTTCATACGCGAAGGAACGCCCAGCGGGTTGAGGATAACGTCGATCGGGGTACCGTCAGCCATGTAGGGCATGTCCTCGACCGGCAGAACGTTGCAGATAACACCCTTGTTGCCGTGGCGGCCGGCGATCTTATCGCCCTGCTGGATCTTACGACGCTGGGCGACGTAGACGCGCACCTGCTCGTTGACGCCGGGGGCCAGGTCGTCGCCGTTCTCGCGGCTAAAGCGGACAACGTCGATGACGCGGCCGTAAGCGCCGTGAGGCATCTTAAGGGAGGTGTCGCGGACGTCGTGGGCCTTGGCACCGAAGATGGCACGCAGCAGGCGCTCCTCGGCGGTCAGAGCGCTCTCGCCCTTAGGCGTGACCTTGCCGACCAGGATGTCGCCAGGGCCGACCTCGGCGCCGATGCGGATGATGCCGTCCTCGTCGAGGTTGGCAAGCATGTCCTCGGAGAGGTTCGGGATCTCGCGGGTAATCTCCTCGGGGCCGAGCTTGGTGTCGCGGGCGTCGATCTCGTGACGGGTGATGTTGATGGTCGTCAGCAGGTCCTCGGCCACCAGGCGCTCGGACACGACGATACCGTCCTCGTAGTTGAAGCCTTCCCACGGCATGTATGCCACGGTGAGGTTCTGACCCAGTGCGAGCTCGCCATGATCGGTCGAAGGACCGTCAGCCAGGGGCTCGCCCTGCTCAACGGTGTCACCGACGCGCACGAGCGGACGGTGGTTGATGCAGGTGGACTGGTTGGAGCGCTGGTACTTGGCCAGGTGATACTCGTCCATGCCGCCGGCATGCTTGACGATGATCTTGGCGGCGTCGGCAAAGATGACCTCGCCGGCGTTCTTAGCCAGGGTGACCTCGCCGGAGTCCAGGGCGGCGCGACGCTCCATGCCGGTACCGACATAGGGAGCGGCGGGGTGAACCAGCGGCACGGCCTGACGCTGCATGTTAGCGCCCATCAGCGTACGCTTGGCGTCGTCGTGCTCGAGGAACGGGATCAGCGTGGCTGCGACGGAGAGCATCTGACGCGGCGAGACGTCCATGTAGTCGACGTCCTCGACGGGCACGTCGGCGGGAGCGCCGAAGGAGCCGTCGAAGTCGCGGGTACGGGCGATCACGGTGTGCGGACGGACAATCTTGCCCTCGGCATCGGTCGTGATGAACTCGTTGGTCTTGGGATCGAGCGGCGTGTTGGCCGGCGCGATGACGTGCTTCTCTTCCTCGTCAGCGGTCATCCAGTCGATCTGGTCGGTGGCAACGCCGTTCTCGACGCGACGGAACGGAGCCTCGATGAAGCCGTACTCGTTGACGCGGGCGTAGAGGGCGAGCGAGCCGATCAGGCCGATGTTGGGGCCTTCGGGGGTCTCGATCGGGCACATGCGGCTGTAGTGCGAGTTGTGGACGTCGCGGACGGCCGTCGGCACGTTGGTGCGGCGGCTGGAGCCGGACTTGTGGCCGGCAAGACCGCCAGGGCCGAGTGCGGACAGACGGCGCTTGTGGGTCAGACCGGTCAGGGGGTTCGCCTGGTCCATGAACTGCGAGAGCTGCGAGGAACCGAAGAACTCCTTGATGGAGGCCACGATCGGACGGATGTTGATAAGCGACTGCGGGGTGATCTCGTCGATGTCCTGGGAGCTCATGCGCTCACGGACGACGCGCTCCATACGGCTCATGCCGATACGGAACTGGTTGGCGACGAGCTCGCCGACGGTACGGATGCGGCGGTTGCCGAAGTGGTCGATATCGTCGACCTTGAAGCCCTGCTCGCCGGCAGCGAGGGACAGGAGGTAGCGCAGCGTCGCGACGATATCCTCGTCGGTGAGCACCGTGACCTCTTCCTCGGTGGTGAGGTTGAGCTTCTTGTTGACCTTGTAACGACCGACGCGGGCCAGATCGTAGCGCTGCGGGTTAAAGAGCAGGCCCTCGAGCAGGCTGCGGGAAGCGTCCACGGTGGGAGGCTCGCCCGGGCGCAGGCGACGGTAGATCTCGATAAGGGCGTCCTCGCGAGTGAGAGCGGTGTCGCGCTCCAGGGTGCGCTTAATCACATCGGAGTTGCCGAGCAGCTCGATGATGTCGTCGTTGGTGACGGCGATGCCAAGGGCGCGCAGGAACATCGTGGCGCTCTGCTTACGCTTACGGTCGATGGAGACCATGAGCTGGTCGCGCTTGTCGACCTCAAACTCAAGCCAGGCACCGCGGGACGGGATGATCTGGGCCTTGTAGATCTGCTTGCCCGAATCCATCTCGGAGCTGTAGTACACACCCGGGGAACGGACGAGCTGCGAGACGACGATACGCTCGGTACCGTTGATGATGAAGGTGCCCTGATCGGTCATCATGGGGAAGTCGCCCATAAAGACGAGCTGCTCCTTGATCTCGCCGGTCTCCTTGTTGGTGAGACGGACGTCGGTCAGGAGCGGGGCCTGATAGGTCATGTCCTTCTCGCGGCACTCCTCGACGGTGTGCGCAGGGTCGCCGAACTGATGCTCGCCGAAGGTAACCTCGAGAACATGGTTCTGGCTCTGGATGGGGCTGGATTCCTTGAACGCCTCACGAAGGCCCTCGTCCTTAAAACGCTCAAAGGATTCCCTTTGAACAGAGATAAGGTTGGGGAGCTCCATGGCCTCCGGGATTTTCCCGAAGCTGACGCGCTTGCGCTCAGTGGCAGTGTATGCGTAGGTCACCAGGTTTTTCCTCCTTCACGGAAATGCTCGGTGGGTTGGCGAGGCATAGCTTCGCCAGTTATCGCAGCCTAATAGTTTATCAGGTACCGACCGTTGGGCAAGAAAAGCCTTGACGCGATTGAGTTTTTGGAGTAGCAAAGTTTTTCGACAGAAAACACGCAGGTAGATGTATATGTATCGAACATCTGTTCATATATTTTCTGTGAACAGAGAGCCGGCAATCGCAGCTCTTATAAAAAACGGGCGCGAACCGAGGTCCGCGCCCGTAAATGTCGATGCCCGAAGGCTTACTTGCGCATCAATCCGCCGCGCTCGTCGATGGCGTCCCAGAAGGCGCTGGCAAAGCGAGGATCGCTTGCGGCCATGAGGGCGTTGGTGGCCATCCAGCCAGACGGGGTGCCGGTGTCGTAGCCCAACAGCGGGTCGATAACGACAGCGTACATAGCCTCGCGATCGAGCGAGCGGGCCATGGCGTCGGTGAGCTGAATCTCGCCGCCCTTGCCGGCCTGCTGATCAGCGAGCAGGTCCATGACCAGCGGGCTCAGCAGATAACGGCCGACAATGTACAGGTTGGACGGAGCCGCCTCGGGAGCGGGCTTCTCGACCAGACCGCCGATACGCCAGACAGCGCCCGGCTCTGCATCGGCAACGTCCTCGGCGCCCTCGAGCGAACCGACGCGCTCACCGGCGATAACGCCGTAGCGGCTGACTTCCTCGGGCGAGCAAGCAGCGACGGCGATAACCGAAGCGCCACCGTGCTCCTTGGAAACGGCGAGCATCTTGTCGCAGATGTCGCGGTTAGGCACAACGTAGTCGCCCAGAAGAACCAGGAAGTTCTCCCCTGCCACGGCGTCGGCAGCAGAGCGGATAGCATGGCCGAGGCCCTTGGGCTCGTACTGATAGCGGAAGTCGACCGGCATACCGCCAGCGTGGGCGACGGCATCGGCATAGGCGTTCTTGCCGCGCTCGCGCAGCAGGTTCTCGAGCGAGCGATCGGGCTGGAAGTAGTTCAGCAGCTCGGGCTTGCCGGGAGAAGTAACGATGATGGCGTCGTCGACTTCCTCGGGGTCGAGCGCCTCCTCGACGACGTACTGAATGACGGGCTTGTCGAGCACCGGCAGCATCTCTTTGGGCGTGCACTTGGTGCCAGGCAGAAAACGCGTGCCAAGACCGGCGGCGGGGATGATTGCCTTCATGTTATTCAAAGATCCTTTCGCAGGCGCAAAAGCGCCCCATGCGTGCGGCGCACAGCCGCAGACCAAATTGCGATACCCAAGCATCTTACCGCTGGAACTATATGTCGCTACAAGGCAAAGACAATTCTTCAGCAGGTCAACGCAAATTATTGCTCGAATGGTGCAATTTTATTGCCCAACGGCAGGGTGCCCGATACGACGCAAATCACAGAACATGGCAGTTTGAGCTACCGATGCCGAGGGACCGAAAAATCAAAACCACCCCTAAAAGGGGTGGTTTGCTCTTAGGGTATAACCCTTGGA
>URRT01000100.1 GCA_900550355.1 uncultured Collinsella sp.
GGCGATGCGTCCGAGGCCCCGTTTATCGCCCACCCTACGCGGGCCTTCGCAGCCACGGACGTCGACAGCGACCACTTCCCCATCGTGCCCGCCAAGGCTCTCGACATGATTATCGTGCCGCTCGTGGCTTTCGACCGCACCGGCGCGCGCCTGGGCTACGGCGGAGGCTGCTACGACCGCTACCTGCCCACGCTTTCGGCAACATGCCAGGTCGTCGGCATCGCCCTTGACGAGCAGCGTGTCGACCACGTTCCCACCAATGCCCACGACCTGCCGCTGCCCCACATCGTCAGCGCCTAAATGCCAGCGTACCTCCCGACGGCCTAGTGCTCCTCGCCGGCGCGGGCCAGGTCGTAGGGCGTGGTCTGGTAGACGTAGTAGTTGAGCCAGTTGGTGTAGAGCAACTGAGCCTGGCTGCGCCAGACGTTGCGCGGCTCGGCCGAGGGGTCGTCACCTGGGAAGTAATGCGCCGGCACTTGAGGGTTGAGGCCGCGCTTCACGTCGCGCTCGTACTCCAGACGCAGCGTGTCGGTATCGTACTCGGGATGGCCAAATACAAAGAAGCGACGGCTGTCGGTCGACTTGACGATGTACAGGCCCACCTCGTCGGACACAGCCACAACCTCAAGCTGCGGCTCGGCCTCCACGTCCTCGCGGCGCACATCGGTGTTGCGCGAATGCACGGCATAAAAGCGGTCGTCAAAACCACGGACCAGCGGGCTTTGCGGCTTCACCAGATAATGCTCGAACACGCCGCTCGCCTTTGCCGGCAGGTCGTGCTTCTGGATACCGTAGTGGTGATACAGGCCCGCCTGCGCGCCCCAACAAATGTGCAACGTAGAATGCACGTGCGTGGTGGACCAATCCATAATCTGGCAGAGCTCGGGCCAGTAGTCGACCTCCTCGAACGGCATCTGCTCCACCGGCGCGCCCGTGATGATCAGGCCGTCGTAGTGGATGTCGCGGATGTCGTCGAACGTGCGGTAGAACGTCTCCAGGTGGCCAGCGCTCACGTGCGTGGCCTCGTGCGTCTTGGTGCGCAGCAGGTCCACCTCCACCTGTAGCGGCGTGTTGGAGAGCTTGCGCATGATCTGCGTCTCGGTGGCGATCTTGGTGGGCATGAGGTTGAGGATGAGCACGCGCAGCGGACGGATGTCCTGGTGCAGCGCGCGGTACTCGGTCATGACAAAGATGTTCTCGCTCTCGAGCTGCGCGGCGGCAGGGAGGGCGTCGGGGATGCGAATGGGCATGGATGCTCCTTACGAGTCAGTTGCAGCTATGGTACAACGAGCAGCCCTATCCGCGCGAGCACATCGCCCAGCGATGCCGTCAGCGGCCCAAATCACCCCAAAAGTAGAGATTAAGGCATGTCCCAAAAATCTGCGGCGCTTTATCCTAGCAAAGTGGTAGCAGGACGCTACAATGGTTCGACGCGAAAAACTCGGCCGAAAGGATACATATATGTACCAGACGCGTAAGATCGGTGTGGTCGGCCAGGGCCACGTAGGAGCACATGTCGCCAACAGCCTGCTTATGCAGGGCATTGCCGATGAGCTGTACCTGTGCGATATCAACGAGGCCAAGGTGACGTCCGAGGTCCAGGACCTGCGCGACTCCCTTTCGTTTGTCCCGTATAACACCAAGATCGTCAACTGCTACGACCACTACGAGGAGCTGGCCTGCTGCGACGTCATCGTCAACGCTGCCGGTAAGGTCGCGCTGGCCGCCGGCAACCGCGACGGCGAGCTGTTCTTTACCACCGACGCCGCCCGCACCTTTGCCAAGCGCATCGTCGACGCCGGCTTTGACGGCATCTTCGTGAGCATCTCCAACCCCTGCGACGTCGTGTGCACCGAGCTGTGGCACCTGACCGGCTACGATCCCAAGAAGATCATCGGCTCGGGCTGCGGCCTGGACTCCGCCCGCCTGCGCACCGAGATCTCCAAAAAGGTCGGCGTGAGCCCCAAGTCCGTCGACGCCTACATGATCGGCGAGCACGGCTTTAGCCAGCTGGCCGCCTTTAAGGCCGCGACCATCGCCGGCAAGAGCCTCAACGAGCTTCAGGCCGAGAACCCCGAAAAGTACGCCTTTGACCACATGGAGGTCGAGGAGCTCGCGCGCAAGGGCGGCTATGTGACCTACCAGGGCAAGCAGTGCACCGAGTACGCCGTCGCCAACTCCGCCGCGCGCGTCTGCGCCGCCGTGCTGCACAACGAGAACGCCGTGCTTTCCGCCTCCACGCTCATGACCGGCCAATATGGTGAGGAGGGCATCTTTACCTCCCTGCCGTGCGTGATCGGCGCCGAGGGCGTCGAGGAGGTCTACACGCTCGACCTGTCCGAGCACGAGCTCGAGGGCTTCCACAAGAGCTGCCAGCACATCCGCGACAACATCGCCCAGCTCGACTGGTGGGACGCCGAGGCCTACGACGCAAAGTAGGCCGCTGGCTGCCGCAACCTTGCGAATCGAAGCGCGATACCAAGCGGGCCGCGCCGGAAATCCCCGGCACGGCCCGCTTTTTTGACTCACGCAGCGCCCTTACGAATCGAAGGTGAATGGTTTTCCCGTTACCTAGTACTGCTCGATGCCCATGTAGCGACGAACCTCGGGGCTGTGGTCGAACACCTTGCCGCGGGCGGCGCGCAGCTCGCAGCTCATGTTGTAGAAGAAGATCGGCTCCAGGTACGAACGCACGCTGGCGGGCACCTCGCCCACGCCGTACTCGAGCGCATCGAGCACCATGACCGTATCGGTGTGCGTGTTGAGGAACGCGAGCGCACGCTCCTCCATGGGGCGGCACTCGCCCGATCCGAGCTGTACAAAGTAGAACACGCCGGGCTCGGTGGCTTCGAACGGGCCGTGGAAGTACTCGCCGGAGTGGATGTAGCAGCAGTGCTGTCCCTGCACCGCAGGGTGCTGCCACTGCATCTCCATGAGCGAGCAGATGGCCATGGCGTAGGTCTGGCTAAAGTTGGGGCCGGATCCCAGAATATAGAAGAACTTGTGCTGCTGGCAGAGCTCGGCAAAGCGATCGCCCAGCTCGGCGTTGACCTTCTCGCGGGCAGCGGGCAGCAGCGCATCCATCTGCTTAAGGCCGGCGTACATGTCGGCAAGCGCCTCGTAACCCTCCTGTTGGTCGAGCAGTTCGGCGGCGATCAGAGCGCCGATACCCTGCGGTACCTCGGCCTGCGGCACGCCCTCGCCCCACGGATAGACCCAGGTGGTCCACTTGCCGTTATCGATCTTGGAGCCTTCGCAGTCGGTCATGGCCACGACCTCGGCGCCGGCAGCCAGCGCCATCTCGCAGCCGTCGACGACCTCCTGCGTATTGCCGCTGTGGCTGCAGGCGATGACGAGCGACTTCTCGCCAAGACTCTTGGGGGCCATCAGGCAAAACTCGCGTGCCGTGTAGACCGTCGAGGTAAACGTGGTGGCCTCGCGCTTGAGCAGCTCGTTGGCCGGCATCAGGTCGATCATCGAACCGCCGCAGGCGATCCAAAAGACGTTCTCAATCTTGCCCTTGCGCTCGATAATTTCCTGAATCAGATCGTGTGCGTTCATGGTGATGCTCCTCCTTGTGTGGCGCTTTTGAACGACGTCAGCTCGTACCTGCGGTCGTTCTATGTTGTCCTATTTATAGCACGCATGACGACGCCCGTGAAGCCATTTCACCGAATTTGTTCTATATCGTTCTATCTGTGGACGTTAGATGTCGAACACGTAGCGCGAACCCACGATCTTTTGGCGTCCGAGCAGCAAGGGCCGCTCGTCCTCATCGGTAAAGTACGCCTCCATATAGAAGAGCGGCTCGCCGACCGGCACCTCCAGCAGCGAGGCCGCCTGAGCATCGGCAAGCGCAATCTCCACAGTACAGGGGTCGGACTTGAGCGGCGCGCGGCCCGAATGCCCGGCAACGAGTGCAAAGATGGAATTGTCCGTGAGGTCCTTGTCGGCAAGCGTCTGCAGGTAGGGATGGTCGGCCAGCACAAAGGCGTTGTTCTCGAGCATGACGGGCACGCCGTCTGCCGTGCGCACGCGCTCGACAACGATGAGCTCGCAGCCGGGTTCCACACCAAAAAACGCCGCGTCCTCACGCGTCGCCGCAACCACCGTGCGCGACACCAGGCGTGCTCCAGCCACCATGTCGTTGGCGGCGCAACCCTCGGAAAAGCTCTGAACGTCACCCTTCTGGACAATCTTGCGCTTGAGCTTGGGCGCGCACACAAACGTACCCCTCCCCTGCTGGCGGTTGAGATACCCCGCGCGCGACAGCTCCTCGATGGCGCGGCGCACGGTGACGCGCCCCACGCCGTAAGACTTCGCGAGCTCCATCTCGGAAGGAATGCGCGAGCCGGATGCGTACACACCGCGCGCGATCTCGCCCTTTAGGTCGTCCATAACCTGCTGGTACAGCGGCACGGCGGATACCTCAGAGCGCTCGGTTTTATCGTCGAATGTCATCGTTATGCTCCATCCCGTGCATGCTCGGACTCAAACTCTTCAATCGCCGCCATAAACTGCTCGCCAAAGGCGTCGGCCTTTTTCTCGCCGATGCCGTTGACCTGGATAAGCTCATCGCGCGTCTGAGGGCGCAGACGGCACAGGCCGCGCAGGGCCTTGTCGGAGAAGACCATGTACGGCGCCATCTCCAGCTCGGTCGAAATCTCCTTGCGCAGGGCACGCAGGCGCTCAAACAGCTCGGCATCGTCACCCACGCGCGGGCGCTGATCCAGCTCGGCCTCCTCACGCAGCAGATCCACCGCGCGTCGGGCGCGGGCCGAGGCCTTGCGCTTGGACGCACGACGCTTGACGGTAAAGGAGAACGCCTCATCCTCGACCTCGGCGGCACGCGGGCCCAGCCCCACGACCGGGTACTGCCCCTGCGAGGTAGCCAGATAACCGCGGCCGCACAGCTGGCCGATGATGTCCTTGATGCGCCCGACCGATTCGCTCGACAGCTCACCGTAGCCGTGGTCCTCGTCCAGATGCATCTGGCGAATGCGCTCGGTGTTGCCGCCGTGGAGCACGTCGGCAATCAGCGACTTGCCAAAGCGCATGGGACGCGTGGCCACATAGCGCACGGCAGCTCGGGCCATATCGGTGACGTCCTCGACCTCGAACTGCGTGAGGCAATTGCTGCAGTTGCCGCAGCCCTCGACGTCGTCCATGGCGGTGCCGCCCGTACCGGCCGCGGCATGCTCGGCCGCGGCCTCGTCGCCAAAGTAGCGCAGCATGTATTCGCGCAGGCAGCCGGTGGTATTGCAGTAGCCCTCCATCTGGCTGAGCAGACGATATCGATTCTGGAGCGCCCACGCGCGCTGCTCGTCGTCGAGCGCCTCATCGGCAGCATCGCCGCGATCGATCAGAAAGCGGCGCATGCGAAAATCATTGCCGTTCCACAGCAAGTGGCAGCTGGCCGGGTCGCCGTCGCGACCGGCGCGGCCCGCCTCCTGGTAGTAGGCCTCGATGCTCTCGGGCACGTTGTTGTGGATCACGTAGCGCACGTTGGGCTTATCGATGCCCATGCCAAAGGCGTTGGTGGCAACCATCACCTGAATATCGTCGTCGATAAAGGCGCGCTGACTTTGGCGGCGGGCCTCGTTGCCCATGCCGGCATGGTAGCGGCCAACGCGAATGCCGCTGGGGCCCAGCGCCTCGGCAAGCTCGCCTGCCAGCGCATCGACCGTCTTGCGGGTCGAGCAATACACGATGCCGCTCTCGCCCGAATGCGCGATCACATAGTCGCGCACCCACGCTGCCTTGGCTTTGTCGCCCATCTCCTCGCAGCCAAAGTAGAGGTTCTTGCGATCGAAGCCCGTCACTACCGTCGCGGGATTTTGCAGGCCGAGCATCTGCTGAATGTCCGCGCGCACGCGCTCGGTCGCCGTGGCGGTAAACGCAGCCACGATCGGGCGCCGCGGCAGCGAATCGATAAACTCGCGAATCTGCAAGTAAGCGGGACGGAAATCCTGGCCCCACTGGCTCACGCAGTGAGCCTCGTCAATGGCCACGAGCGGAACGCCAATGCCGCCTTCGGCCGCAGCTTCCTGCGCAAAGGCCAGAAAGCGCGGCTCGAGCAGGCGCTCGGGCGCCACATACATAAGCTGATAGCGGCCCTCGCGCGCCCGCTTGAGCACGGTGTTTTGCTGGGCCGGAGTAAGACTGGAGTTGAGATAGCTGGGTCGCGCACCCGCCGCGAGCAACGCGCGGGTCTGGTCCTCCATAAGTGACAGCAACGGGCTCACCACAAAGGTGATACCAGGCAGCATGAGCGCGGGCACCTGGTAGCAAATGGACTTGCCGGCGCCTGTGGGCATAACGCCGAGCGCATCGCGGCCGGCAAGAATCGCATCCACCATGCGGTCCTGCCCCGGGCGAAACGAGGTGTAGCCAAAATAGGCGCCGAGCGTGTCGAGCGCCATCTGCTGCATGCTATCGGTCATGGTTTCCTAACGTCCAAGTCATCTGCCGCCGATTATACGCCGTCACGCGGACCGGTGCCGCACGGCTGTCAGCCACGCTCATTCTGCAGGTAGTCATTGGGTAGTCATTGGGGACGTTCTTGAATGACTAGTCGTTTAAGAACGTCCCCAATGACT
>URRT01000101.1 GCA_900550355.1 uncultured Collinsella sp.
ACAGCAGATATCCTATCAACCGAACCCGCAAGGGTATCCGGCTCAATACGCGCCGCAAACGGGATATGCGCAGGCATACCCCCAGCAATACCCGTTGGGATACCAGCAGCCGTACCAAAAAATGCCCCAGGCGCAGTACAACCCATGGGCCCAGCAGATGCCTCCGCAGCCTTACCAACAGTGGCCGCAAAGTTTTCAACAGCAGCAGCTGCCCATGCAGAGTTCTCAACAACCAGCAGCTCAAATGATGTATCCTAATGCGGCGAATCAATATGCACAGCCGCAGCAAAACGTATTTGTGAGCGAGCGCGGCGAAGCGGCACTGGGCTATCTGGCTCAAAACCAGGAGTGTGGCGCAACCGACCTGGCACGAGCGTTTGGAAACTCGGCGCCCACATGGTCGCGAACGCTCAACGACTTGGCACAAGCCGGCTTGGTAATCAAACATGGCCAGAAATATCATCTGACCGAAATAGGCAGCGCTCGCGTGCGAGCCCAAAGTTAAGGAACGGGAGAAACAGTGGACGAGGAAGCAAGCATCATCCTGGGGGATGCCATCGCCTTTTGTCAGCGCGACGGCCAAGATGCACGCCTCATCAATATGCTGGGACAATCGCGCGCCGTGAGCTTAACCGAGGACACCTTGACGATTGAGGCCCCCTCACGATTTGCCATCGCTCAGCTCAAAAAGCATCAACCGACCATCGAGGCGTACCTAGAAGAGATCGCCTTTGCGCCGATCGCGCTCAATATCGTGGCACCGCAAGGTGCCTCGGCAAATACGGCCCCGGTCACTCACCCGGTAGCGACCGACACCGCAGCGGCAACGCCGACGCCCGAGCCTCGACGCGACGATGTTTCCCGTGAAACCATGGCACCGCAGCCGACTGCTTCGGTCGCACCGGCGGCAGAGCCAGCCCCCTCGCCCATCCCGACCGCCACGCATATGCCCGTCGCACATGAGGCGACACCCGGCGAGGAATCGGGCATTGCAATCAAAAACACGTTGTCCGCCGACGATTTCCGCCGCATGATGACCCAAATGAACGGCAGACCACCGGCGAAAAGCGCGAGTTCGTCCGCAGCGCCGGCAGCATCTTCGACGGCGACCCCGGCGGCAGTCGAGAAAAACGCGGACGGGGCACCCCTCGCAGCGAATTCGAAATTCACGTTTGAAAACTTCGTCTTCGGACCGGAGAACAGCCTTGCCTACCGATCGGCGCTCAAATTCGCCATGCTTGCAGACACGCCCGGTACCTGCACGTCGCTGTTCATCTACGGCAAATCGGGCCTGGGCAAGACGCACCTGCTGCTCGCCATCAAAAATGAGCTGGCAGAGAAATCGCCCGAGATCAAGGTGAAGTACGCCAACTCGCAGGCATATCTGGACGACTTGATGACAGAATTCGACCGCCAAAAGAAGAGCAACGCCCCCATTATGCAGGCGTACCACGGCGTCGACGTGCTTATCATCGATGACATCCAGAACATCATTGGCAAGCGCGCGAGCGTGGATTACTTCTTCCAGTTGATGGACGAATTTATCCGTAACAACAAGAAGGTCGTGATCGCCGCCGACCGCGCCCCCAAGGACCTTAATATGGACGAGCGCCTGACCAGTCGCTTTAATGCCGGTCTGCTGTGCCTGGTGGCGGAGCCCAGCTACGAGATGAAGTACAAGATTTTGCAGCGTTATTACGAGAACACGATCGCCGCCGCGCCCGAGGCAGGCAACGACTCACTGCTGGCGGCCTACGGGGGCGACGGCGGACATCTGACCGACGCGCACTTTAAGCACATGGCCGAGGTCTCGGGCACCAACATCCGCGAGCTCGAGAGCTTTTGCGAGCGTTGTGCCGGCGAAGCGGGCGATCGCGAGCGCGAAGGCGGGGAGCTCACCTTTGACGACATCGACGCCATCGCCAACCAGTACTTCGACACATCGGCCAAGAAGATCAATGTGCAGACGGTCCAGTCCGTCATCGAAGAGCAATACGGTGTGACGCACGAGGAACTCATCGGGCCTCGCCGCAACGCCAATATCGCCAAGGCGCGCCATATCGCTATCTATCTGGCGATCGAGATGTGCGAGATGACGACGACGGCCGTGGGCGCCGAGTTTGGCAACCGCAACCACTCGACCGTCAGCACGAGCTATAAAAAGGTCCAGAAGATGATTCAGGAAGACCGGACTGTTACCGAAGACCTCAAGTCACTGCGCGATAAAATTACACTGCGCTCGTAGGTAAATGGACACACCTGTTGAAAACTTGTCGAAACGGCGGTTATAAGGTGTCAAAAACTCGAGCCGCGGTGATGAAAAGTTTTGCTCAGGTTTTGAACGTGGAAAACACACCCGGTTGCACACAGGTTCCTGTCGATTCTCTTTTTAGGGCTGACCTGCACTTTTAGGAGTAATCAACAGTTTCGTCAGTACTATTACTATTATTAAGATATTTATATCTATAGAAAGGTATTAAAAGATGAAGTTCACCGTCAGCCAGAGCTCGCTTACGCAAGCCATCGGCGTCGTTATGAAAGGCGTCGCTTCGGCATCCACCCTTCCCATTCTGTCGGGCGTGCTCGTTAAGGCACAAGACGGCATCTTGGAATTCCAGACCTCCAACTACACCATCTCGATTCGTCACCGCATTGCGGCTCATGTCGAAGAGGAGGGCGAGATGGTGATTCCCTGCAAGATGCTCTCCAACATCACCAAGACCCTTCCCGATGCCCCGGTCACCTTTGAGCTGTCCGAGCGTCAGGTTTTGATTGGCTGCGAGAAGAGCTCTTTCCGCCTGAACACGCTCGATGCCAACGACTTTCCCGAGTTCCCGGCATACGCCATCGAGAGCGCCGTCGAACTGCCGACCGATATCCTGTCCGAAATGGTAAGTCGCGTATGGCGCGTCACCTCGACTGACAAGGCCCGCCCCATCCTGGGTGGCGTGCACATGAAGGTCGAGAACAACACCGTGCGCCTGGTGGCGACCGACTCCTTCCGTCTGGCCGTGTGCGATACGCAGGTCGAGACCTCGACCCTCGAAGGTTCCTTTGAGCTCAACGTGCCTGCCGACGCCTTCAACGATGCTCTGAGCATCATGGCGAGCCAGGCTACTATCATGATCGGCGCCACCGACACCCAGGTTGTCTTTGAGGCCGGCAACACCACCTACGTGTCGCGCCGCATCGAGGGCGTGTACCCCAATTACAAGCAGCTCATCCCCGATTCGTGCGTTACGAGCGTCAAGATCGACGTAGCCGCCTTTAACGCCGCCCTTAAACGTGTGGCCGTTATCGCGAGCGCCAACCCCGCCGTCAAGTTTGAGATTGACGTCGAGAACGGCCAGATGGGCCTGTCCTCCATTTCCAACGACCAGGACCTGGCACAGGAGACGATCGATGTCGAGGCCGAGGGCGAGTCGGGCACCATCGCCTTCAACTACCACTACATCTTTGGCTGCCTCAATGCCCTGTCCAAGGAGAAGGAAATCACGCTGGAGCTCAAGAGCTATTCGCAGGCTGGCATCTTCAAGTCCTACGACAAGATCAACTATCTGTACCTGGTCATGCCGGTACGCATCTAGCACTGCCCATGACCATGTTCGCACGCGATCTTTCCGTTGCGCGCTATCGCAGCTTCGACAGTTATCGCCTTGCCCTGAGCGATGGTGTGACAGTGCTCGCAGGTCCCAACGCGGCGGGAAAGACCAACCTCATAGAGGCGCTGCAGCTACTGACGAGTGGCGCCTCGTTTAGGCATCCGACCGCAGCCGAGCTCGTGCACGACGGCGTGGGCTCATGCAAGGTCGAGCTGAGGCTCGAAGGCGATGGGCGCGTGCTGGACATGGGGCTGAGCGTGGAAGACGGCAAGCGTTCGTTTAGCCGCAACGGCAAGCGCTGCGCTGCGTCCGGCGTGCGCGGGGTGCTGCCGAGCGTTCTGTTTTGTCCGGACCACCTGGATATGGTCAAGCGGGGTGCCAGCGTACGCCGCACCGCACTTGATGACTTTGGCGTTCAGCTGAGTGCACGCTATGCCGATCTGGCTAGTGCCTACGGGCGCTGCGTGACCCAGCGCAATGCCCTGCTCAAGGAGACCTGGTGCTGCCGCGAGATGCTCGGCGCCTGGAACGAATCTATCGCCCGCGCCGGTTCGGCCCTGCTCGTGCATCGTCTGGCCCTGCTCGACCGGCTGTCGGGCCATGTGCACGACGCCTATGGCCGCGTGGCATCCGGCGAGCCCGCCGGCGTGTCCTATGTGTCCACGCTTGGCGACCTGCCTGGCACCGAGGATCGCGCCGAGCTCAGGGGCTGGGCGTATGAGCACATGCTCTCGGCGCTCGATGAGCGCGCCGACGAGGAGATTCGCCGCGGCGTGACGCTCGTGGGTCCGCATCGCGACGAGATTGAGTTTTCCGTCGCGGGTCGATCGGCTCGTTCATTTGCCAGCCAGGGCCAGCAGCGAACGCTGGTGCTTGCCTGGAAGGTGGCAGAGGTGGCCGTGGCGCGTGATATCTTGGGCACCGCGCCGCTGCTGCTCTTGGACGACGTGATGAGCGAGCTCGACGCCGGGCGCCGAGGCGCTTTTCTGCAGCTGATCGGTGATGATATCCAGACGGTCATAACCACCACCAATCTGGGGTATTTTACCGATGACCTGCTTGATCGAGCCAAGGTGGTGAGCATGGGTGAGACGTGCTAATTACGAGCGCGAGAACGGAATGGTTGCCTTTGGCGGCTTTTTGGATGCCGAGCGTCAGCGCATCCTGGCGGCCGCGACACCTGAGCGCCGCGCGCAAATGGAGGCTGCAGAGGAGTCTCGTGCGGTCTATCACGCCTGGAATGCAGTGTGCTCGGGCACGCGCGAGGGACGCCATGTGACGGGCCTGCGCTACCTGCCCGAGTCCAACGAACTGCTGGTGTACCTCGATTCGCCCTCATGGACGCAGGAGATGACACTTTTGCGCGAGATTATCCGCGCGCGCATGGAGCACGCCGGCGCACACGTCGACGGCCTGGTGTTCAAGACGACCGCCCCCGGCCACACACCGCCCGCTGCAAAAGAGCGCCTGCACCCGGCCGTGGCCGAGCGTCCGCCGGCTCCGCATGCCGACCTCAGCGATGCCGAACGTGCCGAGATCGAGCACCAAGTGGCACCCATCGAGGACCAAAAACTGCGCGAGGCCCTCGAGAACGCCATGAGAGCCAGTGCCGAGTGGGCCAAGGGCGTGCAGAGCAAAAAAGAGCCTTAAATCGCATCTGGTGGCCTTGTAGAGCCAAATACCCTCGTCCCCGAGGGTATTTTTTTACGATAAACTAGTAAGGCTGTACACATTTTCTTAACTGAAGGAGGACGTGTGGCAAACGAAAACGATTACGATGGCGGCGAGATTAAGATTCTCGAAGGTCTCGAGGCCGTTCGTAAGCGCCCGGGCATGTACATTGGCTCGACGAGCGCCAGCGGTCTTCATCACCTGGTGTGGGAGATCGTTGACAACTCCGTCGACGAGGCCATGGCCGGTTTCTGCACCGAGATTCAGGTGACGGTCCACGCCGACAACTCCATCACGGTCGTCGACAACGGGCGCGGCATCCCCGTCGACGAGCATCCTATCAAAAAGATCCCGACGCTCGAGGTCGTCATGACGATCCTGCACGCCGGCGGTAAGTTCGATAACTCGGCCTACAAGGTCTCGGGCGGACTGCACGGCGTGGGCATCTCCGTCGTCAACGCCCTGTCCAAGCGTGTGGTCGTGCAGGTATGCCGCGATGGCAACATCTACGAGATGGAGTTTTCGCGCGGCAAGACCGTCAAGAAGATGGAGGTCGTGGGCACTTCGGAGACGACGGGCACCACTGTCAGCTTCTGGCCCGACGACGAGATCTTCGAGACCTGCATCTACGATTTCGACACGCTGCACAACCGTCTGCAGGAGACGGCATTCCTCAACAAGAACCTCAAGATCGTGCTGACCGACGAGCGCGAGGCGACTCCCCATGTGGAGGAGTTTTGCTATGCCGGCGGCATCATCGACTTCGTCAAGTTCCTCAACGAGGGCAAGGATGTCCCCGAGACCTTTAAGGAGCCCATCTATATTGAGGGCAAATCGGACCCGGATGCGCCCGTGACCAAGATGGGCGAGGTCGAGGTGTCCTTGCAGTGGAATAGCGGCTACGGCGAGAACGTCATGTCGTTTGCCAACGACATCTATACCCCCGAGGGCGGCATGCACCTCGAGGGCTTCCGCACCGCACTCACCCGCGTGATTAACGATTACGCGCGCAAGCAGAATCTGCTCAAGGAAAAAGACGCCAACCTGACCGGCGACGATGTGCGCGAGGGCCTATCGGCCGTTATCTCGGTCAAACTGCCCGATCCGCAGTTTGAGGGCCAGACCAAGGCCAAGCTCGGCAGCTCCTATATGCGCGCGCTGACGCTCAAGATCGTGACCGACGGGCTTGCCGATTACCTCGAGGAGCATCCCAAGCCCGCTCGCGAGATCGTCAAGAAAGCCCAACAGGCCTGCAAGGCGCGCAACGCCGCCCGT
>URRT01000102.1 GCA_900550355.1 uncultured Collinsella sp.
CCATCAGCGTCTGGGTGCCGCGATGGCATCGATGATTGGGTCGGCCCAGGTCGACCTGGAGATGCTCGATCAGCGCGGTCGCCGCGCCTGGGATACCTATACGGCCCGTCTGGGCGATGCGCTCGATGCGGCTGCGTGCCGCCCGTGCCTCAACGACCCCACATTTATGGTTGAGCGTCGCGAATCGGAGCTTGCGCTGACTGCCGATCGCCTGTCGGGCGCCATAGTACGCTCGGTCGGGGCATTCCGCTCCAACTTTGAGCGCCTGCCCGAGCGCCTGGTTGCAAGCACCTCGGGGCTCGATGGCAAGCGCCATGCGCTCGCGCTTGCGAGTTCCCGTCTGGAGCATCAGGGACGTACGATGCTCAACAAACCCGCGTCCGACCTGGGCCGAGCTGCCGCGTCGCTCGATGCCCTGTCGCCGCTCAAGGTGCTTGCCCGCGGTTACTCCATCGCGTACAGCGATGACGGTGTGGCTACGAGCGCCAAGACCTTTAAGCCGGGCGACGCCATCCGCGTGCGTATGGCAGACGGCAACGTGGCTGCAACGGTCGATACGGTCGAGTAACCCGCGTTTCATAGCGATAAACCTTTAGGAAAGGAAACAGATATGGCAGAGAAGACCCCGGTCGAGCAGCTTACGTACAAGCAGGCTTCGCAGGAGTTGGAGCTCATCATACGCAGCTTGGAATCGGGCGATATGGAGCTCGAGGAGTCGCTCGAGAGCTATACCCGCGGCGTCGAGCTCCTCAAGAGCCTGCGTACCCGCTTGTCCGATGCCGAGCAGAAGGTCTCGGTGCTCCTGAAGGACGTCGACGGCAACGACGTGCTCGCCGACGGCGAAGCCGCCAACACCGACGACAACCTTTCGTTCTAACCACCCCGACCAAATATAATTACCTTGGTCTGCGAGAAAGGAACCAACCATGTGTGATTGCATCTTCTGCAAAATTGCCAACCACGAGATCCCCTCGACCGTCGTTTACGAGGACGACCAAGTCATCGCCTTCGACGACCTCAATCCCCAGGCGCCGGTCCACACGCTCGTGATCCCCAAGAAGCACTACAGCGACATCGCCGATAACGTGCCCGCCGAGACCATGGGCGCCATGGCCCACGCCATCCAGGAGGTCGCCAAGGTCAAGGGCTTGGAGGACGGTTTCCGCGTCATCTCCAACAAGGGCGTCAACGCCGGCCAGACCGTCATGCACTTCCACATGCACGTCCTCGGCGGCAAGAACCTGGGCGAGAACCTCATCTGAGGACGCACGGCCCGTCGCCTTGGCTGCCTTTGGAGTAACCTATGCAGCTTTCTCAACTCGAATACCTTCAAGCGGTAGCGAACTATGGCGGCGTGCGCAAAGCAGCTCGCGCCGTTCACGTGAGTCCGCAGGCCGTTTCGTCGGCAATCAAAAAGTTGGAATCTGAGTATCAGATTGTTTTGCTCGACCAATCGGCGGGGGAGGCTGTTTTGTCTCCGGCGGGCAGAGAATTTGCGCGTCGTGCACGCGTGATCCTGGCGCAAGTCGACGATCTCAAAAAGTACGCTCAATCGGGGAACGGCGGCGTTTCGCCCGACGGCCATTTCCGTCTTTACGCCCCCTGTCTTCACGGGCGGGGGCGCCTTTTTTCCGAAAACTGGTACGACTCGTTTGAAAGCTCGCACCCTCAGATTCATCTTGATGTGTGGCATCAGCCAACGGCAACATGCTTTGAATCACTTATACTTGGAATTTCGGACGCGGCTATCTCGTTTGAGGAACCACGGGACAGCGTCCTTTCTTCAAAATATATGGGTGAAAAGGAGCTCAGGGTTCTTTCATGTCCAGCTGGTCATCAATCTGTTGACGCTATGACCATTCGTGAGTTACTGGGCGGCAGGCTCGCTGTTCCCATTAATTTGTCACCCTGTCTCAATGCAATCAATCAATGTCCCGAAGCTCAGCTGGTTAATTTCCGCTTTCGCGATGTCGAATACGGAAACAGGGCGCAGGCTGAGTTTCTTCAAGCCGGGGGATTGATATTGAGTTTTTCTGGCTCTTCTCTCGCATCAAATGGATTGGAAGTAAGCGAGTGCTCCATCGAAGGCTCGCATGACGTAGCCTTGCCTATCTACTTTTGCTATCGGCAAAATGCCTGGACCGATCGACACCAGACGGTATTTCTTCACCTATTGCGTCATCTCGCTTCGTGAGGCCATTTGGCCTCAAGGCGTCAAGTGAATGTTGACGCCTTGTAACACATGACTGACGGCTTTGCCCTCATGCTTTTCCAAGATTCCGATTTAGATTGCTGACTCTTGGAGGGCGGAGCATGAAAAACCGTACGGTTTTGCTTTATATGATGTTCGTTTTCCTGTCGAACTTCAGCACCATCTTGTATTTTCTAACCGTCTACCTTGAGTTCGTCGGGCTTTCGATGGTAGCGATTTCTAGCATGATGGTTGCATATCAAGTGAGCAAGTTCATCCTTGAAGTTCCCACTGGCTATATTGCTGATAGGTTTGGACGAAAGACAAGTGGTCTCGTTGGCGTCGTGGGAATGCTTGGATACTACGCCGCCCTGCTTTTCATCCGTTCTCCTCTGCTTTTAATCGGCGCGTTTGCTCTCAAAGGTTTTGCCGTTGCATGTGTGAGCGGATCCATAGAAGCAATTTACATTGACAGCGTCTCTCAGGACCAGCTCGTAAGACTTAATGTCGTTGAGCGATTTGTTTTCTATGCCTCTTATGCCATCTCCGCTTGCGTTGGCGGTTTCATTTCGTCTGTCGGTGCATATCTCATTGGTCTTTCGGCAGATATCATCGCAATGGTGTTGGCGTTGGTTGTCGTTGTCTGCATTCCTGAGATGCGAAGAGGGGACACTACAGCGACACCTGAGCGTGGAATTAGCCCGAAGATGATCGGTGCCGCTATTGCGCGTAACGGCATTCTTCGTTCAGCGTTCATCATGGACTGTTCTCAGGCATTTGCTTTTGTCGCCCTGGAAGACTTTTTCTCACTGCTGCTTGCGGGCCGCGGAATGAATTCCGTCGCTTCGGGTGTGACCATTGCGGTCCAGCTCCTTGCCTCGGCCTCCATGGGGCTTATTGTGCCCAGTGTGATTGCTCTTGTCGACAAGGGCCGTTTTGCGCGTATTTGCGGCATCATTCGCTTAGTATTGACAGCTTTGTTTTTGATCCCCCTTACTCCGGCTAATTTGCTGCCCGTGTTCTATGTGCTGCAGACGGTTGCGTACTCGTTGTTTGCTCCAATTAAATACTCAATTTTTCAAAATGCTGCTGATTCTTCGATGCGCTGTTCACTGATTTCGGTTCAAAGCCAGATGGTGGCGGTGGGTGCTGTTCTTTTCTATCTGCTCAACGCTGTGTTGAGCAGCGCTGCGGGCATTCGAGTCGTATTGCTTGTCGCGCTCGGGATTTCTGCTTTGGTGTATATCCCCGCGCTATTTCGTCTTACAAGCCAAAGGACATGAGTATTTAGACACCGATAACTTATATATCAACGCCAATAAACCCGAGCGCGAGGGCGTTTGGGTTTATTATTGAAGCGTATGTAACCTGGCGGCGCCACACCGCCTGTTAGTAGGGAGACACATGAACGTTCTGGTCGTCAACGCGGGATCTTCGACCCTTAAGTATCAGGTCATCGACACCAAGTCCCACAAGGTGTCCGCAAAGGGCTCCTGCGAGCGCGTCTGCTTTACCGGCGGTACCTTCACCCACGCTGCTAACGGTTCCAAGAAGGTGACCGAGAACATCGAGTTCCCCGACCACAAGGTCGCCATCGAGGTCGTCCTGAAGGACCTCGAGGCCAACGGCGTCAAGATCGAGGGCATCGGCCATCGCATCGTTCAGGGCGGTTGGTACTTTGGTGATTCCTCCCTCGTCGACGAGGACGTTCTCGCTAAGATCCGCGAGGTCGCCCCGCTGGCGCCGCTCCACAACAACCCCGAGGCCAACGTTATCGAGTTCTGCCTGGAGCAGTATCCCGACCTGCCCAACGTCACGGTCTATGACACCGCTTTCCACTTCAACATGC
This sequence comes from uncultured Collinsella sp., assembly GCA_900550355.1. GTDB lineage: Bacteria > Actinomycetota > Coriobacteriia > Coriobacteriales > Coriobacteriaceae > Collinsella. Next base: position 4,041 of record URRT01000102.1, read on the forward strand.
CCGAGGTCGCCAAGACTTACGCTCTACCCAAGGACGTTTGCGACAAGCTGCACATCCGTAAGTACGGCGCCCACGGCACCAGCTACCGTTACATCTCCAAGAAGGTCGCCGAGATGACCAACGGCGAGGCCCGCAAGGTCGTCGTGTGCCATATCGGCTCCGGCGCTTCCCTGTGCGCTATCGAGGACGGCAAGTGCATGGACACCACCATGGGCCTCACCCCGCTCGATGGTGTCATGATGGGCACCCGCTGCGGCTCCATCGACCCGGCTACCGTGTGCTACCTGCAGCGCGAGGGCGGCTATACCTTCGACGAGGTCGACGAGATGATGAACAAGAAGTCCGGCCTTTTGGCTGTGACCGGCGGCAAGACCAACGACTGCCGCAACGTCGAGGAGCTCGCCGCCGCTGGTGACCCCGATGCTCAGCTCGCCTTCGACATGTTTGTCTACAAGATTGCCGCCAAGGCTGCCGAGATGGCTACTTCCATGTGCGGCATGGACACGCTGGTCTTCACCGCTGGCATCGGTGAGCACGCTCCGGCCGTTCGTGCCGGCGTTGCCGACCGTCTGGCCTTTATGGGCGTCAAGATGGATCATGCCCGCAACGCCCTGCGTGGTGACGGCGCTTGGTGCCTGTCTGCCAAGGATTCCAAGGTCAAGATCTTCGTCATCCCCACGGACGAGGAGTTCATGATCGCTTCCGACGTCGAGCGCATCGTCAACGGCAAGTAATTGCAAGAGGGGAGGGGCTGGACGACCGAGCGCCGTTCGGCCCCTCTTTTGCGCTCGTTGGGCGATATGCTGATAGCTATTTATCAAGATATGATAACTTCTTATTAAAATGCGGCCGCCTTAAGGGGTCTGCGTCGACCGTATTGCACTGCAAAGGAGTCTCATGAACGTACTTGTTGTCAACGCCGGCAGCTCAAGCCTTAAATATCAGCTTTTGGATACCGATACCCGCGAGGTTTTCGCCAAGGGCAACTGCGAACGTATCGGTTCGGACATGGGCATCTTTGGCCACTCCGAGAACGGTGGCGCCAAGCAGACCGAGGAGGTCCCTTTCCCCGATCATCGCTCTGCTATCGCTCGTGTGCTCGAGGAGCTCGAGAAGACCGACTTTACGATTGATGGCATTGGTCATCGTATCGTTCAGGGCGGCTGGCACTTCGATGATTCCGCAGTTGTCGACGACGAGGTTATGGCCAAGATTCTCGAGGTGGCCCCGCTCGCCCCACTGCACAACTACGGCGAGGCCGCGGCGATTGAGTATTGCCGTGAGAAGTATCCGGAGCTGCCCAACGTGGCGGTCTTCGACACCTCGTTCCACATGACCATGCCCGAGGTCGCCTATACCTACGCGCTGCCCAAGGACGTGTGCGACAAGTACCACGTGCGCAAGTACGGCGCCCACGGCACGAGCCACCGCTATGAGTGGATGATGGCCAAGGAGATCCTGGGTTCGCGCTGCCACCGTCTGCTTTCGTGCCATTTGGGTAACGGTGCTTCGCTCGCTGCTATCGAGGACGGCGTGTGCCGCGACACCACGATGGGCCTCACGCCGCTCGACGGTTTGATGATGGGTACCCGTTGCGGTTCCATCGACCCGGCTACCGTGTGTTACCTGCAGCGCGAGGGCGGCTACAGCTACCAGGAAGTCGACGACATGATGAACAAGCAGTCCGGCCTGCTTGCCATCTCGGGTATCTCCAACGATGCCCGTGACATCCGTACACGCGCCTCCGAGGGTGACGAGCGCTGCCTGCTCGCCTTCGATATGTTCGCATACAAGGCCATGCAGCAGGCCGGTTCCATGATCGCTTCCATGGCGGGCGTGGACACCATCCCCTTTACCGCCGGCATCGGCGAGAACGATTGGTCGATCCGCAAGGCCTTCTGCGACTGCTTTGAGTGGCTGGGCGTACGCATCGACAACAACAAGAACCGCGAGGCCGTGGGCAACGGCCCGCAGGTCATCAGCGCTGCCGGTTCCGCCGTCACGGTCATGGTCATCCCCACCGACGAGGAATACATGATCGCCCACGACGTCGAGCGCCTGACCAAGAACAACTAACGCGCGTATTTGCAAGTAAACGAAAGGCCTCCAGAGCAACAGCTCCGGAGGCCTTTTTACTAGCAGGCGGAAATTTCAGTCCCAAAGTGATCATCATCAGCAATGCCTGTGCTCCCAGCAACGGCACCCGATCATTCAGATCCTCAGCTCCAGCTCGTAGCCAAGCCGCCGTCCACCCCAGATACCCTGATTGCTACGTGGCGGTAGAAGGCCGTACGGGCTAACCCCTGAAAACAATCCGCAGACCAGAAACGCCCCCGTTCGTAGCTCCGGAGGAGCAGAACGGGGGCGTTTCATTGGTCGAGGACGTTTTCAGGGGTTAGCCCGTACGGCCTTCGGGCGAGTGCGTGCGCTACTCAGCCATCTGAGCCTG
>URRT01000103.1 GCA_900550355.1 uncultured Collinsella sp.
GCTGCAGCGGCTACGAAAGCCAGCTGCGCGCCATCGTGCGCTTCCTTAGCGAATCCGGCGTGCAGGTGGGCTTTGAGATGCCCGAGCTGCCGGTCAACGACACCAGCTGCGACGGTGTTTCCTACAAGCAGATCACTCACAAGCAGCCCAAGAAGGACTCGAAGGCCCTGCTCGAGGGTCGTCCCGTCTACACGGGCGACCTGGTGCCCGCCGGCGCCCTGATCGTCAAGCTCAAACGCAGCCCGTATGCCCGTGCCAAGATCCGCTCCATCGATACGTCGCGCGCCTTGAAGGTGCCCGGCGTCGTGGGCGTCTACACCTACGAGGACGTGCCCAAGCGCCGCTTTACCATCGCCGGCCAGAGCTATCCGCAGCCGAGTCCCTATGACCGCTTGATTCTCGAGAACCTGGTGCGTTACCAAAACGAGGAGGTGGCGATCGTCGCCGCCGAGACCGAGGAGGCCGCCGACAAGGCGCTCAAGCTTATCAAGGTCGACTACGAGGTGCTCGAGCCCCTGCTCGACTTTACCCAGGCACTCGATAACGACATCGTGGTCCACCCCGAGGGCGACGTGACCTTTATGTTCCCGCAGGGCGGCGACGTCCCGCGCAACTTGGTATGCAGCGGCACGAGCGACTTTGGCGACTTGGACGAGGCCTTCGCCCAGAGCGACATTGTCTTTGAGCGCGCCTACACCAGCCAGGCCACGCAGACCGCGCCCATGGAGACCTTCCGCGCCTTCGCGACGACCGACGCGTTCGGCCGCATCTCGGTGACCACCTCCACGCAGGTGCCCTTCCACGCGCGCCGCATGGTCGCGCAGTCGCTCGACATTCCGCAGTCGCAGGTGCAGGTCATTAAGCCGCGCATCGGCGGCGGCTTTGGCGCCAAGCAGACGGGCTGCTGCGAGATCTTCGTGGCGTTCGTCACCCAGCAGACCGGCCGTCCGAGCTATTGCTGCTACACCCGTGAGGAGACCATCACTGCGGGCAACTCGCGCCACCAGATGCAGATGACCGTTAAGCTGGGCGCCATGAACGACGGCACCATCACGGCCATCGACCTGCACACGCTGTCCAACGCCGGCGCGTACGGCGAGCACGCCACCACGACGATCGGCCTCTCGGGCCACAAGAGCCTGCCCATCTACAACCACGTGAAGGCGAGCCGCTTTAGTTGGGACGCCGTCTACACCAATACCAACCGCGGCGGCGCGTATCGCGGCTACGGTGCCACCCAGGGCCAGTTTGCCGTGGAGAGTGCCGTCAACGAGCTCGCCGATATGCTGCACATGGACCCCGCCGACCTGCGCCTTAAGAACATCGTGCGCGAGGGCGAGATCATGCCGCAGTACTACAACGAGAAGCTCAACGCCTGCGCGCTCGATCGCTGCCTGCTGCGCGCGATGGACATGATCGGTTGGCGTGACAAGCCGCTGGCTGTGGACCTGGGCGACCGCGTGCGCGCCCTGGGCTGCGCACTCACCATGCAGGGCTCTGGCATCTCCAACGTGGACATCGCCGGCATCGACATGCGTCTGGAAGAGGACGGCTTCATTACCATCGGCACCGGCGCCACCGATAACGGCATGGGCGTCGACACGATCCTGGCGCAGATTGCCGCCGAGGAGCTGGGCGTGGAGAGTTCGATGATCGTGGTGCGCGGCGTTGACACCGATGTGTCACCGTTTGACGCCGGCTCCTACGCGAGCTCGGGTACGTACGTGACGGGCCTTGCCGCCAAGAACGCCGCGACCGAGCTGCGCGAGAAGATTTGCGCCAAGGCCGCCCAGATGTGGGACGTGGACGCCGCCGACGTGGTCTTTGATGGTCAGTACGTGCGCCTGTCCGACGAGCGTGCCGCGCGCGAGCAGAACCGCTATCTCACGCTGCGCGACTTTGCAAACCTGTGCGTCAAGAACATCGCAGGCGGCGACGCGCTCACCTCGCATGCCTCTGCCTGCCTGCCCGTTTCGCCTCCGCCGTTTATGGCCGGCATTGCCGAGGTCGAGGTCGACAAGGCCACCGGTAAGGTGACCGTGGTGGATTACGCGGCGGCTGTGGACTGCGGCACCGTGATCAATGAGGCGCTCGCGCGCGTCCAGGCCGAGGGCGGCATTGCCCAGGGAATCGGCCACGCGCTCTACGAGATCGTCGAGCATGACGACCGCGGCCGCCTGCGCACCGGCAACTTTATGAGCTATAAGCTGCCCACGCGCCTGGATATCGGCAGCATTCGCGTGGCCTTTGAGCCGAGCTACGAGCCGACGGGTCCGTTTGGCGCCAAGTCGATCGGCGAGGTCGTCATCAACACGCCGCTCGCCGCCGTGGCCTCGGCCGTCGCACACGCCACCGGCCACCAGGTTCGCTCACTGCCCATCACGCCCGAGAAAGCGCTGCTGGGGGAGTAGCGGGTCAGCGAGCAAGTCGTAATTGGCGGGGTGGGGTAACTCGCCCCGCCTTTTGCACTCGTGGTGAGGTCGTGAGCCTGTAAAAGGTGTGCGTGCGCTTGCCGTTCGTATCTGCTATCATTCCTAGTCTGTGCGCTCATGCGGGCGTGGCGGAATTGGTAGACGCGCCAGATTTAGGTTCTGGTGGGATTCCCGTGAAGGTTCGAGTCCTTTCGCCCGCACCAACGCATCTGCGTCGGCTTCGGCCGTCGCGACTCTTTGTTGCATAAAGGTACCAGCACCTCAGATAAGCTGGGCAGTATGAGGAGGAACGTGTTGAACATCACCGCTTCTGACGTCAAGGACGCCAAGCTCACCGCTACGGTCACCATCCCGGCCGCCGACGTCGACGCCGCGATCAAGAAGGCCTACAAGGACACCGCCAAGAAGTACCGCTTCCCGGGCTTCCGTGCCGGTAAGGCTCCCCGTCCGGTCATCGACTCCGCTCTTGGCGCCGAGGCTACCCTCGCTCAGGCCACCAACGACCTGATCGCCGCCAACGAGCCCGCCGTCCTCAACGAGCTGGACATCGTCCCCACCAAGAACGGTGACTACAAGGAGCTCGACCTCGCCAAGGATCACGAGGACTACACCTACACCGTTGAGTTCTCCCTGCGTCCCGCCGCTGAGCTCTCCTCCTTCGACGCTGTCGAGATCGAGATGCCCCCTGCGGAGGTCACCGAGTCCGAGATCAACAACCAGGTCGAGATGCTTCTCAACTACCGTGCCACCTTCGAGGACGTCGAGGGTCGCGCCGTCGAGGCTGACGACTATGTGACCGTCGACCTCAAGGCCGTCGAGAACGCCGACAACTTCGCCGCCGAGGGCCGCATGCTCATCGCCGGTAGCGACAGCAACCCCGCCGAGTTCAACGAGGCTCTGATCGGCGCTAACGTTGACGACGTCAAGACCGTCACCTGGACCGACGAGGTCGAGGAGGGCGAGGAGGCCGAGACCCACACCGTCGAGGTCACCGTCAAGGGCATCAAGGTCCGCATCACCCCCGAGCTCACCGACGAGCTCGTCAAGTCCGACTTCGGCTTCGACAGCATCGATGCCATGCGCGACGCCATCAAGATCGAGATCGAGCAGGACAAGGCTTCCCGCCTCCCGGCCGAGAAGGAGAGCCGTTGCGTCTCCGCTCTCGCCGAGCGCCTGCAGCTCGACGAGATGGACGCCGACTACGAGCAGTCCGTCTTTGAGGAGCTTGGCCAGAACTTCCTGTCCAACCTCGCTGCCCGCGGCATGACGCTCGACACCTGGCTGCCCGCTTCCGGCCTGACCATGGAGCAGTTCATCGGCGACCTGCACAAGCAGGCCAACGACGTTGCCCGCGAGTCCCTGGCTCTGGACGCCCTCGCCCGTGAGCTCAAGATCGAGGTCACCGAGGACGACGTCAACGCGGAGTTCGAGAAGGCCGGCGTCAAGGACGTCGAGGCTTCCAAGGCCGAGTTCATCGCCGATGGCCGCATGCCTGCTGTCCGCGAGTCCATCCGTCGCTCCAAGGCCGTCGACCACCTGGTCGAGAACGCCAAGGTGACCGAGGTCGACGAGACCGCCAAGGACGCCGAGTAATTCTCGCCACCTTGCCCGCGAGCGCATGCGTGCGCCCGTGATGGGGTAAAGTTATACACCGGTTATCCGGTTGCTTCGTACGGTGCCAGCCAATGCATAGCATGCGGGCACCGTACGTTTATCTAGAACCAATTTGGTCCGCAAGAGAGAAATGGAGATGCGTATGATCGCTAAGTTCGATTCCGCCCTCGTGCCATACGTTATCGAGCAGACGCCGCGCGGCGAGCGCAGCTACGATATCTATTCGCGCCTGCTCAACGACCGCATCATCTTCTTGGGCGAGGAGATCAACTCCGTCAGCGCCAACCTGGTCGTTGCCCAGCTGCTGCATCTTGAGAGCCAGGATGCCGAGAAGGATATCTCGCTCTACATCAATTCGCCCGGTGGCGAGGTCTACTCCGGCCTGGCGATTCTTGACACCATGAACTTCATTAAGCCGCAGGTCTCCACCATTTGCGTCGGCATGGCCGCGTCTATGGCCGCTGTGCTGCTTTCGGCCGGCGCCAAGGGCAAGCGCTTCTGCCTGCCGCACTCCAAGGTCATGATTCACCAGCCCAGCGGCGGTGCCCAGGGTCAGCAGACCGAGATTGAGATCGTTGCCGAGGAGATCAAGAAGACCCGTCGCGAGCTCAACCAGATCCTGTCCGACGCCTCGAGCCAGCCCATCGAGAAGGTCCAGGCCGATACAGAGCGCGACAACTACCTGACCGCTGCCGAGGCCCTCGACTACGGCTTGATTGACCGTATCGTCACCTCGCGCGATCTCGCCGCGAAGGATGCCTAGGATGGCAGGAAACATGCAGGACAACTTTGACGAGAACGGCAACCCTATCCGCTGCTCCTTCTGCGGAAAAGAGCAGGGCCAGGTCCGTCGCCTCGTAAAGGGCCCGACCAACATCTTTATCTGTGACGAGTGCGTCGCCGCTTGCTCCGAGATTCTGGAGGAGTCGCTGGCTTCGGACTTTATGGACGCTGCCCGCAACGGCAAGCTGCCAGGCTTCCTCAACGACCACGGCCAGGCTGCTGGGCAGCCCGCCGTGGACCCCGAGACCGAGGGCTTTGAGCTCGAGGACGACCGCCAGGTCATCACGCACGTGCCGACGCCGCACGAGATCTATGACGAGCTTTCGGCCTATGTCATGGGTCAGGAGGACGCCAAGCGCGCTATGTCGGTTGCCGTGTACAACCACTATCGCCGCGTGATCGAGGGCGGCGTTGCGGTGTCCGCTTTTGACGGCGGCATGGGCTCGCAGTTCGACAACGATATGGACGAGGTGGAGCTCGCCAAGTCCAACATCTTGCTGCTCGGTCCCACTGGTACCGGCAAGACCCTGTTGGCCCAGACGCTCGCGCGCATCCTCGAGGTGCCGTTTGCCATCGCCGATGCCACCGCACTCACCGAGGCCGGTTACGTGGGCGAGGATGTTGAGAACATCCTGCTCAAGCTCATCAACGCTGCCGATGGCGATATTGAGCGCGCGCAGGTTGGCATTATCTACGTGGACGAGATCGATAAGATCGCCCGCAAGGCCGAGAACCTTTCTATTACCCGCGATGTCTCGGGCGAGGGCGTTCAGCAGGCGCTGCTTAAGATTCTTGAGGGCACGGTGGCAAGCGTTCCGCCCACCGGCGGCCGCAAGCATCCCCAGCAGGAGCTGCTGCAGATCGACACGACCAACATCCTGTTCATCTGCGGTGGTGCCTTTGTGGGTCTGGACAAGATCATCGCCGATCGCGTGGGCAACAAGGGCGTGGGCTTTAACTCCGAGATCGCCGGCCCCACCTCGGTCGACGAGAACGATCTGCTGCGCCAGGTGCTCCCGCAGGACCTCAACGCCTTTGGCATGATCCCCGAGTTTGTGGGACGTACGCCCGTCGTCACCCAGACGCAGGCGCTCGACGAGGATGACCTGGTGTCGATCCTGACCGAGCCCAAGAACGCCGTGGTGCGTCAATACCGTAAGATGTTCCAGCTCGAGGACGTTGAGCTTGAGTTTGAGGATGCCGCCCTGCACGAGATCGCCCGCATGGCGCTCGCCCGCAAGACCGGCGCCCGCGGCCTGCGCTCCATCTGCGAGGACGTGTTGCAGCAGACGATGTTCGACCTGCCCAGCGAGGAGGGCGTCGCCAAGGTCATCGTGACCGAAGCCTCCGTAAAGGGCGAAGAACAGCCCCAGCGAATCTACGGCTAAGCCAGCCTAAAACGTGTTTGCAAATAGCCTCCGACCACCCGCGGTCGGAGGCTATTTTATATATACGCAATAACCCCAACTACCTGTGTTATTCTGTGTGTTTGTTTAAGCCTCAGAGAAGTCATTACAGACTGAAGTAATCGATACCTAAGGCGTGTCCGCCTGCTTGGTTTTCGTAGATTCCGCACGAGCCGAAGAGCACTTAATGTGCTC
>URRT01000104.1 GCA_900550355.1 uncultured Collinsella sp.
CCCGCCATCGGGTGCCGGGAAACGAAGCACCCGTTGTGTCTCCCCGTGCCGTGGGGGCCGCGGTCGCGCGTAATCCCATTTCGATCATTGTGCCGTGCCATCGCGTGGTTGCCGCCGACGGCTCGCTTAACGGATATGCCGGCGGGCTTGATCGCAAGGAGTGGCTGCTTCGGCTTGAGGGCGCGTACGAGGAATAGCGCCAGGGCACTTTGCATAGCCAAGACGCCGTTTCCGGTTGAGACCACCTGCTTGGACATCCATCTACGCCCGCTTCTGCAGGGCGTAGATCGACTTATCCATGTTGAACAGGTAAGCCACGACGCAGACAATAAAGAACTTCGGCAAGTCACCAAAGCCGAAGACTTCGCAGCCAATAAGGATCGGCGCGAGCAGCGTATTGGTGGCGCTGCCAAAGACGGCTGCGCAGCCCAGCGCGGCGCAAAGCGCGATGGACATGCCGAGTTGAGCCTCGTTATGGCGACATCTGGGTAACAGAAAGGCCCGCGTTCCTCAGAGGCAAGATAGGCAATTCTGCTTCTGAGCTAGATCTCAATTCTGCCGACCGCATCAAACATTAACTGCCGGAGGGCTCGGTCAAATTCATACGTGTAGATGATGGTTTCGAATGCTGTGCCTTCGCGAAAGATGGTAATCCCGGACTTGCATTTGGTTTTGTAGGGAAACCAGTAGGCCGACAGTCTGTAGTGGTCGACTTCGACCAAAGCTCGCTCGAGTTCGCTTTGATCAGAGCACTTAAGACCCTTGTTTTCTGTCAATAGTGCTATTTGTTCGTTGATGGATATCCGCGACTTCCGGTATTTCATTTAAGCCTCTTGATAGAAAAAGAGCTGGAGTTGCGCATCGTTGAGAGGCTTTCCAGCTTTAGCAAAACAAACTTATAAGATGCGACGGGCCGCGTCAAGATAATTGCTTGACAGCCTAGGAGGCGGCTGGTTGGCTGGCTTAAAACCCAGCGCGTGAAATGACGCTCCACGCTATTCAGCGCGCTTGATAGGATGACGAACCACAGTCTTAAGTTTCTCCGGCGCACACTTGCGTGGATCGGAAAGATAGATTTCGTGATGTAAACGGGTGTCTGAGAAGTCGGGGACATAGCCCTGCTCGGTCGCATATTCATGCAGGGCGTCTACGGTTGCCGGCTCGCTGTCGTAGGGTCCGGTATGCATGCATTGAACGCAGAGACCCTCGTCAACTTTAAGCAGCTCGACGGCAGAAAAGTCCAGTTTCTTTTTGGCCGTGGCTTCCGCGACCGCCCAGTCAAAGTCATCCTGAGTGACGAAATCGGGCAGGCGGATGCACGAGATAAAGTTGAAATCGTCCTTGCGTACATAATCGATGTCGCCGCTCGGGGAGTCTTGCCACCAGAAGCCCTCGAGCGGCGGTACCACAAAGTCGAAATAGCCCTCGATACTCCTTGAGCCTTTCTTTGACATCTTGACGGTATAGGCGATGCCGTAAAGCAGCGGCAGGGCATTTTGATACTCGCCACCTTCGGTATTTGGGTCGCCCTTTCCGCGAACGGCAACGTAGCTCATAGGCGGGACAGTTATGATACTCGGCTTGCTTGCAGGTCTGTAGAGCTCCTTGCATTCCTTCTTAAAGTCGAACGCCATGTTGGCCGCCTTTCTGCGTATTGGCCTGCTTAGATAGCGGAATCATATCATAGAAACGAACAGCTGTTCGAATGATTTGGCTGACAGATTGAGATGCGTGCGTTGTGTTTGGCGGTCGGCCTGACCCCATCGATGATTTCTCTGCCTCCCCGGCGCCTCATCTATAGCTGCCGTTTCCCCATATAAAACCTGCCAAAATGAACCTGTCCCTTTTTGGTCGGTGCGAAATGGGTAATACTAAAGAGTTATCCGACCAGATGGGAATTAATCGATGGCCTATATCGAATTCAAAGACGTCATCAAGGCATACGGCGAGGGCGACGCCCGCATTCACGCACTCGACGGCGCGAGTTTTACGGTCGAGCGCGGCGAGCTCGCCATCATTTTGGGTGCTTCAGGCGCCGGTAAAACGACGGCGCTCAACATCTTGGGCGGCATGGACACGGCAACTTCCGGCACCGTGACGGTGGACGGGCGCGACGTGAGCTCCGCTAACGAGGCGCAGCTCGTGGAATACCGCCGCGCCGACGTCGGCTTTGTCTTCCAGTTCTACAATCTGGTCCCCAACCTGACGGCCCTCGAAAACGTTGAGCTCGCAGCTCAGATTTGCCCCGATTCGCTCGATGCCGAACAAACGCTTCGCCAGGTTGGCCTGGGCGAGCGCCTGGGCAACTTTCCGGCACAGCTTTCGGGCGGCGAGCAGCAGCGCGTGTCCATCGCCCGCGCACTGGCAAAGAACCCCAAGCTGCTTCTGTGCGACGAGCCCACGGGCGCGCTCGACTATAAAACCGGCAAGCAGATCTTGCAGCTGCTGCAGGATACCTGCCGCAAGCAGGGCATTACGGTCATCATCATCACGCACAACTCCGCGCTCGCGCCCATGGCCGATCGCCTGATTCGCTTTAAGAGCGGCCGCGTGGAGAGCGAGACGGTCCAGCAAAATCCCGTGCCTATCGAGACGATCGAGTGGTAGCGCCCATGGATCAGGACCGCCAAAACAGCCAACGCCGCGACGCGCAGAACACGGAGCGCGAGCAGGATTTTACGACCTACCGCACTGCCCAAAGCTCAAACGATATGGTGCCGACGGTTTTTCGCCGTGGCATCTACCGCACAATCCGAGGCAGTCTTAAGCGCTTTTTGTCAATCGTGGTCATCACCGCGCTTGGCGTGAGCGTGATGTGCGGCCTTAAGGCGGGTTGCGAGGACCTGTGTGATTCGGTTGATGCCTACTTCGACCAGCAAAATGTCTATGACGTTAACGTGCAGTCGACCTATGGCCTTACGCGCGACGATCTTGCGGCTATCCAAGAGGTCGATGGCGTCGAGACGGCCGAGGGCATTTACACCGAGACCGCCTACACCGCCGTGGGCACAACGCGCGAGCGCGTGGTCGTGCAAAGTCTCTCCAAGGAGAACATCGATCAGCCGGTGCTCGTGAACGGCGATTTGCCCGAGAGCGCCGATGAGGTTGCGGTGACATCGAAGTTCCTGAAGGCTTCGGGCAAAAAGCTCGGCGATACCGTGAGCTTTGCCGCCAATGACGCGAGCTCGTCGAACCAAAGCGCTAAGGACCAGTTTGCCGATGGCGATTACACCATCACGGCCGAGGTTCTCGATCCCACTGATGTGAGCTCCGACTCGACGGTCAACGCCTTCCGTGCCGCCTCGGCGGCGGACTATAAGTTCTATGTGAGCGAGGACGCCGCGACATCTTCTTCCTACTCCGCGGTCCACGTGGTCGTCGAGGGAGCCAAGGATCTCAACTCATATTCGGATGCCTACGCGGCAAAGATCAATGAGGTCAAGGGCAATATAGAGAAGATCCGCGAGGAGCGTGAGAAGGCGCGCGCTCAGGAGCTGACGGTCGACACGCCGACAAGCTTGGATGCGGCCGAGCGTCAGGCCGCCATGCTCTTTGGGATCGAGCAGGACAACATCAATCGCATGGCCGAGGGCAGCGACGAGCGTGCGCAGGCGCAAGCCGACCTGGACCAGCGCCGTGCCGCCGCCGACCAACAGTTTGCCGACGCCCGCGCCGAGCTTTCCGATCTGGGAGAATGCACCTGGTACATCCAGGACCGCGGCAATATCGCAAGCTACTCGAGCGTGGAGAGCGATAGCTCGTCAATTGAAGCCATCGCCACGGTGTTCCCGTTCATCTTCTTTATCGTCGCCGTGCTCATCAGCCTTACCACCGCCACGCGTATGGTCGAGGAGGAGCGCACGCTCATCGGCCTGTATAAGGCGCTCGGCTATTCGCGCGGACGCATCCTGTCCAAATACGTGGACTATGCGCTGTGGGCTTGTCTGATCGGCGGCGTGCTCGGCAACATCATCGGATTTGTGGGCCTGCCGCTGTTCTTGTTTACGGTGTTCGACGACATGTACTCGCTGCCCCAGATGTTGCTTTCGTACGACATCGTGTCCTCGATCGTCTCGGTGGCGCTGTTTGCCGTGGGCGTGGTGGGCGCCACGATTATCGCCTGCCGCCACGAGATGGCCGAGACTCCGGCCTCGCTCATGCGCCCCAAGGCCCCGCGCGCCGGCTCGCGTATCTTGCTCGAGCGCATCGGCTTTATCTGGCGCCGCATGGGCTTTTTGAACAAGGTGGCAGCACGTAACCTGTTTCGCTACAAAAAGCGCGCCTTTATGACCATCTTCGGTATCGCGGGTTGCACCGCGCTTGTGATCTGCGGTATGGGTATTCGCGACACGTCGGTTGCGCTTTCGCCCAAGCAGTATGGGCATATCACGCGCTATGACTTGCTGGCGGTTGCCAATCCCGACGATTTTTCGCAGACGTGCGCGGCATTGGATGAGCGCAGCGCGGCTAAGGATTCTAACGTGACGGTGTCTTCGACGCTGCCGATTATGACCGACAACGTCACCTTTACATTTGGCGGCAAGAGCGAGACCGTGCAGCTGATCGTGGTGCCCGATGACCGCACGAACGACCTGGACGACTACGCGCGTCTCGAGGATGAGTCCAAAGAGCCACTGTCTTTGCGTGACGGAGACGTGTATCTGAGCAAGAGTTCACAGCTGGTTCTTGGGATTCAGCCGGGCGACACGGCGCAGGTCCAGGATTCGTCGCTCAACGTCGCCAAGGTCAAAGTCAGCGACATCTCGCTCAACTATTTGGGCAACACGCTCTATATGACGCAGGGCACCTATAAGCGCGCGTTCGGCCGAAGCGCGCGTCTTAACGGCATCTTTGTGCTGCTTAAGGGCTCGTCGGCCGACCAGATTGCGTTTAGCAAGAATCTTAAGAGTGACGGTTGGCTCACCATCTCGAGCACGGCCGAACATTGGCAGAACTACGAGGCGAACTTCACTATCATCAATTCCGTCGTGGTGCTCGTGACCTTTATGGCGGCGTGCCTGTCGTTTGTGGTGGTGTTTACGTTGTCCAACACGAATATCTCCGAGCGCGAGCGCGAGCTGGCGACCATCAAGGTGCTGGGCTTCCGCCGTGGCGAGGTACACCATTACGTCAACAAGGAGACGTTGATCCTCACGGCGATTGGCACCGCACTGGGCGTGCCGCTGGGTGGCCTGCTTGCCGAGAGCTTTACGTACATCCTGCAGATGCCGTCGCTGTACTTTGACGTCGAAGTCGAGCCGCTGAGCTACGTGCTTGCCGTGGTGCTTTCCTTCGGCTTTACGTTTATCGTCAACCTCGCCACCAACCGTACCCTCAATAAGATCGACATGGTCGGCGCCCTCAAGAGCGCCGAGTAACCTGCCAAAAAGGGACAGGTTTATTTTGGCAGGTTTTATCGGGGCAAACGCCGGACAACCATTAGGTGGTCCGGCGTTTGCCCCGTTTTGCTGGGGATGTTTGTCGTTCGGTGCTCTTACTGGCCAATCCAGTGTTGCGCATAGCTCTTAATGTCCTCGGTAAAACCGTCAAGGTCGTCGAGGGCGATCACGCTGTCGATAAGCAAATTGGCTATCTCGCGGTGCATTGTGCTGCGGCGAATGTCGTTTGCAATTACACCTGAGGACAGCTTGTCTCTATTGAGGCGCTCTTCTAGTGCCCAAAATCTACTGGACGCTTCACTGTCGCCGTTCAGCATCTCAACGTACTGGCCGATGAGCTTTTCCATATAACGTTCTTGCCATTGAGGAAGCATTTTCTTAAACAGCTTCCAGTCGCTTTCGGCTACGTCCCGCATATGTCCTCCGCTCGTCAAACGGGCTTTCCATTTGCCTTTCATTCTATTTGGTTTTCGCTCGCAAGCGTGGATGAGAGGCTCTCTTTAGCCTTCGAGATTGGGCTTGAATGGGCCGTATGCCACAAAATGGGCCTATCTACTACGTTTAATTGGATAACCTCAACCATGCCGGGAAAACGAAAAATAAAACCGCAGGTAGAAGGCCTGTCGCTTTTCGAAAAATGCGGTCATGGTTGGCCCCATCGAGTTAAACGTAGTAGATGGCTCCTTTTCGTGGCGGACCATCAAACGAACGCCGACGCTTGTGCTGTAGCCGCTCCGATCATTCGTAAGTTGCGGTGGAATAGTTCTTAGATTCAGCCATTTGCGGGCTAAGCAGGAACTATTTCACCGCAACTTAATTTCAGACCAGGCACCCGCAGCAAGAAGACGAATAGCCACGGCCTCCTTAGTTACCGCAGGAGGCCCCAGGGCTTACCTCCCAAATCTTTCCGCAGGACGGAAGGACCCCGCGGCGCGAAGCGCACGGCGGGGTCCTGACATGTCCGAGGGCGATTTGGGAGGTAAGCCCTGGGGCCTCC
>URRT01000105.1 GCA_900550355.1 uncultured Collinsella sp.
GCATTAACCTGCTCGAGCGTGGTGGCGGCGGTGTTCGTGGTCTGTTTCATTATCCGATCGCTCCTTCCATCTCGAGCTTGATCAGGTTGTTCATCTCGACGGCGTACTCCAGCGGCAACTCCTTGGAGACCGGGTTGGCAAAGCCGTTGACGATCATGGTGCGGGCCTCTTCCTCCGAGATGCCGCGGCTCATCAGGTAGAACACCTTGTCGTCGCCGATACGTCCGATGGTGGCCTCGTGGCCGATGTCGACGTTCTTGGCGCGGATGTCCATGGCGGGGATGGTGTCGGAGCGGCTCTGGTCGTCGAGCATCAGCGACTGGCAGCTCACGGTTGCCTTGGAGCCCTCGGCCTTAGGCGTGGCCACAATGGAGCTGCGGAAGGTCTGGATGCCGCCGCTCTTGGAGATGCCCTTGGTCTCGACGGTTGCCGATGTCTCGGGTGCGTTGAGCACGACCTTGCAGCCGGTATCGAGGTTCTGGCCGGCGCCGGCAAAGGTGATGCCGGTAAAGCTCGAGCGGGCGCGGCGGCCGTTGAGCACGCTCATGGGGGAGAGATAAGGACGTGGCTGCCAAAGGAGCCGCTGATCCACTCAATGTCGCCGTCCTCGTCCACGCGCGCACGCTTGGTGTTGAGGTTGTACATGTTCTTGGACCAGTTCTCGATAGTCGAGTAACGCAGGTGTGCGCGCTTGCCCACAAACAGCTCAACAGCGCCGGCGTGGAGGTTGGCAACGTTGTACTTGGGTGCGGAGCAGCCCTCGATAAAGTGCAGGTCGGCATCGTCCTCGACGATGATGAGCGTGTGCTCAAACTGGCCGGCGCCCTTGGCGTTGAGGCGGAAGTAGCTCTGCAGCGGAAAATCGAGCTTGGTGCCCTTGGGCACGTAGACAAACGAGCCGCCCGACCACACGGCACCGTGCAGGGCTGCAAACTTGTGGTCGGTGGGCGGGATGAGCGTCATGAACTTCTCGTGGATGAGCGGCTCCCACTGCGGGTCGTGCAGGGCCTCTTCGATGCCGGAGTAGACGATGCCCATCTTGGACGCGGTGTCCTGCATGTTGTGGTAGACCAGCTCGGAGTCGTACTGCGCGCCGACGCCCGCCAGGTAGCTGCGCTCGGCCTCGGGGATGCCCAGGCGCTCAAAGGTGTCCTTGATGTCGTCGGGCACCGACTCCCAGTCGTGCTTTTGGTCGGTGTTGGGCTTGACGTAGGTGACGATGTTGTCCATGTCCAGGCCCTCGATGGAGGGGCCCCACGTCGGGTCGGGGAAACGATTGAAGATCTCGAGGGACTTGAGGCGCAGGTCGAGCATCCACTGCGGCTCGTCCTTCTTGGCGCTGATCTCGCGCACGATGTCGGGCGTGATACCGGCGTCGAGGCGCTCGAATCCCTCCTCGTCATAGGTGAAGTCGTAGAGGCTGCGGTCGATGTCCGCGACCTCGGTGCGGTTCTTGGTCATTGCGTCGCCCCTTTACGCCTGCTGCTCGGCAGCTGCGGCTTCGGCCTTGGCGCGCTGCTCGGCGGCCTCGCGCTCGAAGGTCTCAAAGCCGTTCTTGTCGATCCAGGGGATCAGCGAGGCATCGTCCTCGCGCACGATGTGGCCCTTGACCATAACGTGGACGCGGTCGACATCCAGGTGCTCCAGGATGCGCGTGTTGTGCGTGATGATGAGCATGGAGCCGTCGCAGCTTTTGCGGTAGGCGTCCATGCCATGGCTGACGGTGGACAGGGCGTCGACGTCCAGGCCCGAGTCGGTTTCGTCCAGGATGGCGAGCTTAGGCTGCAGCAGCAGAAGCTGGAGCATCTCGACCTTCTTTTTCTCGCCGCCCGAGAAGCCAACGCCCAGCTCACGGTTGAGGTAGGCGGTGTCCATGTTGAGCTCGGCCGCGAGATCCTTGACGCGACGGCGGAACTCCTTGCCCTTCATCTCCAGGCCGGGGCGGCCGGCGATGCTGGCACGCAAAAAGCTCGACAGCGGCACGCCCGGGATCTCGACCGGGGCCTGGAAGCTCAGGAACAGGCCGGCGCGGGAGCGCTTGTCGGTGGTGAGCTCGGTGATGTCCTGGCCGTCAAAGACGATGCGGCCGTCGTTGACGGTATAGACGGGGTCGCCCATGACCAGGTGGCCGAGAGTGGACTTGCCGGCGCCGTTAGGTCCCATCAGCACATGGGTCTCGCCGGCGGCGACGTTGAGGTTGACGTTGTGGAGGATGGTCTTTTCGTCCACGGAGGCGGTCAGACCTTCGATGGAAAGCAGCGGATTTGCGCTCATGCTGTCCCTCTCTATGTATGGTGTACTCATAGGTGTACTAAACCCTAGGAATCTTCTCGGAATAAAGTTACTATGGGTTCGGCGTTAGTCAAGGGAAAACCCGACTAATCCACTCGACTTTTCAGATGTGGGACATAATAATCAGGTTTGTTTGCTCCGCGTTCATAAGATTTGGGACAAACAAGCCTGGTATTTTGTCCCAGGAACAACGGGAGGGTAGGTATGCTCATTTCTTCTAAGGGCCGCTATGCCCTCCGACTGATGATCTATATCGCAGCGCTTGGCGACGTCGAGGGCAAAATCGCCTTGCGCGAGGTCGCCGACCGCGAGCACATCTCGCAAAAGTATTTGGAGCAGCTGGTTCGTCCGCTTATGAAGGCGGGCCTGCTTAAGAGCGTACGCGGCAAGGGCGGCGGCTACATGATGGCCAAGGACCCCTCCGAGGTGCGTGCCGGCGACATCCTGCGTGCCGTCGAGGGCAGCACGGCTCCGGTGGCGTGCGATGGCATCGACAACAGCTGCACCCGCAGCGATCTGTGCTCAACGGTCAAGTTCTGGCGCGGCCTGGATGACGTGATCGAAAAGTACGTTGACGGCGTGACCCTGGCAGACCTAGCCGCCGTCCCCGAGATCAACTTTGACATTAAGCTGTAGGGGTGCAAATGACATCTCTCGACAAGGTGTACAAGCAAATCAAAGTTTTTGCTCGGGAATGTGACGCCGAGAAGGTCATGTTGTTTGGTTCTCGTGCTCGAGGCGACAACTTGCCCAAGAGCGATATTGACATCGCCGTAGCAGGTTGCCGGGATTTCGGCCGTTTCTCATATTTGATCGACGAGCGTCTTGATACTCTTTTAGATGTAGATGTCGTCAATCTCGACGAGTCCTTATCGCAGCAATTGCTCGATGAAATTGCCAGGGATGGTGTGATTCTGTATGAAAAAATATGAGAACTTTGCCAGCGCCTTGGCGAATCTTGAGGATGCGCCCAATCAGGATCTCAATAATGATTTTGTTCAGAGTGGATTGATTAATAAGTTCAATCTTCAATTTGAACTGAGCTGGAAGCTCCTTAAGCGTCTGCTCGAGTATGAGGGTGCCACGCTTGCCGCGTCGGGGTCTCCTCGTGCCATCTTGAAGGAGGCCTACCGATTCTACGACTTTATTGATGAGGCGGCCTGGTTAGATATGCTCAGAGACCGCAATACGAACGTTCATATCTATGACAACAAGCTCGCTCAAGATTTGATTCAGCGCATCTTGAACGCCTATATTCCCGCTTTCTGCCAGTTGAGGGACGGACTGATGGAGCGTTACGGCGAGCTTCTGATGGCGCCCGACGACCAGTTTGTTTAATTCCTTAAGATTTCGCGGAGGGTTGTTGCCGTTTACCGAGGGGTTGTTGTGCAACAACGGGCTAGCTGTAATACTTAGATACATCTTTGCAAACTGCACTTTAACTATACCAATGCAGGGAGGATCTATGCAGCCCAAGCATTCCGCAATTGTCGCGGGCCTGACGTTGGCGCTTTCGTTTGGCACTGTTGCCGCGCCTGTGACTGCTGTTGCCGAGGAGCCCACGCCGGGCGTTGCCTCGGATGCCACCGATATTGATAAGGGCCTTTACACCCAGCAGTCCTTCTCGGGCGTGCTGAGGTCGGTTCAGGGCGTTTCGTTTGTCAACGTGACCGCCGAGATGAAGTACTTCACCAAATACGAGAGCCACGGCAACTATAACCAGGGATTTTCGTATGGCGACGGCTATAACGCGCTGGGCTATTACCAGTTCGACCGTCGTTGGTCGCTCATTCCGTTTATGAAGCAGGTCTACAACTACGATTCTGCTAAGTACGGCATGCTTAAGTCTGCGATCGATCGCGGCGGCGAGATTTCCAACGCGAACAACCCCATGTATGCGAACGGCCAGCTCACCGAGCTGGGTCGTATTGCGCAGGAGGCCTTCCAGGGTGCTTATAACGCCGACCCCGCTGAGTTCTCGGCGCTGCAGGATGCGTATGCGTACAACTCCTACTATGCGGTGACCGAGGCGTGGCTCAAGAGCGCTCTGGGCATTGATATTTCCGGTCGCGCCGATTGTGTCAAAGGCATGGTGTGGAGTATTACCAACATGTGCGGCACCGGTGGCTGCAGAGACTTCTTCCGCTGGGCAAACCTTTCCAACAGCATGACGGACCGCGAGTTTGTGACGGCGCTTTCCAACAGCGTGGTCAATAACGTGGCGACCAAGTATGCAAGCCAGCCCCAGTATCATGAGGGCTGGAAGAACCGCTATCGCAATGAGCTCAAGGATTGTCTGGTCTATATCGCCGAGGACGAGGCTGCCGCGGCAACGCCTGTGGAGCCCGTGCAGCCCGAGCCCACGCCGGCACCTTCGCCGACGCCTGATTCGAATGACGACTCGAGTGACGATGCCAACGATGACAAGATGGATGCGCCCTCGATCGATACTGGCGGCGATGGCTCTGCTGGCGGCACTACCAACGACGGCTCTACCTCGAGCGGCTCAGATTCTAACGGCTCTGCTGCGGGCGATTCGTCTTCAAGCTCTGCCGGCAATACGGACAGTGCCGCCTCTGGTTCGACCGACGCTGGTTCCTCCGACTCTTCTACTGGCTCGAGCGATTCTTCCGCCGATACTGGTTCTAGCAATGACTCTAACTCTGGCGCCGCTTCTGATTCTGGTGCTTCCAAGGGCGACTCGAATAAGGCGCCGGACGCGCCCGTTACTTCGACGGGCAAGAAGCCCTCTTTCGTTGTGCAGCTTGGCTACACGTTTGGTTCCTCGCTGATGGCTGGCGTAAGCAACTCGTCTCCTGACAAGAGCAATTTTGATCAGGTTTCTAC
This sequence comes from uncultured Collinsella sp., assembly GCA_900550355.1. GTDB lineage: Bacteria > Actinomycetota > Coriobacteriia > Coriobacteriales > Coriobacteriaceae > Collinsella. Next base: position 5,140 of record URRT01000105.1, read on the forward strand.
GACGCAGGCCGCGGTCGCGAGGGATGAATCCAAGGAGAAGGACGAGAGCAAGGGTAAGACCGAGGACGGAAAGCAACAGGGCGAGGACGGCGGTAAGGGAAATACCGATGACCATGTCCAGGAGCATAATGACTCCAAAACGGTGACAACCACGACGACTACCACGACCACGACGACCAAGTCTTCGGGCGGTAACATGCCCAAGACGGGCGACCTCATCGTTATGGCGAGCCTTGCCAGTGCAAGCTTGGCCACGCTGGGTGCCACGTCTATTGTGAGTGGCAAGCATAAGCTCGATCAGCAGAATAAGACTGCTGGTGAGGACGGTTCTGAGGAGTAGCCTCTCGGCTGTCTGATAACTAAAGAGTCGGGACGGGGTCCGGTGCTGCTGCATCGGACCCTGTTTTGTTGTGCAACGATTAGTTATGCCCCCTCACGCCCCCTGTTGCTACCGTTGCCCGATCTGTTTGTGTACCGACATCAGTACGTGCGAGGCGGTCATTACAATTGGCATCATGCTGCGATTTAAGGGGAACGTTGCGATGTCTGAACAGGCAAATAATGGTTGTGCTGCCGGCTTTGGCGTGCGTCTAATCGGCTGTACCGACGATGTGGTTTTGCCCATCGGCATGTACGACTATGCGGAGGCTCTTGGTTGCTGCACGCTGGTCGACAAGACCATGTTTATTGCCGATATACTGGATTGCGATGCGTCCGTTATGGTGTGCTGCCGACCCGAGGGTTTTGGCAAGAGCATGAACTTGTCGATGCTCAAGGCTTTTCTGGAGCTTCCCGTGGTTGGTCATGCTTGCCGGAGCTTGTTTGCCGGAACTCAGATTTGGGATGCGGACGGCGGGCGCTATCGGGACGAGTACGCCTGCTATCCGGTGATATCGCTGGACTTTTCTGGCGCTGCGAGGCATGGCGCCGCTGTTGCCGGCGTCGTGCGCGATGCTCTTTCGGGCGAGTGCGCTCGCCTGTTGGCGCTCTTCGAGGCTCCGGATTTAGCTCGAGATATGGTGCGTCACATCGAACGCGTTGCGCGTGGCGTAGCGAGCGCGGACGAGGTTGACTCGGTGCTCGGTGTGCTCATTGAGCTGCTGGAGATGGCCTGCGATGAGCAGGTTGTATTGCTCGTTGATGGGTACGACGCGGTGTGGTCGCCCAGTGCGAGCGCGAGGGACGCTTCCGTCGCCGGTCCGGCGGAGCTGCTCGATCGCGTGCTGTTTGACGCCATTGCCGCCGCGGGCCATTCGC
>URRT01000106.1 GCA_900550355.1 uncultured Collinsella sp.
ACGTGCCTTCGAGGATCTGCTCGGACAGCGGATCCTCCAGCAAGCGCTGGATGGCGCGGCGCAGCGGACGCGCGCCGAACGTGGCGTCCGTGCCTTCCTTGGCGATGAGCTTGCACGCCGCCTCGGTGAGGTTGATGGACATGTTCTGCTCGATAAGACGCTCGCGCAAATCGGCAATCATAAGATCGACGATCTTAACGATTTCTTCTTCGGTAAGGCTCTTGAAGACGATGATCTCATCGATGCGGTTCAGGAATTCAGGGCGGAAAAGCTTCTTTACCTCACCCATCACGCGCTGCTTCATTTCCTTGTCGTCCATGCCACCATTGGCGCTTGAGGTGAAGCCCAAGGGGGTGGTAGCCGTGATTTCGCGCGCACCGACGTTGGAAGTCATGATGATAACCGTGTTGCGGAAATCAACAACACGACCCTGCGAATCGGTAAGGCGCCCTTCCTCCAAGATTTGAAGCAAGATATTGAACACATCGGGGTGGGCCTTTTCGATTTCATCGAACAGCACAACCGAATACGGACGCTGACGCACTGCCGTGGTAAGCTGACCGCCCTCATCGTAGCCCACATAGCCTGGAGGCGAGCCAACCAGACGCGACACAGAGTGCTTTTCCATGTACTCGGACATATCGAAGGAGATAAGCGCATCTTCGGAATTGAAGAGAAATTCCGCCAAAGCTTTGGAAAGCTCGGTTTTGCCCACGCCCGAAGGACCAAGGAAAATAAATGATCCGCCAGGACGCTTCGGGTCTTTCAGGCCCGAACGTGAACGACGAATAGCCTTCGAAAGAGCCGTAACTGCTTCATCTTGACCGATAACGCGCTCATGGAGCACCTGTTCCATGCGGAGCAGCTTTTCGGTTTCCGCCTCAGTAAGGTTGGAAACGGGCACGCCAGTGGTCATGGAAACCACATCGGCAACGTCTTCTACCGCAACCTCGTTAATCGTGTTGCTGTTCTTTTCTTCCCACGCCTTGCGCGCCTCATCGCGCTTGGCGACAAGCTCTACTTCCTTTTCGTGCAGGATATCTGCGCGCTTGAAGTCCTGCTTGGCGATGGCATCATCCTTCTGAGTGCGGACGTTGCGCAGTTCATCGGCGATCTTCTGCACCTCTTCGGGCAGGACCATGTTGCGGATGCGCATGCGAGCGCCAGCCTCGTCCAAAACGTCAATGGCCTTATCGGGAAGGAAACGATCCTGGATGTAGCGATCGGAAAGGCTTACTGCGGCGCGCAGTGCGTCATCGGTGAAATGCACGTGATGATGCGCCTCGTAGCGATCGCGCAAGCCTTCGAGGATGCGCACTGCCTGCTCTTCGCTTGGCTCCTTCACCATTACCGTCTGGAAGCGACGCTCGAAGGCCGGGTCCTTGGTGAGGTACTTGCGGAATTCCTCGGCCGTGGTGGCGCCGATAATCTGGAAGGCACCGCGCGCGAGCACGGGCTTGAGCATGGAGCTCGCGTCGATGGAGCCCTCGGCAGAACCGGCACCGATGATAGTGTGCATCTCGTCGATAAACAGGATGACGTCGTCGGCTTCGGTGGCCTCCTGGATCACGTTCTTGAGGCGCTCCTCAAACTCGCCGCGATACTTGGCACCCGCCACGAGGCCTGGCAGGTCGAGCGTCCAGATATTCTGGTTCATGAGGTTCTCGGGCACGTTGCCGGCTGCAATCTGCTGAGCCAGGCCCTCGACGATGGCCGTCTTGCCCACGCCGGGGTCGCCCAGAATGAGCGGGTTGTTCTTGGTGCGGCGCGAAAGAATTTCCATCATACGCTGGACTTCCTTTTCGCGACCGATTACAGGGTCGAGCTCGCCGTCGCGCGCCTTCTGCGTGAGGTTGGTCGCGAACTGCTTGAGCGTATCGGTGCCACTCCCCTTTTGCTGAGAGGCGTCCGAGCCGCTAAAGAACGGCAGGCCCGCACCGGGACGCCCGGCGCCGGCTCCGGCGAGCGGACGCTTCTTGTCCTGATCCTTAGCGGTGAGCTTTTCGATGGCCTTTTTAATGGAAGCAGACGACACACCCAGACGCATGAGGATGTCCATGGCCATGCCGTTGCCCTCTTCGACGATGCCGATGAGCAGGTGCTCGGTCGACACATACGTCTGGTTGTTCTCGCGCGCCACGCGGAAGGAGCGCTCCATCACGCTAATGACGAGCGGCGTAAAGGCAAGCTTGGCAGCCTCGGTCTCCTCGCTGGGCTCGGGAACCGTGGTCTGGACCTCCTTGAGGGTGTCCATGATGTCGTCGTAGGAGATATCAAGCGAGCGCAGCGCCTCGGCAGCGATGCCCTCGTCCTCCTTGGCGAGTGCGAGCAGCAGGTGCTCGGTGCCCACCTTATTTGAGTGCAGATCGAGCGCCTCCTGTTTGGCCATCGACATGACCTTGCGCGCTCGATCGGTAAATCTATCTAACATGCTCGTTTCCTTACATGAGTTCATCGAAATCAAAACGCCCGCCCGTCGGCGGCGCTTTTGTCTCTTTACCCACAGGTTGTCTATGTTAACAGCTGGAGGAATATCTATAAACCCGGCTCACATGAATGCAGGTTATGACCGCATCGCGGGACTCACCGCGCGATGCGCGACAGGCGCCCCGCAAGAGAAACCCTAGGCGTCTTTCACCACGTCGGGACTCGTCGCACGCGATGCGCGATAGGCATCGGCCTCCTTGGAGACGCGTTCGAGCAGCTCGGATGTATCGACGCCCTCGACTTGCGCGACCGTTTCCACCGTCTGCATGGCGACCGCCCTCAGGTACGCGCACGCGCTGTCCCCCAGCTGCTCGAGGTCTATCTCCTCGCCGCCCTCCCGGGCAAAGCCGACCGCCATCACAAAGCCCATGATGCCCGAAACCAGAAAGCCCACCGCAAAGCTCGAATCTGCCTTGAGCTCTTCTCCGTCGGGGTGGACGATCTCTCTCACGCGGTCGATGATGATCGTATGGATGCCCTGCACGACCTGCTCGGCGGCACCCGCCCTCATGGTGATGACGATGCGCCGCAGCAGGCAGCGGACGTCGCGCCGGTCGAACGCCGAAAGGTCGCCCTCGCTCGAAAAATGCCAGAGGGCATCGGTGATGAGCTCGTTATCCTGCAGCAGCTGGGCTATGGCGATGGCGACGAGTTCATCGAAATCGTGAAAATAGTAGTAAAACGTTCCGCGATTGCACTGGGCGGCGCGGGTCACCTCGCCAACCGACAGCTCGAAGATGCTGTTGTTCTCGATGAGCTCCCAAAACGCCTCGATGATACGGGTGCGTGCATCGGGCGCATCGGCGTCCTTACGCGGTCTCGCCATGCGCCTCACCGCACCCCTGCGCCTTGGCGTTCATGATGAGCATCTGAAGACGGTTCTCCACGTTGGCGAAGCTCACGTCGGGATCGTAGTCGAGCGGCAGGAACTGCGCCGTGGGATACTGCTCCTTGAGCGCATGGATGAGCCCGCGCCCCACGACATGGTTGGGCAGACACCCGAACGGCTGCAGGATCACGAAGTTGCGGCAGCCGCGCTTGGCGTGCTCGAGAATCTCCGCCGGAATCAGCACGCCCTCGCCCGCATCGAACGTATGGTGCAGGATCTTATCGCTCGCGCGCACGAGCTCGGGCATGCGCGTCGGCGGCTCGTAGAGCGGGCTCGCCGCGCCCAGGCGGTCGCAACGGTCGTGCGCGAGCTCGAACAGGTTGTCCGCCGTGGCGTACCAGGCCTTTTCGGGCAGCGACAGGTCGACGTGGAACTCGCGCGACTGCGCATGCTTGTAGAAATAGGTCTTGCGGATCACGTCGGTCATGCGCGCCTCGATGACCTCGAGCCCGTTGTCCTCGAGGCAGCGCTCGATCTCGTGGTTGGCGCCGAGATGGAAATTGAGCAGGTACTCGCCCACGATGAGAACGGTCGGATGCGGGTTCGAGCGGTCGTACGGAACGGCGTCCATGATCGCAAGCGCGCGTTTGAAGCCCGTCGCCTGGCCTCTCAGCCCGGAGCGCTCCATGCCCTCGATAACCTCATCGAGCGCGCGGTCGAACGCAGCGTCCGCCGCGCCCTTCTCGAGCTCGTAGGGACGGATGCGCCTAAGCATGGCCTCGAGGGCATCGATCATGGGAAGACCGTAGGCGATCTGGATGCTCGGGCCAAGGCCGAGCTTGAAGCCCGGATGCGCATTGTGGGCATCGACGTCGTCGTTGGTGAGCACCGGGACATAGTCGTATCCCGCGTCGTCGAGCGCGCGGCGCAGCAGGGGCATGTAGTGCGTCAGGCGGCAGTCGCCGATATACTTGCCAGTCACCACGGCGACGTCGTGCGGGTCGTACTTACCGCTCTCGAGTGCCGCGAGCGCCTCGCCGATCACGATTTGCGCGGGGAAGCAGATGTCGTTGTGCACATAGCGTTTGCCCAGGCGGATGGCATCCTCGCGCCCGATATCAAGGGCCTCGGCGCGCACGCCCTGATTGCGCATCGCCGCGGTCATGAGCCTGCAGAACGCATGGGAGGTGTTGGGGACCAGCGCGATCTTGTCGTGCCGGTCGCGCTTGGTGTACTTGACCTTATACGGGTCGTCGAGCGGATGGACCGCGTGCACCCGGGCGCCCTCGGCACGCTCCTCCGCGCGACGACGGTTGACCGACTCGATAAACGAACGCACGCGAATGCCCATGGGACCGGCGACGTCGCTCTCATCGAGCTTGATCATCATCGGAACCTTGGAGCCCATCTCGCACATCATGCGCGCGATCTCGTCGGTGAGATACGCATCGTGGCCGCAGCCGAAGCTGCCCATCTGCACGAGCTCGAGCTCGGGCGTCGATGCGACGATGACCGCGCACGACAGCATGCGCGCATGGTAGTTGTTCACGATGTCGATGCGGCTGTTGGAAAGATCGACGTTGCAGACCCCCGGCACCGCATCGGGCGTCAGCACGGGGATGCCGCGCTCAGAGAAGAGCTTGGGCAGCCCGTGGTTGACCAGCGGGTCGTTGTGGTACGGGCGCGAAGCGATCACCACCGCGTAGCCGCCGTCCTCGCGCACGTTCTCGAGCACCTGCCTGCCGCGCAGCTGCAGCTGGTTCTCAAACGTCTGCTGCGCGCGGTCCGCCTGCTCGGTCGCCTTGGCAACCAGGTCGGCATCGATATCGAAGGTCTCCTTGCACCACGCCTTGAGCTGGCGGTTTCGGTCGCCCTCGTCGTACCAGTGGAACAGCGGCGTATCGAACGGAACGCCGAAACGCTCCTCCGGGTTATCGGAATTGCGCATCACGTAGGGGTATCCCTTTACGACGGCGCACATCCACTCGCTGGTAGAGGCGGTGTTTTCGGTGGGCACCGTCGTGATGATGGGCATGAAGATGCGGTCGACGCCGGCGTCGACGAGATTGCGGATGTGCCCGTGGACGAGCTTGGCCGGGAAGCACACGGTGTCGGATGTGACGTGCGCCAGACCGCGCTCGTACATCGCCTTGGTGCTGCGTCCCGAGACGCGCACCTTAAAGCCGAGCGTGCTGAAGAACGTCGACCAGAACGGCATGGTGTCCCAGAACTCGAGCACACGGGGAATGCCGATCGTGACATCGCGCCCCCCGCAGACGGGAACCGTGGGGCACGACTCGAACAGCAGCTTCTCGCGGTCGACAAAGAGATTGGGGGCAGCCGCGGTCCGGTCGCGCCCCGTGCCGGGTGCCTGTGCCTCGCAAGCACCCTGTGGACGCAGCTCCTCCGCCGCGGGAACCTCGCGCACGAGCTCATCCCATGAGATGGCGCCGCCGCGCGGGCAGCGATTGCCCGTGACGTAAAGCGAGCCGTCGCCAAATGCCACGACCGCGCGCTGGCAGCGGTTGTTGCACCGACGGCAGGTAACGCCGCCGAACTCGCGATGCTCGAAGCGCTCCACGGCATCGAGCCCGATAAACGACGTGCCGGCGTCGCCCTTGCGGCATTCCTCGCGCGCGAGCAGGGCGATACCGATAGCGCCCATCAGCCCCGGGTGGGGCGCACGCGTGACGGGTTTGCCCAAATACTGCTCGAATGCGCGCAGCACCGCGTCGTTTCGGAACGTGCCGCCCTGGACGACGACTTTGTCGCCCAGACGGTTGAGATTTGAAACGCGAATGACCTTGGTGAACACGTTCTCGATAATCGAACGGCAGAGACCGGCCATGATGTCGCCCGGACCCTTACCGCGCCGCTGCTCGGAAACGACGCTGCTGTTCATGAACACCGTGCAGCGGGAGCCGAGGTC
>URRT01000107.1 GCA_900550355.1 uncultured Collinsella sp.
CTGCGCAAGACGAAGGCCACATTAAGTGGCCTTCTTTGCGTGCGGAACTCGCGATAAACCTTATATCCGGCCCCTCCGTCCGGGGACCGCGCCGTACCAGCTACAGCGTCATGTTCGGATCGGCGTCGACATCGAACGGCGAGATTTCGCCTCGGTCGAATTTACGGCGAGCGACCTCCGCGATCATGGCTGCGTTATCGGTACAGGCAGACAAGGGCGGCACCGTTACGCGAATCCCCTGACGCCCAAGCTTCTTGATCATCATCTCGCGCAGATGCGGGTTGGCCGAGACGCCGCCACCGATGCAGTATTCCTTGCATCCGGTAGCGTGCAGTGCGTTTTTGGCCTTCTTGTACTGCACGTCAAAGACAGCTGCCTCAAACGAAGCTGCCAGATCGGGCAGGTGAATCGTGCGCCCGGCCTTGGTCTCCTGTTCAATGTAGAGCGTCACAGCGGTTTTAAGGCCCGAAAGCGAGAAGCGATAGTCTCCCCTGCTGTTAAGCGCACGGGGGAAATCGATCGCCTTGGGGTTGCCCGTCTCGGCCAGCTTGGAAATGATGGGGCCACCGGGATAGCCCAGACCCAACGCCTTGGCTACCTTGTCGAAGGCCTCGCCCACAGCGTCGTCGAGCGTCTCACCGAGCACCTCGTAGTCGCCCCACGCCTTCACGTGCACGAGCATGGTGTGCCCACCCGAGACAAGCGTGAAGATAAACGGCGGTTTGAGGTCGGGTTGCGCCAGCAGGTTGGCAAACAGATGACCCTCAAGATGATTGACGCACACGAGCGGCTTGCCGGCAGCGTAGGCAAAGCCCTTGGCAAAGGCGACGCCAACCACGAGCGCGCCCACCAGGCCCGGACCCTGTGTCACGCCCACGGCGGCAAGCTCGCTGGGAACAATGGCTCCATCCTCAAGGCCAAGCGATGCTGCGGCATCCTCGAGCGCCGCATCCACGACACTCACAATCACCTCAACGTGTTTGCGCGAGGCGATCTCGGGCACCACGCCGCCAAAGCGGGCATGGAAATCAATCTGTGTCGACACCTGGTTGGCCAGCATATTGCCATCCGCATCGATAATCGCCACGGCCGTCTCGTCGCAGGAACTCTCGATAGCGAGCACTAGGCGGCGGCGCTCAATTTCGGCACGCTCCCCCTCGGAGCGCCCAGGCGCAGGCAGCGGCCATACGCGCTGCTCTGCCGCCGTCGGCTCGGGCGAAGCATTGTCGACCGGAAGCACGAGGGGCAGCGGGGCCGTCATGACGATGGCATCCTTGCCGGCACCATAGTAGCCGCGGCGCCATCCTGCCTCGGTAAAGCCCAGAGCGTTATAAAGCGCGATCGCTCCCTCGTTGCCGTCCTCGACCTCGAGCGAAGCCGTGGTGCAGCCGAGCATCTGGGCATCATAGCTCACATGCGACAGCAGCTTGCGGGCAATGCCCTCACGGCGATGTGCCGGGTCGACGGCGACATCCAGAATCTGCACATCACCGTCCACGACCATACCGCCGGCAAGGCCCAGCAGCTTGCCGTCGTCGTGTGCCACCCACCAACTACGCGGCGCAGCGACGTCCTCGCCCAGTTCGGACAGGAACATGCCCGGCGTCCACGCCTCGTGTCCGGCACCTTCAAAGCAGGCAGCCTCCAGCGTGCTCGCGCCCTCGGCATCCGCCGCGCCCATGGGACGGAACTGCAGATGACGACCGGCGAGCTCATCAGCAACGCCCGTAATTTCGCTCTGCGCACTCTCGGCAAGACCAAGACGCTTGCGCTCGTTTTCCTCGGCATCCGAAAGGCGCGTGTAAATCGGCAGGACGCGAGCCGGATCGCCGTCACCCGCAGCGTGCGCGAGCAGCAAGCCCTCGCCCGAAGGCCACCACAGGTCGCGCTCCACGCAGCGGGCGGTCTCGTCCCCACCCAGCAGCTTGCCATAGCGCACGAGACCGTCACCGGTCAGCTGAACCTGGTCCCAGTCCGCTGCTCGGCGCCACTCATCGAGCGCCACGGCGGCCTTGACCACGTGTTCGCGCTCAAATTGACGCTCGGGGCCCTCATCGACCAGCATATACAGCGCCGGATATACCTCACCGCGCATAGCATCGGCCAAGATACCAAGCTTGCCGCGCACGCCAGCCTTCCACGCCGTCCAAGCGCAAGCGTCGAGCGTCGACACGCCCAGCAGCGGAACATTGGCACCACGCGCGAGGCCCTTGGCAGTGGAGATGCCGATGCGCACACCCGTAAAGGACCCCGGGCCGCGGCCGACCACATAGCAACCAACATCGCTGCGATCCAGACCGGCTTGAGCCAGCACGCCATCAACGGTATTCACGAGCTCAACGTTGGCGTGACGGCGACACATGTGGTCGCCACTCACGAGCTTCGTCTCGCCCGTCTGCCCATCAATCCAGCTTGCCGCGCAGGCAAGCATGTCGGTCGAGGTATCGAGCGCCACCACCAGCGCGTTATCGTTATGCAAGCTCATCTTGTACAGCCTTATCAATCAAATGGGAAAGCTCCATTGCGCGGTCACCGTGCGCCTCAAGCGTTATCGTTCGCACATCGCTGTCGCCCTCATCACGCTTGAGCGTCACCGAAAGATACTCATCCGTCAGCTCGTCCTGGAATTGTTCGCCCCATTCCAGCAGGCAAGCACCCTCATAGCCCAGCACATCGAAAATGCCCGTATCCTCGAGCTCGTAAGCATGCTCCAGGCGGTATAGATCAAAGTGAAGCAGCGGAATACGACCTTGATCGTGAACGGCCATGAGCGCAAACGTAGGACTCGTAACCATATGCCCATCGCCCAGCCCGCGCGAGACGCCCTTGGTAAAGTGAGTTTTGCCCACTCCCAGGCCACCGGTCAGGATGAGCACATCGCCGTCCTCAAGGCACGGTGCAATTAGCTCGCCAAAGTACTCCGTATCGGCAGCGCAAGTCGTTTTGTAAGTACCTACCCCCAGGCGCTCCAGGGACATATATGCTCCTTATTATTCCGAGGCGTCCTCTGGTGCGGGATGTCGCTCCAGATAGTCGCCCAGCATCTTAAAGTCTTCCTCCAGCAGCTCCTGCCACGCCGGATTGCGCAGCGCCGCTGCCGGATGGAACGTGGGCATTACTACAAAATGCCCCATCTGGTGGAACCTGCCGCGCAGCTTAGTAATGCCAATCTCGGTCTTAAGCACAAAGTGCGTCGCGGGGTTGCCGAGCGTCACGATAATATCGGGCCAGATGCTTCGAATCTGCTCACGCAAAAACGGCGAGCAAGCCAGCACTTCCTCGGGACGCGGATTGCGGTTTCCCGGCGGGCGGCACTTAAGCACGTTGGCAATGTAGACGTCTTCGCGTTTGAGGCCCGCCAGCGACAAAATGCCGTTGAGGTCCTCGCCTGCCGCCCCCACAAAGGGCTCGCCCTGCAAATCCTCATTGCGGCCCGGCGCCTCACCAATAAACATCACGCGAGCGCGGGGGTTTCCCACGCCAAACACGATATTGTGACGCGACTGGTAGAGCTGGCAGAGGTGACAATCGCCCAGAACGGCCTCAATTTCCTCGAGTGCGACCTCACGTGGTGCCTGATGGGTATGGCCGGGGATGTGCATGACGCCCATAGCGGCTCCTACACGTAGACCTTGTCGAGGCGCATGCCAAAGCCGCAGGCGACCTCGTAGTTAATCGTGCCGCGTAGGCGCGCCATCTCGTCCATAGTGATCTCGGCATCGCCATCGCGGCCGACAATAATCATCTCATCACCATGTTCGGCCTCGGGAATCTCGTGTGCCGGGTTGGACTGAATGGCGACCATAAACTGGTCCATGCAGATATTGCCAACCTGATGCACACGCTCGCCGCGATACAGCACATCCATACGATTGGAAAGCGTACGCGATAGGCCATCGGCATAACCGATCGGCAGCGTGCAGATCTGAACGCGCGTACGCGGTACGCGGTAGGTAAAACCGTAGCCCACGCCCTCACCCATCGCAGGGTGTGCCACGCGCGTCACACGCGCATGGACGCTCATAACGGGATCAAGCTGCATCACGCGGCCACTCAGCTCGCACGGCTGCATGCCATACAAGCCAACGCCGGCGCGGATCATATCAAAATGCATCGAGGGGTCGAGCATCGAGGACGGCGTGTTGGCGCAGTGCACGATACCGCACTCAAAACCCGCATCCTTAATGGCCTGAACGGCCTCGGTAAAGCGCTGACACTGCAGCTTGTAGTCCCAGCCCGAAGGTTCATCGGCCGTGGCGAAGTGCGTAAATACGCCGTCGCACTGAATACCGCGATGGAAATTTATACCGCGGACAAAGTCGAGCACCTGCGTGTAGTGAACGCCGATACGATTCATGCCCGTCTCGATGGCGAGATGATACTTGCCCACCTTGCCCGCCGCGACGGCACATTCGCCATACGCAAGAGCAAAGTCAGACGTATAGACCGAGGGCATGATATCAAACTCGAGCAACGTCGGAATGGCCTCGATAGGCGGCTCGCTTAGGATGAGGATTGGTTTCGTAATCCCGCCCTGTCGGAGCTCAACGCCCTCGTTAACCGTCGCCACGGCAAACATGTCGGCACCGGCCGAATACATGATCTTGGCGCACTCAACAGCTCCATGACCATAAGCATCGGCCTTGACCACGCAGCACAGGCGCTGACGTGGATTCAGCAAGTTCTTATAGGCCCTCGTGTTGCGACGGAGCGCCCCGCGGTCGATCTCGACCCAGGACCAGCGCGTCAAATCGGCTTTATTCATGATTAGTCATCCGACCCTTCGTCCATGATTCCCAGATCTTCGAGCGCATCCTTTGCCGCCAGCTCCATGGCAGGACCGATCAAGTCGATAAGATCGGTAGCGATAACGCTCTTCTCACCATACTCCGTCGCCGCGGCAAAACCGGCGTAGCTGTGAAGTGCGACGGCGTACGAATACAGCAACTCCCAACGATCCATCTCGTCGCGCATGGTGGCAAGCGTGCCGGCCAAAATACCCGCGAGAACATCACCCGAACCGGCAGTTGCCAGAGAAGCCGGACCCGAGAGCGGCAGCAGCACGCGCTCAACGCCACAGATAGCCGTCGTCGGCCCTTTGGCAATGACCACCAGGTTGTCGGAGCCTGCAGCCCAGACAACCTTCTGCGCAGCTGCAATCGCGGTACCAAGGTCGTTCACCTCGTCACCGGCAACCAGACGCGAAAGCTCACGATAGTGCGGCGTCATAACCAACGGCTGCTCGCGACGATACATCTCGGGATTACTATCAATACCGTCAATGGCAATCTTAGCAAGGCAGTTGAGTGCATCGGCGTCCAAGATAAGCGGCACATCAAGCTCGAGCAAGCCCGAAACCACCTGCATTGCGCCGGCAGATGTCGTCATACCGGGACCGCACAGTACACAGCTGTACTTCTTTGCAATCTCGCACACAGTCATGCGCGCAGCGGCGCCAAAGGAGCCGCGGGAATCAGACGGAATAGCAAAGACGGGAATCGAAGGAAGTGCCATGCGAATAAGATTGGCGCAGGCGTCAGGAGCCGCGACTGCCACGTAACCAGCACCCGCGCGAGCTGCAGACTTGGCCGCCATAATGGCAGCACCAGGATATTGCGCAGATCCGGCGACAATAAGCACAGAGCCACGGGAATACTTATCGATATTCGTAGGTAGCGGAGCAAAGTAATCAACTAAGTCACCGGGCTCGACAATCTCGGCGGCGTGGTCGACATCATCGATGACCTCGTCAAGACGGTCGTAAAGATTGCCGCAGATCAAATCGCCAGCATACTCAGGGCCATCAGCGCTATACAGACCAATCTTGGGCGCAATCATCGTCACCGTATGCTCGGCACGAATGCAGTCGTCATCAACAACGCCCGTCTCGGCATTCAGGCCCGAGGGGACATCAATGGATACGACACAATCGGCGCATTCATTGACCGTAGGAATCCAGATGGAGAACGGCGCACGCAGATTTCCGTGGAAACCGGTACCAAAAATGGCATCAACAACAACATCGGCCTTATCGATCAAAACCTCGAGTTCGTCACGCGAGGGGCCGACGCAAACGTGCACATCGCGGCCGGCAGTACGACGAGCAACATGACGTGCCAGAGCAGCAGGAATCTCATCCGGCTCAACCGGAGAAACGATATCCACGTCCACACCCTTATGGCTCAGGATATCGGCGGCAATCCTACCTTCTCCGCCCTTGTTTTAGATG
>URRT01000108.1 GCA_900550355.1 uncultured Collinsella sp.
CGCGAGACGGCAAAGGGCGGCATCGCGCAGGCTCCGGCCGCACTTTCGGCCTGTGCAAAATGCGGCGTGTGCGGATAACGGCAAAGAATGACTCAAAGGTGGGACAAATGTCCCACCTCTTTTGAATGCCACCGTTTCCGTACCACAAACAGCAGGGCAATCGCTATAATGCAAGCCCAGTAAAAACACGATGAGCCATAAGGCGAAATTCGAAGGATATGCATACGATGTCGCAAAACGATCGAACTCAACTGATTCCCGATCCGCAGCAGCCGAGCAGGCACACCGGCGGCGTTCAGTCACCGCGTCCTATCGCGCCGAGCCACGGTCAGCAGCGTGGTGCTGCAAACGCTTCCCAACGCCCAAACCAACAGCGACAGCAGCGCCAGGCAAACGGCAATGCGCCCAAGCAGCCCCCCACGCACGCCCGAGGCGATCGCGGCCCCGCGCGCAAGTCCGCCGGCAACAATAAGTCGGGCAAAAAGACGACGCTCTTTGTCGTCTTGGGTCTTATCGTCATTGTCTATATCGTAGGAATCGTAGCGTTTTCGCAGCTAGCCTACCCCAACACCACCATCGCCGGCGTCGACGTCTCGTTCTCCAACGCTTCGTCTGCCGCTACCAAGGTCAATTCGGCATGGAAGCACTATATGCTCACCGTGACAGGCGATGACTTTAGCTGGACCTATCAGCCCGAGTCCGATGAGCCCATCGTCGATGGCGAAGCTGCCGCAAAAGAGATTATCAGCCACAACGAAGCCTTTGTATGGCCGGTCCGCCTTGTGGAATCCTTAAGCGGCAAGGCCAAAACAACCGCTACCTCCAACGAAGTCGATCTTGATCAAGACGTCGACCTGTCCATGCTCTCCGATACCTTTGACCAAAAGAAGTTTGAGAAGGATCTGGGCGCCGCCATCGACGAGTTTAACGAGGGGCGTTCGGGCACGTTCGAGGCCAATAGCTCCTATGACGAGCAGGCCGGCAAGTTTACCGTCGAGAAGGCGCGCTCCAACGAAAAACTCAACCGCGAGCATGTCATTAAATATGCCGAGCTCGAGCTTGCCTCGCTGGCCGAGACCGTAGATCTTTCCAAGCTCGGCAACGATGCCTATGAGCCGCTCAATGGAACGCTGACCGATGATCAGATTCAGGCCGCATGCGATGCCGCCAACAACTTCCTGGGCGTCAACGTGACCCTCAAGCTTAACGGCGAGGATGCCGGCAAGGTTGATGGCGGCTCCGTATTGCAGTGGATCAGCTTTGCCGATCCGGCCAACCCCACGCTCGATACGTCGCAGATCAGCAGCTGGGCAGCCGAACTCGCCAACGGCTTTAATACCGTGGGCTCCACTCGCTGGTGGACGCGCGCCGATGGCAAGCAGTGCGCCGTCGAAGGCGGCGACTTTGGTTGGTCCATCGACAGCAGCTCGCTCGCCAAGCAGGTCGAGGACGCCATTAACAACAAGCAGACCGGCGAAATCGAGATCAAGTACTCCCAGAAGGCCGACACCTTTACCGCAAAGGGAGAGCCCGACTGGAAGGCGTATATCGACGTCGACCTGTCCGAGCAGCACGCGCGCTACTATGACGAGAACGGTAATATCGTTTGGGAGGCCAACTTTATTTCCGGCAAACCGGGCGAAGACGCCACCCCCGAGGGCGTGTGGCAGATCAACAGCAACGACGGCGGCAGCACCCTGATCGGAGCCAAGGACCCCGAGACCGGTAAGCCCAAATACGAAAGCCCGGTGAGCTACTGGATGCCGTTCGAGGGCAATATGATCGGCTTCCACGATGCCACCTGGCAAAACGACAAGAGCTTCGATAACGCCGAGTCGTACAAATGGTGCGGCAGCCACGGCTGCATCAACCTGCGTCTGGCAGACGCCAAGGCACTTCACGACTGCATCAAAGTCGGCCTGTGCGTGGTTGTCCACTCGTAGTGCAACGCGCGCATTCCTACAACGTGGAACCGCAGCGACCAATCTAACAGTTCCGAAAGAAACCGTCCTATGCGCCCGCCCCAACCGGTGGGCGCATATAATTATCGAGGTTCTTTCTATAAAGGAGACGCTATGCCGAATGTCCCCACGATCACCCCGGGCCCAGATGATACCGAGCGCACGCCCGAAGGTGCCACCGAAACGATTCCTCTGATTACAAACGTACATGCCGACAAGCAGAGCGAACGCGCGAACGATACGGCCGAGATTTCCGATGAAGAGGCGTATGCCAAGCTCAAGGCAAAACGTGCCGAACGTCGACGCAAAAAGCTGATTCGACGCGGTATTGCCTCCGGCGTCATAGGTGCCATCGCGCTCATTTCCATTGTCGCAACCCTGGTTATCAATGCGCAGCCACAGGGCGCTAGTGGGCCTGTGACCGACATGGTGACCGAGGGCACGTTTACCACAACGGTCGAGGCGAAAGGCCAGCTCAAACCCATTTCGTCCTCAGTGGTCTCCCCTTCTGTCGACGGTACGGTCGATTCGATCAACGTGCAGGCAGGCCAATCCGTCAACGAGGGCGACGTGCTTATGACCATTAAAAACGACGAGCTCGATCGCAACGTTGCCGAGGCGCAGCGTGCAGTTGCAGCCGCCCAGGAAGACCTCGCCAACGCGCAGAAAGCCGCCGCTGCCGCGCAGGCCACCCCAACGACGGACGCCGATGGAGCTTCCGCAGCGGCTGGTGTCTCCGCGGCATCAGCGGACACGAACGCCGTATCGGCCGCGCAGCGCAGCCTCGCTTCGGCCCAGGCAAACCTCGACCAGGCGAACGCCAAGGCCGCTAGCCGTACGGTAACGGCCCCGAGCTCGGGCAGCATCGTGGAGCTCAACGCCAAGGTGGGCGCCACGGTAACAGGCGGCATGATCATGGGCGAAAGCGATACGAGCGGCGGCAAGCAGTGCATGCAGATCGCCGACCTGTCCAAGATGAAGGTAACCGTGCAGGTGGGCGAAAAGGATATCGCCAAGATCGCCGTTGGGCAGAGCGCCAACGTCACGTATCCCGCGTTTCCCGATATCGTGAGCCAGGGAACGGTCACGGCCATCGCCTCGGTGGCAAACTCCGACTCCAACTCCGGTGGCGGCAGCGCAACCTTTAACGTCGACATCCTCATCGAGGCTCCCGACGCGCGCCTGAAGCCGGGCATGACAGCCGAGGTATCGGTGGTGACCGAGCAGCTCGACGACGTGGTAATGGTACCGACGATGGCGCTCATGACCGAAGACGGCGAACACTATTACGTCAACGTGGCAACTGATGACGAGGGCAAGCAAACCCGTCGCGTGAAGATGACCGTCGTGACGCAAAACGACAACGAAGCCGTAGTCGGCAAGACACAGGTCAAGCGCGACGACCAGGGCAACGAGATCAACCCCAACGTGCCGGTTACCAAGCTGCGCGATGGCGACACGCTCGTCATGGACACCGGAGCGGACGCAACGGCTGACGGCGGCTACAGCGCGGGTTCGGGCAGCATGTCTGCTGATGAGGGCATGTAATGCGTCCCGTTATCGACATCCGCAACGTGCACCGCATTTTTGAGAGCGAGGCGGGGTGCGCCCACATCCTGCACAACGTGAGCCTGGCGGTAAATCCCGGCGAATTCGTCGCTATCACTGGCCCCTCGGGTTCGGGCAAATCAACGCTCATGAACATCCTAGGCTGCCTGGATAAGCCGACGGCGGGCGACTACTACCTGCAAGGGACCAACGTGGCCGAGCTTGACGATGACGAGCTCACCGAAGTTCGCGCCCTGAGCATTGGCTTTGTCTTTCAGAGCTTCAACCTGCTGCCGCGCCTGTCGGTTATCGAAAACGTCATGCTGCCGTTGGCCTACACCAATGTGCCCCGAAGCCAGCGGGAAATGCGCGCCGTGCACGCGCTGCAGGCCGTCACGCTACCGGTCGACCACTGGGACCACCGCACATCCGAGCTCTCGGGCGGCCAGATGCAGCGTGTCGCCATCGCGCGCGCCCTTGTCAATGACCCGCCCATCATCCTGGCCGATGAGCCGACGGGAAACCTGGACTCCGCAACCGGAGCGCTCGTCATGGAAACATTCCACAAGCTTCAGGAGCGCGGCAAGACCATCGTGCTCATCACACACGACCCCGGCATCGCCGCCGAAGCCGACCGCGCCGTGACCATCCGCGACGGCCGCATCCATGACGGCGCGTATATTCCACATGCACCGAAGACCCTACGCAGCGCCGTAGATAGCCTGCCCATGATTTCCGCCTCCGCCAACCCGCTGAAAGGAGTGGTGGCATGAGCGCCCGCGATCTCATCCAGGAAGCCCTTCACTCGCTCGAGGCCAACAAGGGCCGCAGCCTGCTCACCATCCTGGGCATCGTCATTGGCATCGCCTCGGTTATCGCCATGACCTCACTCATCGGCGGCATCCAAAACACCCTGGTCAACAGCCTGGGCCTCAATGCGGCACGCATGGTGCAAATCTATTCGTCGCAAGAACTCACCGAGTCGGACATCGAGAAGCTTCAAAAACTGGTGCCGCAGATAGAGCAGATCGGCATTGTCGACAGCGCGTATACCGAGTACAAGACCGGCGATAAAAGCTATACCGTCATGGCACAGGGTGTCGATAGCGACATGCTCGACGCCGTGGGGGCCAGCAAGCTCGTTGCGGGGCGCACCTATTCCCAGGCCGAGTCCCAATCAGGCTCGCGCGTGGCGCTCATCAGCCGCGGCGGCGCCGATCAGCTTTACGGCAACGAACAGGATGCGCTGGGGAAAACCATCAAGGTGTCCAACGGCGAGGTGCAGATTGTAGGCGTGATTGATGGCGGCAGCGACTCCATGGGCTCGCTCACGCTGTATATGCCACGCGAAACCATCGCCGGGCTGTTTGGCGACGAGAATCCTTCATTCCCCAGTGTGACGGCACTTGCCGCCGAGG
The DNA here is from genome assembly GCA_900550355.1 of uncultured Collinsella sp. Lineage (GTDB taxonomy): Bacteria > Actinomycetota > Coriobacteriia > Coriobacteriales > Coriobacteriaceae > Collinsella. Next base: position 4,928 of record URRT01000108.1, read on the forward strand.
GCACGGACATGAATGAGCTTTGTAAGACCATCGAGTCCAAGGTGCGCGCGATGAAGGACATCGCGGAGGAGAATGAGTACGACAGTGTATCGGCGACATCCATGAAAAGCGCCATCGATGCACTCAACTCCTTTATGGGCGCGTTCTCGCTCATCATGGGTGCTGTCGCCAGCATCTCGCTGCTTGTCGGCGGTATCGGCATTATGAATATGATGCTTACCAACGTAACGGAGCGCATTCGCGAGATCGGCATCCGCCGCGCTCTGGGCGCCAGTCGTCGCGATATCACCGCGCAGTTTTTGGCCGAGTCCTCGGCGCTGTGCGTGACCGGCGGACTGTTGGGTGTCCTGATTGGCTATCTGCTGGCCTGGGGCCTCGCGATGTTTGCCTCCGGATCCGGGATTCTTGGCGAGCTCGGAGCCAGCGGGCAAATCACACCGAGCTTTTCAATCGCCACGGTGCTGCTGGCCTTCGCCGTCTCCGTCGGCATCGGCGTAATCTTTGGCTTCTATCCCGCTCGCCGCGCAGCAAAGCTCAACCCGGTGGAGTGCCTACGCTACCAGTAAGTCACCACCAAAAAGTTGCGGTGAATTAGGAACCGAATATGCTATCTAGCAGCAAAAACAGACACTATTTCACCGCAACTGATTGAAGGGCCCTAGGCGCGGCGAGCGCCTAGCGCGCGAACTCCCGTAAGAGCGCGTCTTCCACTTCCCGAAGCGAAAGGGCCCCGCCTCCCTCGGCGGGACGGGTGACCACGATGCAGCGCGCTCCCACGGCGCGCACTGCAGCGAGCTTCTCAGCCGTGCCGCCTACGGTTCCCGAGTCCTTAGTCACAAGCCACTGGGCGCCCACCTGCCGAAGCATCGCCTCGTTGAGCTCGCGGGTGAAGGGCCCCTGCATGCCGATGACGTGCGACGGCGAAAACCCCGCGTCGATGCACTTCGTTATAGCACCGGGCAGCGGGAGCACACGCACGAAGAAGCGCTCCGCGAAATCGGTGACGCACGTGTAGGGAGCAAGCTCCTTGCTCCCCGTCGTGAGAAGCGCGCGACCCGGGTTCTCGGAGAGAAAGCGCGCCGCGCAGGCGATCGACGCGACCGACACGACGCCTTTGGGCAGCGCCTCGACCGGGCGCGCAAGGCGCAGGCATCGTGCACCCACGGCGAGCGAAGCGGCCCGGATGTTGCCGCTTGCGAGCGTAGCGAAGGGATGCGTGGCGTCGACGACGATGCGCGCACCGGAAAGCTCGCGCTCGCGGCTCTAC
>URRT01000109.1 GCA_900550355.1 uncultured Collinsella sp.
GAGGAGCGCACCTGCGGCTGTGGCGGCCATGGCCATCTGGAGCAGTATTCCAGCGCCACCGGCGTGGTGAGCAACTACCTTGCCGAGTGCAAGAAGGCGGGTGTCGAGCCCATTGAGCTCACCGGCCCCTCCGATTCCAAGGACGTGTTCCAGGCCTGCCGCGAGGGCGACAAGCTTGCGCTGGCCGCAGCCGACACCATGGCCGACTACCTTGGCCGCGCCCTGGCGCTTATCGCCAACGTGGTCGACCCCGAGATGTTCCTGATCGGTGGCGGCGCGTCTGCCTCGGCCGATGTTTATCTCGACAAGGTTCGCGAGCACTTTAAGCAGTACGCGCTCTCTGCCTCGCGCGAGACGCCCATTAAGGTCGCTTCGCTCGGAAACGACGCCGGCATCATCGGTGCCGCCTACGTAGCCCTGCGCGCCGCCGGTAAATAGCTGGTGCAAGGGGGACAGGTTACATTGCACCAACATGGTGCAAAAGGGACAGCCTTGGCCCCCGTGCCTGCGCCCCAAAATATGCCGTGGCCCTTCCGTCTGCGAAGGCTCGGCATCGGCGTGCTACCATAGCTACGTCCAAGTACACATATCAAGTGGAGGATATCCATGGCAAACGTTCTTGTCTTTGGTCACCAGAACCCCGATAACGACGCCATCATGAGCGCCGTCGTCCTGTCCCAGCTGCTCAACCAGGTTGAGTATGCCGGCAACACCTACGAGGCCTGCGCCCTTGGTCAGCTTCCGGCCGAGTCCGCCAAGCTGCTCGCCGACGCTGGCATCGCCGAGCCCCGCGTGATCGAGTCCGTCGAGGCTGGTCAGCTCGTCGTCCTCACCGACCACAACGAGTCTGCCCAGTCCGTCGCCGGCCTTAAGGACGCCACGGTCTTTGGCGTTGTCGATCATCACCGCATCGGCGACTTCGAGACCGCCGGCCCGCTGCACTACATCTGCCTGCCCTGGGGCTCCAGCTGCACCATCGTCACCAAGCTCGCCGGCGTGCTCGGCGTTGAGCTTTCCGACGTCCAGGCCAAGCTGCTGCTCTCGGCCATGATGACCGACACGCTCATGCTCAAGAGCCCCACCACCACCGATGTCGACCGCGCCGTCGCCGCCAAGCTCGGCGAGCAGGTGGGCGTCGACCCGGTCAAGTTTGGCATGGAGGTCTTCCTCACCCGTCCGTCCGGCTCCTTCACCGCAGCCGAGATGGTCGGCAACGACATCAAGATGTTCGAGCCTGCCGGCAAGAAGCTGCTCATCGGCCAGTACGAGACTGTCGACAAGAGCCGTGCGCTTGGCATGATCGACGAGATTCGCGAGGCCATGCGCGCCTACGCCGCCGAGAAGGGTGCCGACGGCATCGTCCTGTGCATCACCGACATCATGGAGGAGGGCTCGCAGGTCCTGCTCGAGGGCGAGACCGAGGCTGCTCAGAAGGGCCTGGGCATTGCCGACGAGCACGACGGCGTCTGGATGCCGGGCGTCCTCTCCCGTAAGAAGCAGGTCGCTGCCCCCATCATGGCCGCCTGCTAGGTTTAGTTGACCAAACGCCACGACCGGATCGCGGACGCCCCGCGCTCCGGTCGTTTTTTGTGCACGTCGCCGCGTCGTCTCTTGGACAGGCGTGCCCGTGCCGTTGAGCAAATAATGTTCAACCTGTGGTTCCGCTTTTCGGCCACGCTTGCGCGCTTGTCGTGCAGGGTAGGCTAGATGCAAGCGTAATACGTTAGAGCGCGGCGCCGCCACTTGGGCGGGCCGTGCTTTTTTAAGACGGGAGCTTTCCCGTGAAAGGAGCCGCCCATGGCAGCACCCGAGCAGCTGTTCAACGTCCGTGAGCGCAAGCGTTTTGAGCGCCACGACATTTGGGAGCGCATCACCGAGAACGGCACGATTTCCGCCGCCGTCATGGTCTTCGCCGCCATCGCCGCCGTCATTTGCGCCAACACCGATGCCTACGAGGCCATCCATCACTTTTTGGAGACCCCGCTGTATGTGGGTCTGGGCAACCTTGCGGCCGGTCTCACCGTTGAGCTTTTCGTCAACGACTTCCTCATGGCGATCTTCTTTTTGTTGGTGGGCATTGAGCTTAAGTACGAGATGACAGTTGGCGAGCTCAAGAACCCGCGCCAGGCTATGCTTCCCATGCTGGCGGCCGTGGGCGGCGTCGTCGTTCCCGCCTGCATCTATCTGATCTTTAACCATGCCGGCGCGCACAACGGCTGGGCCATTCCCATGGCAACCGATATTGCCTTTGCGCTGGGCGTGCTGTCGCTTTTGGGCAACCGCGTGCCCAACGGCGTGCGCGTGTTCTTCTCGACGCTCGCCATCGCCGACGACCTCATCTCCATCGCCGCCATCGCCATCTTCTACGGTCAGAGCCCCAATCCGTTTTGGTTGGGCGCCGCCGCGCTTGTGACCTGTGCGCTCGTGTGGCTCAACAAGACGCAGCATTACCGCCTTGCCCCGTATTCGGTACTGGGCCTGCTGTTGTGGTTCTGCATGTTCAAGAGCGGCGTGCACGCTACGCTTGCTGGCGTCATCCTGGCCTTCACCATCCCGGCCAAGTGCGGTGTTAAGCTTGATAGCCTCACCGATTGGCTGGGCGAGTGCTTGCCGCTGCTCGATGACCGCTACGACGACGAGGCGCACATCCTGGGCCAGCATGACTTTACCGTCTCGACCACCAAAGTCGAGCGCGTCATGCACCGCGTGACCCCGCCGCTCATCCGCATGGAGCGCCTGATCTCCACGCCGGTCAACTTTGTGATCCTGCCGATCTTTGCGTTCGTCAACGCACAGGTTCGCCTAGTGGGCGTGGACATGAGCACGCTGCTCACCGACCCGGTGACGCTCGGCGTGTACTTTGGCATGCTGCTGGGTAAGCCGATCGGTATCTTTGGCATGACGTTCGCCTTGGTCAAGCTCAAGGCCTGCGAGCTGCCGCACAATGTCAACTGGCATATGATTGCCGGCGTGGGCATTCTGGGCGGTATCGGCTTTACCATGTCGATTCTCATCAGCGGCCTCGCCTTCCCGACGGCCCAGTTTGAGGTTCTGGCTGCCAAGGCCGCTATTCTCGCCGGCTCTGTCACAGCGGCCGTACTTGGCATGATCTACATGAGTGTGATCTGCAAGCACCCCGCGCCCAAGAACGAGTAGGCGCGTAGAAACAGACGCCAGAGCCTGCTCGAGCGCGTGTAAAACGCGGTTTTGAGTGGTACTTGCCACCTGCCGGACACCCCAGTGGCCAAAAAACGCCGTTTGTGAGTACTGTCACAAACGGCGTTTCATTTTAGGCGCGAAAAATAATGTACAAATCTATTCTGTCTGTGCATTAACGATTGCGTGGCTGGACGAAAAATGCTGATGCATCCTTCCAAAACCGGACACAAAAGGCCAAGACTGGCCTTTTTAATTCAAAATCGCTGTTACTAAAAAAGTAACAGTACTCATATTTGCTATTTTTTGACCACAGGCCCCAATGACTAGGTTTATTCCACGGTGCCGTAGATGGCGCCCCAGCCGTGGGCGGCCAAGGCGGAGTTGAGCTGGTCGCAAAGTGACTGGCGGTCGTAATAGCCGGGCGGTAGCAGGTTCACGATTTCCATGAGATCGGGCGCCAGGTCCAAGATTTCGGCCTGTACGATCAGATCCAGGCGGTCGATGGCGTGGCGGTCGTAAAACAGTCCGTCGACCAGGCGCTGAAGGTCGCCGAATTCCTCGGTCTGGAACGATCCGTACTCCATAGTGCCTCCTTGGGCGCTTCATGCCGGCATGCGCGGCGATTCGTAATTCATTGCGATGGACTTAATCTATCACGGCTTCATAACGTTGCGACGGTGGCGGTCTATACTTAGAAGAATTGCAACGTACCGCTTCGTGAAAGGTCGCACCCATGCAGACGATCTACCAGAAGATGGAAACCACCGAACTCGATGCCGCCATCGAGGCGCTCAAAGCCGAGGTCGCCGAGGTCAAGGCCAAGGGCCTGGCGCTCGACATGGCCCGCGGCAAGCCGTCGCCCTCCCAGGTGGACATCTCTCGACCCATGCTCGATATCCTCAATGCCGATGCCGATCTGCACGACGGCAACGTCGATTGTTCCAACTACGGCTGCTTTGAGGGCATTCCCTCGGCACGCAAGCTGGCAGGGGAGTTCCTGGGCTGCCCCGCTGAGCAGACACTCGTGCTGGGCTCGTCGAGCCTGCTGATCGAGCACGACATCGCCGGCATGTTCTGGCGCTGTGGCTCGTGCGGCAGCGAGCCCTGGGAGGCTTACGAGGCAGCGCACGACGGCAAGAAGGTCAAGTTCCTGTGCCCGGTTCCCGGCTACGATCGCCACTTTGGCATCACCGCCGACTTGGGCATCGAGAACGTTCCCGTCGCGATGACCGACAACGGCCCCGATATGGACGAAATCGAGCGCCCGGTTGCCGCCGACGATTCCATCAAGGGTCTATGGTGCGTGCCCAAGTATTCCAACCCCACGGGCATCACCTTTAGCGAGGACACTGTGCGTCGCCTGGTCGAGATGCCCACGGCCGCGCCCGATTTCCGCATCTTCTGGGACAACGCCTACTGCGTGCACGACCTGTACGACGAGACCGATGAGCTCGCAAACATTTTTGACCTCGCTCGCGCGGCGGGCACCGAGGACCGCGTGGTGGCCTTTGCCTCGACGTCCAAGATCACCTTCCCGGGCGCCGGTATCGGCTTTATCGGTGCGAGCCCCGCGGTCATCGCCGAGTTCTCCAAGCGCCTGAAGGCCGGCCTCATCAGTGCCGATAAGCTCAACCAGCTGCGTCACGTGCGCTTCCTTCCCACCATCGAGGCGGTCAAGGAGCACATGAAAAAGCATGCCGAGTTTTTGCGCCCGCGCTTTGAGGCCGTTGAGCGCAAGCTCACCGAGGGCTTGGGCGATACGGGTTGCGCTACTTGGACGCACCCCCGCGGCGGCTACTTTGTAAGCTTCGATGGTCCCGAGGGCTCGGCCCAAAAGGTCGCCGCGCTCTGCGCCGACCTGGGCGTCAAGCTCACACCGGCCGGCGCCACTTGGCCCTATGGCAAGGACCCGCGCGACACCAACATCCGCATCGCGCCGAGCTATCCCACGGTCGAGGACCTGGAGGCCGCGCTCGACGTGCTGGTGCTGGCCGTTAAGCTTGTCGCTGCCGAGCTTGCTCGTGCCGAGCGCGCCTAACGCCTAGGGCCCCGCAAGTCCGCGCCCAGTACTATCCGCACTTTCGATACGTAAAGGAGCGTATACATGGATTTGGGTATTTCCACCAACCCCACGCCGGAGACCTACACCATTAAGGTAACCGGCGAGATCGATATCTCTAACGCCGATAGCCTGCGCAATGCCATCGACCTGGCGCTCGAGCAGCCCACTGAGGCCGTTGAGCTCGATTTTGCCCAGGTGAGCTACATCGACTCGACGGGCATTGGCGTGCTCGTGGGCGCCGCGCACCACGCGGTCGACCACGGCAAGCGCTTTAGATGCACCAATGTGCAGCCCCCGGTGATGCGCGTGGTTCAGCTGTTGGGTGTCGACCAGGAGATTTCGATCACCGCTGCATAATCTTTGCCCCCAAAAGGGCATGCCGTTTGGCATATGTTTGTGATGCGCTCGGACGTTTTGGCGTCCGGGCGCTATACTTGACCGAATGAATAGACGAGTTCCGGCCGAATGGCGCGGTGCGGGCTCGACTCACATCGAGCCTTGGAGGTATGTGTGTTTGGTATTGGAGAGGGTGAGCTCGCGATCATCGTGGTCTTCGGCTTTTTGCTGTTTGGCCCGGATAAGCTCCCGCAGATGGGCCGTACGATCGGCCGTGCCATCCGTCAGTTCCGCGAGACGCAGGAAAAGATGACGGCCGTTGTTCAGTCCGAGATCATCGACCCGGTAAGCGAGGCCGCGTCGGCCCCGGTCAAGCCCAAGAAGGCTGCCGTCGATGATGATTCCGATGCGGACGAGGATGCCGTCGAGACGGCTGCGCCCGCAAAGAAGGAGACCTTTGCCGAGCGCCGTGCCCGCCTTGCCGCCGAGAAGGCCGCAAGCGAGGGTGCCACCGAGGGCGAAGGCGCTGCTGATGAGGCCGAGCCCGCCCAGGCCGAGCCTGCCGC
>URRT01000110.1 GCA_900550355.1 uncultured Collinsella sp.
CTTGGCGAAAACGGCAGCCGCAGCGATCGGAAAACAGGTGCGAATGGTCTTTGCAATCATGGGTATTTGAATCTCCGTTTTCGGATGCTAGTTCAGACGGCTCTTGAGCGCGTCGATATGGATGCCGATCTTAAGGCTGGCGGGATCGATCTGGGCGATCTCCTGCAAAGTGAAGGCAACGGAGCTCGAAAGATTGTGGCAGACGGACTTCATGTTGACGCCGTTCTCGAGCACGACGTGAAGATCGACCGTAAGGCCGTCCTCGTCGGCGGAGACAAGCACGCCCTTGCGGAGGCGCTGACCGGCAAGCAGGCGCACGCTCTCGGCGCCCTGGAGCTGCTCGGCCATACCGACGACGCCATAGCACGTCATCGCGGCATAACCGGCAATATCGGCAATAACGTCGTTCGAGACGCTCAGGCTGCCGTTAATGGTCTCAGACACAAGAATCTCCTTTTCTTGGTGCTCGCGGCACCATGTCGTGGGAGCAATCATTGCAATATTCTACAACGACCGCGCCATGTTGAGGTGGCGGGCCTCGGGATTACATCCTCGACACGAAATGTTGATACGGTAACGTTCGCGCCAAGCGATCGCGACAAAAAAACCCGCCGCATAAGCGACGGGTTTTACAACCTGGCTCCCCGGGTAGGACTCGAACCTACAACAGCGCGGTTAACAGCCGCGTGCTCTACCATTGAGCTACCGAGGAATAGGTGCGTGCTCTCAAGCAACGAAGTTTATTATACGGACGAATCAGCTTAGGGCAAGAACTTTTTTAAGAAATTTTCCGACCCAGTCATTGGGGACGTTCTTGAACGACTAGTCATTCAAGAACGTCCCCAACGACTACATGAAAGCGCCCCCAAGCAGATGTGCTTGAGGGCGCTTCTTGCTTGACTAGCTCTCGATATAGTCTTTGAGCTTGCTGCTACGGCTGGGATGGCGGAGCTTGGCCAGGGTCTTGGACTCGATCTGGCGGATGCGCTCGCGCGTGACGCCAAACTCGCGGCCGACTTCCTCGAGCGTACGGGGATGTCCGTCGACAAGGCCAAAGCGCAGCTCGATAACCTTGCGCTCACGATCGGCAAGCGAGTCGAGCACCTGGGTGAGCTGCTCCTGCAGCATGGAGAAGCTGGCCGCATCGGGCGGAACGATGGCCTGGGAGTCCTCGATGAAATCGCCCAGCTGGGAATCCTCTTCCTCGCCGATGGGGGTCTCGAGCGACACGGGCTCCTGCGAGATCTTCTGGATCTCGCGAACGCGGTCGGCGCTCATGTCCATCTCGGCACCGATCTCCTCGGGGGTCGGGTCGCGACCCAGGTCCTGAAGGAGCTGGCGCTGCACACGGACGAGCTTGTTGATGGTCTCGACCATGTGCACGGGAATACGGATGGTACGGGCCTGGTCGGCGATAGCGCGCGTAATGGCCTGACGGATCCACCACGTGGCGTACGTGGAGAACTTAAAGCCCTTCTGGTAGTCGAACTTCTCGACGGCGCGGATCAGACCGAGGTTGCCCTCCTGAATAAGGTCCAGGAACAGCATGCCGCGACCGACATAGCGCTTGGCGATGGAGACGACCAGACGCAGGTTTGCGCTGATGAGTGCCTGCTTGGCTTCGAGACCCACGTTCTCAATGCGCGTAAGACGACGCATTTCGGCACGCGTGAGCTCAAGCTCGCCTGCCTCGGCAGCCTCGAGCTTCTCGGCGGCCTCAAGACCGGCCTCAATCTTCATGGCCAGATCGACCTCTTCGGAGGCGGTCAGCAGGTCGACCTTGCCGATCTCCTTGAGGTACATACGGACCGGGTCGCCGGTCAGCATCACCGTGGAGGCATCGATGCCGCGCACGCGGGAGCGTGAACGGGACGTGCGCACGGTGCGCTTCTTCTTGCTCTTGGAAGAACCCATCTCGGCGTCGGCCTGACGGGCCATCTTGAGCTCGTGATCGTCGAGCGAGCCGGAATCGTGCTCGTCGTCGTCATCGAAATCGTCGGTATCGGTATCGTTATCGTCATCGTCGACGTCCATGGGGGCGTCGTCGTTACCGCTCGCGGAGATAATCTGGATGCCGCTGTTGCGCAGCGCGGAATACACCGCGGTGAGCTGCTCGTCAGAAACATCGATATCCTTCAGGGCGACCTGAATCTCGTCCTCGGTTACCGAAGTCCTGTTTGAGCCGTTGCCCATGAGCTTTGCAACGTAGGATTCCAGCCCAGTACCCGTGCTCTCAGTCTTTTTTGGCACAGATTCTCCCTTCATAGTCCACAGGACTCAATACTTTAGCACACACATTGACGTCTATACCCAAAAAGAAGACTGGATATAGGCGAGAATACGCTGGTTGACCACAACATCTAGGCTTGTTCGGTGCCCGCGGCCTCCAGGCCGATCAAACGGAACGGGTCCGCCACGCCGCCGATCGACTTTTGCAGTTCGCGTTGACGTTGCGAATCCTGCGCGGCCTGCACGGTCAGCGCGCGACGGGCCTCATCATCGAGTGAACGGTCCTGGCGCAGCTTGGCCTGTGCGGCACGCATGCGACGCTTGATGGTGTAGAGCTCAAGCGTATCAAGCATAAACACGATGTTCGTCTCGGTGGGGTGCTTGCTCGTCGCGGAGATGCGCCCGGCACTCACAAGCGTTGCCGCATCGGGACACACTGAGCGCGCCGCATCCATGCAGGCTGCAGGATCGGTTCCCGGCGGCGTTGCCAGAACGGCCCATGCAATGGACTCGTGACGCGGGTCAACCCACTCGATGGAGCAGATGCGGTCGGCATACGTGCGGAACAGGTCGGGGTAGCTCGTGAGCATCGTCAACAGCTCGCGCTCCCCTGCCAAGGACTTGCGTTCAAGATCGGTAAGAACCATCGGCGCCGCCGCAGCCGGTGCGCCCGAACCGTCAGCCACAGGCACAGCGCCCATACCATCAGGCACATCGATCGGCGGCAGGTCGTCGACGACCTCCACGGGCGCGGCGCCGTAGGCATCGAGCGGGACGTAGTCGTACGGCTCTTCTTCGACCGGCGCGGACACCGGCGGCGTCGCGCCCGATGCCCAAGCACCGCGACCGGCATCGCGAGAACCCGACGCCCGACCGCCCGCGCTACCGGACCGCTCAGTCTGTGCCCGTTGGCGCTCATAGTTCTGCTCACGACGTCGTTCCGCATCCTCGCGCTTGGCGACATCGCGAAACACACGACCCGAGCTCGCGCGCACCGTCTCCAGATCCAAACCCAGCAGATCGGCAATCTGGATAAAGTACGTGTCGATCATATAGCTGTTGCGCAACGGATAGATAAGCGTCAGCGCATCTTCCAGCGCCTTAGCGCGACCGCCCGGCGTGGTGATGTCACTCGACTCCTGCAGCGAACGGTAGACAAAGTCCATAAGCGGCTCGGCAGCGTCGATGCGCGTCTGCAGTGCCTCGCCACCATGTGCGGTGATGAACTCCATGGGGTCGTTGCCGTCGGGGAGCACCACGCAGCGCAGGTCCATGGAATCCTGCTCGATAAACTGAATCGCGCGACGGGCGGCCTTCTGGCCCGCTGCATCGCCGTCGAACATATACACGATGCGCTTGGCAAAGCGAGTGAGCGTCTTGACGTGGTGCTCCGTGAGGGCGGTGCCCAGCGTGGCAACAACGTTTTTAATCCCCGCCTCCCAGCAGGCGATGCAATCGGTATAGCCCTCTACCACGATGGCGGTATCCTGCGCGACGATAAACTCCTTGGCCCAATTAAAGCCGTAGAGGTTTCGCTTTTTATGAAACACGCTCGTCTCGGCGGTGTTGAGATACTTAGGCTGGCCGTCGCCCATAATGCGACCGCCAAAGGCAATGTTGTGACCCTGCTCGTCAAAGATGGGGAACATCACGCGGTCGTAAAAGCGGTCGGCAAGCTGCCCGCGCCCGCGACTCACGGCAACGTTGGCGTCGATCATCTCCTGCGGGGTAAAACCCGCCTGGGACAGGTGCGACACCAGCGCGTTACGGCCCGGTGCAAAGCCCAGGCAGTAGCGGCGGCAGACGTCGCCGCCCATGCCGCGGCTGGCAAGGTACTCGCGCGGACGGCCGTCCTTACCGCGCATGAGCATGGTGTGGTAGAACTGGGCGGTCTCGGCGCACAGATCGTAGATGCGGGCACGCTTGGTGCCGCGCTCGCGGCGATCTCCGGTGTCATGCAGCTCAATACCCGCGCGATCGGCCAAGTAACGGATTGACTCGGGAAAGCTCAGGTTCTCGCGCTTCATGATATACGTGAAAACGTCGCCACCCTCGCCGCAACCAAAGCAATGCCACACCTGCGTGGCGGGGATAATGTGGAAGGACGGCGTCTTCTCGCCATGGAAGGGGCAGCATCCCCAAAACTCATGGCCGCGAGGCTTGAGCTCGACCGTTTCCTGCACGATGGCAACCAGGTCAGACGCAGCGCGTACCTGGTCTTTTTCCTCATCGCTAATCACGGATGCTCACCCCCTGATCGCCCAAGTTGTGACGAATATCCTCGATATTACCCTCGACGGTCGCGATCAACTCATCCAGCGAATCGAACACACGCGAGGGACGCAGCCAGCGCGTAAACGCCAGCGAAACGGAAGCGCCGTACAGGTCGCCCGTATAACCAATTAAATTAGCCTCGAGATGCGCAGATGCCGCATCGTCAGCATACGTTGGCGGCAGGCCGACGTTCACAGCAGCGGGCCACGCGGTGTCATCGACCAGCACCAGACCCTCATACACGCCATCGGCTGGCACCTGAATGCCGTCGGGAACCTGCAAGTTTGCCGTGGGAAAGCCCATGCCAGAACCCTCGTGACGGCCGCGAATAACACCGCCACGCACCATATACGGACGGCCGAGTAACCCAGCAGCAAGCTCCACATGGCCCTGTCCCAGCTCATGACGAATGCGGGTGGCGCAAATGGCCTCACCGCCCTCGCAAAGCAGGTCGTGACCATACACGTCAACGCCGTGCTCGGAACCCCAGGAGCGCATCTCGGCAACACCAGAAGCACCGCAGGCAGAAAGCGCCGCCACAACCCAGCCTAAAGTCACTGCCAACGCGAATCGATCGAATGTCGACCAGACGCGACACCAGCGAGAGAAAATCAACATGGTCAAGCGCCGCAACCTCAGGCGTAAAGGGAACGGCCACCACCGCATCGACCCCGGTTTGAGCCAAGGCATGCAGACGGTCGGCCGTCGTCATCAATTTTTGAGCGGGCGAAGGGCTCACCACAACGTCCGGGTCGGGATCGAAGGTAACCACGACCGCCTTACAGCCATGGGCACGGGCATCACGGACAAGCGCTTCGATGAGTTCCTGGTGTCCACGGTGAACGCCGTCGAACACGCCAATGGCGATTGAAGCGGCACCCAAGTGCTCACACTCATTAAACGTATCGGCAGCAACGATGCGAGCCTCGTCCGACTCGCCCGCGAAAAAGACACGCGCGAGCTCGCGAGCGGACAACATCATCGAACACCGCCGATTGCCTGCGGAAACACGTGCTCCATGACAAAGCGGCCGCCCTCAATGCGGGCGAGCGCCTTGAGTCCCCCATCGAGCACCAACGCAAACGGCGCCTTCGAGGAATCGAAATCGGCAAGCGCACGCTCAACGGGAATGCGTCGGCCGCAGAGCAGGTCGTCGGCAAGATTGCCCGGCAAGTCAACACGTGTGGCGCCCAGGGCCGCAATGGGATCCAGGGCAAAGCCAGCCGCGGACTCGGGAGAAAGCTCCTCGACCGCATGACAAGCGCCAATGGAAACAACACCGGAAGCCGTGCGGCGCAGCGCGGAAATATGCGCGGCGCTATCGCAAGCGTGGCCCAGGTCGCGAGCGAGCGCACGGATATAGGTGCCCTTGCTCACCGAGAACGTCACGGTCCACACACACGTATCACCTTCGCCGCCCACGGCGATCAGGTCGGCGGCATAGACCTCGACGGGGCGCGGAGGTAGGTCCACCGCATTGCCCTCGCGAGCAGACTTGTAGGCGCGAACGCCATTGACCGAGATAGC
>URRT01000111.1 GCA_900550355.1 uncultured Collinsella sp.
GACCCGGAGGCATTGCTGACCGATTACTCCATGGTGTTTCAGGATGTGCGCCTGGTAGAGGGCGCCTCGGCTTTGGATAACGTGCTGGTGTGCGCCGACGCGCGCGTGGACGCCTCGAGTGCCGCGGCCCTGTTGCGCCTGCTGGTGCCGGGGGTCGATGTGCATGCTCGTGTGGCCGAGCTCTCGGGCGGGCAGCGCCGTCGCGTCGAGATTGCCCGAGCCCTGCTGTGTCCGGGCGGCGCAGTGATTCTGGACGAGCCCTTTACCGGCCTAGATACCGCTGCGCGCGACGCATGCGCCGAGGTCGTGCTCGACTTGCTCGACGGCCGCATGCTGTTGCTTGCTACGCACGATGCCGTCGACGCTCAGGCCCTCAATATCTCGGACATCATCACGCTCTAAATACTTACTCAGCAACAAAATGATCCGTTTTTTCTCCGTCCCCATAGGGTTGGGTATGGTATTCTATCTGCGTTGGTAATACTTAGGATTACTAAGTATTACCAACGCAGTAGAAACAAACTCCAGATGCGGGCCAATCGGGTTGCCTTCACAGCCCGTCGCCCAGCCGCGTGGCCCGCATCTATCCGCACCACCGTCGTTTCAAAAAGGAAGCGCCATGGCAGAACACATGACCCCGGTTGTCGCGAAGGTCTTGCCCGAGGAAAAGGCGGCCTTCGCGGCGGCAACCCAACTCGTAGGCACCACGCCGTCCAACGCCATCCGCATGTTCATCGCCGCCTTCAATCGCTGCGGCACCTTTCCGTTCGACATTTCGCCCAGCGGGGCCTTTGGCAAAGACTGTCCCCAACAGCTAGTCGTTGAAGAACGTCCCCAATGACTAGTCGTTGGGAGGAGGTCGGCATGCTCAATGCGCTGGTTTGGGCGCTTGCCTGTTTTGGCGTCGTCGCTGCCGATATTGTCCTGAGCATGGTTTTGTTCTCCGTGCTGGACATCGTGTCGGCGCTGACGGGTTTCCCGATCGACAACCTCGATATTCAATGGTTTCAAGCCGTCGCTCAGACGGCGTCGTTTTTGATGGCGCTGCTATGGTGGCGTTATTTGTGGCCGCGGTCGTTTATCGCGCGCTGGCAAGGTGAGCGTCCGCTTGGCGGGGGAGTGCGTAGCGCGTGGAAGCGCATTGCCTGCGTTATCGTGATCGGTTTGGCACTGCAGGTGGTCGTTGGCTACGTGACCGACGCCGTACTGTCATTGTTGCCCGAGGTCGCGGCCGATTACAGTGAACTTGTCGAGGAAACAGGCATGGGCGACACCAGCTATCTCGCCGTCCTGACCACGGTGCTCGGCGCTCCGTTTTGCGAGGAGTTGCTGGTGCGCGGCATTATTTTTGAGTTTTCGCTCCGAGCGTTTAACCCGCAGTGCCGCCCACTTTGGAAGCGCCGACGTCTCGTGCGACCGCAAGACGGCGCCATGGTGCCCTGGGCGGCCCCGAGTAACTGTGGTATCGCCGCGGCGATTGTGCTGCAGGCGGCGATCTTCGGCTTTATGCACATGAACTGGGTGCAGGGTTGCTATGCGGGCGCTGCCGGCCTCATTTTTGGTTGGGTGCTCGTGACGACCGGAAAGCTTCGCTACACGATCCTGCTGCACTTTGCCTTTAATGCCGGGTCGTATCTCATGACGTTGCTCTGGTTTGTGAACACACCGCTCGACGTGGCGGTCACGGTTGGTATCGCCGGCTTTGTGCTGGTAGAGGCGATGCGCTCGCTGCTTCGATTGCGCATTCCCGTGTCGCGCGAAGCTGATCGGTCTGAGTAATAACGCCTTTAATTAGACCGATGCGTCCTGAACGCACCTGGCGTTTCGCCGAATGCTTCTTTAAATTTTGAGTAAAAGAATGACATGTTGGAGATGCCGACTTTTCGGGCTACATACTGCACGCTGCGCTCGGTGTTATTGAGAAGATATGCCGCCTCTGTGAGCTGCTGGTTGAGCTTGATTTGCGAAAACGTTTTGCCGGTTTTTTGCTTGATCAAGCTGCTGAGATAGCTGGTGCTATAACCCGTATCGCTCGCAATGCTTTCGAGTGTGCAGTCGCCGTAGCTTCGCTCAATATGATTCAGAATCGACACGATGCGTTCGTCCGACATGATCGCCTGGTTATCAGTTGCGGAGCGTCGGTACAGTCCTCGAATGAGAACAAGGAATAGGCTGACGGCGAGGTGCCTCATGAGTTCATTGGAATAGGCATCTTTAAAGTGATATTCGATAAAGAGCATCTCGATGAGGCGTCGCGCATGTCGGGCGTATTCCTCTGGAAGAATGAGATATTTTCGGGCCTCGCGGTTTTTGGACACAAAATCAAATAGAAGATTCGTTAATGGTGACGCGCCGGGTAGCTGGCTCAGGAACAACGAATCGAACATTTCTTTTTTGAAGACGATCGAAATGACGATATCATGCTCGCCCTTAACGTATGGAACGCTTCTGACTACGCCGGTGTTGCAAATGAGCACGTCGCCCTTTTTAAGGAGTAGTCGCCGTCCGTTGACGATAAACGTGCAGACGCCGTCGTACACGTAGTTAAGCTCCATATCCCGATTGATATGAGGAGGAATATCGGTAAAGCGCGACTCCTTGATAAGGCCCACGGGGTTTTCGTCGAGAGTTTCTTTCCAATCAAACAGATAGACCTCTTCGCCGTTAATGGTTGTGGTTTCCACCCTGTTATATCGCGGGCTGAGCTCTCCCGGATGTGTGCGATGCCACTCTTCGGTCTCGGTATGCGTATAGAGCAGCTGTTTGAGATTCGAATCCATGGGGTGCTCCAGGGGTGAACGGTAGAATCGATGCCTTAAACGGTATTATATCTAAAAAAATGTTATAAACAAACGCTTTCTATGCGATATCTTATGCATCTTGTTCTTCCTAGTATTGGGTTATCCGCTGGAGCATCCGATCAAGGAGGGCAAATGAGTAAGTTAAAACATGGGTTTGACTCCGACTTTTTATGGGGCGGAGCCATATCGTGCTCGCAGGCCGATGGCGCCTGGAATGAGGGCGGAAAGGGAAAGTCGACGCAGGATTGTCGATGGCTGGATGGTACCTGGACTCATGACCAGATTGAGGACAAGCATCAAAACAACCCCTTCTGCCATGACGAACTAATGAACGCTCTCGCAGATGATGGTGTTGAGTTCTACCCGTTTAGGCGCGGTAACGACTTCTATCATCACTACCGTGAGGACATCGCGCTTTTTGCGGAGATGGGCCTCAAGCTGTTCCGCACTTCTATTTGCTGGAGCCGAATCTATCCTAACGGAGATGATCTTGAGTCTAACCGCGAAGGCATCGAGTGGTATCGAAGCATGCTGGGTGAGTGCAAAAAGCACGGCATTAAAACCTTCGTCACCATGCTCCACTATGACATCCCGGTAAATCTTGTCACCACATATGGGGGATGGAAGAATCGCAAGACGATTGATTTCTTCGCCCGCTATGTCGAGACAATCGTTACGGAATTGGGCGATCTGGTCGATTTCTGGCTGCCTTTTAACGAGTTCAATGCAGCGCGTTTTTCGCCTTGGGACGGGGTCTGTCTGGTCAAAGACGAAGAGGGGGAGAACTTCGATCGAGCCATCTTCCAGTGCCTGCACCACGAGTTCGTTGCCAATGCGCGTGCCGTCGAGATTGTCCATCGTCTTTCGCCCGATACTCCCGTTGGCGGCATGATCGCTCGATTCTGTACGTATCCCGCCACCTGCCGTCCCGAAGATAACATGCAGGCTATTCACGACGACCAGTATTCCAACTGGTTCTATACGGACGTGATGGCTCGTGGAAAATACCCCGCTTATATGAATCGCTATTTCGATGCGTGTGATATCGAGATTCAAATGGAACCGGGCGATGAAGAGCTCATCGCTTGCAACACGGTCGACTTCCTGGCCTTTTCGTACTACTTTTCCCAGGTATCCACCTGCGATCAGGGATGGGAGAAGACTGCGGGTAATCTGGTCATGGCAAACAAGAACCCTTATCTCGAGACGAGTGAGTGGGGCTGGCAGCTCGATCCCATTGGCCTGAGGGTTACCCTTAACCAGATGTATGACCGCTATGGGCTGCCTCTGTATATCGCCGAGAACGGCCTCGGTACATCTGATGTAGTCGAGGAGGATGGCAGCATCCACGACGAGTATCGAATCGATTATTTGCGCCAGCACATAAAGTGCCTTAAAGAAGCGGTGATCGATGGCGTTGACGTGCGCGGATACATGATCTGGGGATTCATTGACCTTGTTGCCTGCGGTCCTCTTACGATGGACAAGCGCTACGGGCTTATCTATGTCGATCTGGATAATTGCGGCAACGGCACTGCGGAGCGCTCGCGTAAAGACTCTTTCTATTGGTATCAGAAATGTATCGCCACTAATGGCGAGGATCTTGGATAGGAGTGATTGTTGTGGCAGACAAGAAGGAACTGGCCGCTCGTGTCCTCGAGCTCGTGGGCGGCGCCGATAACGTTGTTATGGCAACGCACTGCATTACAAGGCTCAGATTCAACCTGAAGGACGATAGCAAGGCAGACCTGGAGGCCCTTAAGACGCTTGACGGCGCCTTGGGCGCGCAGGTTAAAGACGGGCAGTGGCAGGTTATCATCGGCGCCAGCGTGGGGTCGGTATATGACGAATTGGAGCCCATGCTAGGCGACAGGATGGGTGGCGAGGTCTCCGCCGACGCCGAGCAGCCTGAGCTCCAAAAAGGTTCGGCTCGCGTATTCGATATCATCACCGGCATCTTCTCCGCTATCATTCCCGCACTGGTGGCGGGAGGCATCGTAAAGGGCATCCTGGCTGCTATCGCGGCTTTTGGAATCGACACGGGTGCCGGCGACTTTGCGATATTCAATATGATTTCGGATATCCCGTTCTACTTCTTGCCGTTTTTGCTGGCAATGTCTACAGCTGATAAGTTCCGAGTCAACCGTTCGCTTGCGCTTTGTGTTGCCGGATCGCTGATGTACCCGACCATTGTCAACGCTGTCGGTACGGGCGAGACGCCTCTTGCGCTGTTCGGTTTTGCGATGCCGATTTTTAGCTATGCCGATTCCGTGTTCCCGGTTATCTTTGGCGTCATTGGCTTGTCTTTTGTATATCGCGCAATCGACAAAGTCGTGCCGGATCTTTTTAAGCTCGTTGTCGTTCCGGCGCTCTCCCTTGCTATCGTGATTCCCGTCAACCTGTTTGTGCTCGCTCCGATTGGTGCCTGGTGCGGTCTTGGTCTTGCCAACGGTATCGTTTGGCTATTCTCGACGTTAGGCCCCGTTGCCGGTTTTCTGCTGGGCTTCTTTATGCCGCTTATCGTGCTCTTCGGCATGCATCAGTCAACGAGCCCTATCCAGATTTCCAATATCGCAACGCTTGGGTATGACTATCTGCTCCCGATCTCTTTCTGCCATAACCTCGCCGAAAGCGGTGCGTCTTTTGGTGCAGCCCTGCGCATGACCGACGAAAAGCTCAAGTCCGCTGCAATGACGTGCGCCTTCTCAGCATTTATGGGAATTTCCGAGCCCGCCTTGTTTACCGTTCAGGTTCCTAACAGGACTCCGCTTATCGCTGCGATGATCGCGGATGGCATTGGCGGTGCGCTTACCGTTGTTCTCGGCGCAAAGTGCTTCGGCTTTGTTATGCCCGGCATTACCTCGTTGCCCGTTTATGCCGATCCAAGCGGCAATCCCATGAACCTGATCATGATTGTCGTCTGCATCGCTTTGACTTGGGTTATCTCTGCGGCGCTCTCGTTTGCGCTCTATGGTCGTTTCGACAAAAAGTAACGACGTTTTGAGATAGACAATATTAATTGGCCGCTCGCCGGGGAATCGTTCTGCGACGCCCCGGCGAGCGGCATTTTATTGGTGGGGCGTGTCGTGTCGCCCACGGCGGCCGCGGCGCCCCCCTCCCATCTGATCGG
>URRT01000112.1 GCA_900550355.1 uncultured Collinsella sp.
CATGCGAACCTCCAGTCCGGACCGCCCCGCGGTCCAACTTTCTGTCCGCACCCCCCAGGCTCAGCATTTCGCGTTCCTTCTCTCCTTTTAGGTGTTGCCTGTTCAGTTTTTGAAAGGAGAGATTATGCCCCGATGCGCCCGCGCCGTTTCGCTCACCGGCTATTACCACGTCTTTGACCGTGGCAACTCCAAACAGATTATTTTTGAAGATGACTCTGACCGATATCGTTTCTTATCGGACATCTCGGACAGGTTTGCACGCCATAAAGTGGCAGTGTTGGCTTGGTGCCTTATGGACAACCACTTCCATTTGATGGTTGATGACCCATATGACAACCTTTCAAAGGCAATGCAGTGCGCACTGACGGCGTATGCTAAGTATTTCAATGGGAAAACGGGAAGAACGGGCCATCTGTTTGACAATCGCTATTCGCGTGTTGCGGTTGAGTCGGACACACAGGCGGTGCAGCTACTCGATTATATCCATCTCAATCCTGTGAAAGGTGCGATCGACTCTCTCGAAGCATACCGCTGGTCAAGCTTTAGGGCATACCAGCTGGGCTACGATCCCTTTGACATCTGTGACGTGGCCCCTATGCTCGATATTGTCGGGGGGTCTCGTCGCTATTGTGAGCATCTTAAGGAAGTTGCCGGGCGGATCTGGTCAGTTGAGATTCTTCCACGCCGACGGATCCTCGATGAGGATGCTCTTTCCGTTGCGCGCGAAGTCCTTCCGAGCATAGATCCTGCGCTGCTCAAGGCCCTGCCACGCCCCGATCGTGATGCGTGTCTGCTGAGGCTTAGGCGGGCACATCTCACGGTCAAGCAAATTGCCCGTATCACCGGCATCGGCGCTACAAGCGTAACCAAGGCCACCGCGGGCTGGAACGAGGCGGCGTGAGGCAGGGGCCGAACCGCTGCTGGCATGCGTTACGTCTGTCCCCAATGCGTGAAAACACTCATGTAAGTCTGTCCCCAATGAGTGCAAAAAGGCGCCCTCCGTAGGGGAGGGCGCCTTTGGTAAGTTCTATATGAACGCGAGGTCTTTGACCCGGAGAGTCCGAGGTACTTGTTGGTAAGACCTTATTTAGGAGCGCGCAACCTTGCCAGACTTGAGGCAGGTGGAGCAAACGTTCATCTTGCGACGGTGACCATCGACGACGACGTAGACGCGCTGGATGTTGGGGCGGAACTTACGGTTGGTGACGCGGTGAGAGTGGCTGATGGAGCGACCGGCAACGGGGTGCTTACCGCAAACTTCGCAAACTTTGGACATAACTGACCCTCCTTGGGCGACAAACGAACATGTCGCGTTAACAAACAAGCCTGAACTATAGCACAGAAGTCGCTCCCTGTGCGCAATCTACACAGAGATATTCCTCTTTTGGCGATAGTGCTCACGCTACGGCCCTGGACGTAGATCCGATTTGCGTGCAGCAGAGGGGATTATGCCAGCTCGTGCGTGTGTTTTCAAGCTCGTCCCACAAATATATATAGGTTTATGGAGCATTGGGCTCCGTTTACGGATTGCTCTGTATTTACGCTCGCAATTAAGCTCGAGGTTGGCTACACTATCCCTTGACCATTAAAGGGGTACGAGATACCCACATGGAATTACATAGCTGCCAAAGAGCAGCCTTTCCTGTGGGTGTCTGGTCCGCTTTAAGCGGTCGGGCATCTATTTTTTTGACTGTGTCAGCAGTCAAGACATGTGAGGAAGGAGATCGATGGGCACGACTTCCCCCAAGGCGGTCATCATGGACGAGACCGCCGTCAATCGAGCGATGACCCGCATCGCGCACGAGATTCTCGAGCGCAACGAGGGCTGTGAAGACCTCGCTCTGGTCGGCATCGTCACGCGCGGCGACCTTCTGGCAAAGAAGCTCGCCGAGGAGATCAAGGAGATCGAGGGCGTCGACGTTCCGCTCGGCAGCCTCGACATCAGCTTCTACCGCGATGACTACGCTACCAATTTCGCTCCCGCGATCCACGCCACCAACATTCCCTTCAGCGTCGATGGCAAGCGCGTCGTGCTGGTGGACGACATCCTGTATACGGGCCGTACCATCCGCGCCGCTCTCGACGCCGTCATGGACTTGGGCCGTCCGAGCCGCATTGAGCTGGCTGTCCTCGTTGACCGCGGCCACCGTGAGCTCCCCATCTCGCCGGACTTTGTCGGCAAGAACGTTCCCTCGTCGCATGAGGAGAACGTACACCTATATATGAAGGAAGTTGACGGCCACACCGCCGTCGAGATTAACGACGTCGCGCCGGGTTCCCACGTGGGCTCCGCGCCGCTGGGAGGTGAGTAGTACCGTGGCGTTCAACCATAAGCACCTGATCGACATTACCGAGTACTCCGAAGAGGACATCAAGCTCATCCTCGAGACCGCCAAGGCGTTCTCCGAGGTCAACGAGCGTGCTATCAAGAAGGTCCCCACGCTCAAGGGCAAGACCATCGTCAACATGTTCAACGAGCCCTCGACGCGCACCCGCAGCTCCTTCGAGCTCGCCGAGAAGCGTCTTTCGGCCGACAGCCTTAACTTTGGCGGCTCCTCGACCTCCACGGTCAAGGGCGAGAGCCTTGTCGACACCGTCGAGACCCTCAACGCCTACAAGATCGATTGCATCGTCGTGCGCGATAAGCACGCCGGCGCTCCCTACATCGTCACGCAGAATTCGCCCGCGAGCGTCATCTGCGCCGGTGACGGCAAGCACAACCATCCTACGCAGGCCCTACTCGACCTGTACACCATCTGGGAGCACAAGGGTGACTTCCACGGTCTGAAGGTCGCCGTCGTCGGCGATATCGCCCACTCCCGTGTCTGCGGCTCGCTGATCCCCGCCCTTAAGATCATGGGCTGCGAGACCTACGCCGTCGCCCCCGGCACGCTGCTGCCGCCGGCGCCCGAGGTCTTGGGCTGCGACCACGTGACGAGCGACCTCGATTCCGTCCTGCCCGAGCTGGACGTCGTCTACATGCTGCGCGTGCAGCAGGAGCGTCTCGAGGGTGCCCCGTTCCCGACCATTCGTGAGTACCACAAGCTCTTCGGCCTGACCAAGGACCGCGAGAAGCTCATGAAGCCCGATGCGATCATCTGCCACCCGGGCCCCATCAACCGCGGCGTCGAGTTCGACTCCTATATGGCCGACCACCCGCAACGCTCCGTCATCCTGGAGCAGGTCTACGCCGGTATCTGCGTGCGTATGGCTATCCTGTATCTGCTGCTTGGAGGTGCCGATAATGGCCTTGCTTCTTAAGAATGCCCACGTCGTCGACCCGTCCGTCGAGCTTGACGGTGTCGTTGACGTCCTGATTGACGGCGACAAGATCGCCGAGGTCGGCGAGAATCTCGCCGTCGAGGGAGCCGAGGTCCGCGACCTTTCCGGCAAGTACCTCGTCCCCGGCCTGGTGGATATGCACGTTCACCTTCGCGAGCCCGGCTACGAGGTCAAAGAGGACATCGAGAGCGGCACCCGCGCAGCTGCCAAGGGCGGCTTTACCGGCGTGTGCTCCATGCCCAACACCGATCCCGTCACCGATAACGGCACTGTCGTGGAGTTCGTCAAGTCCCGCGCTGCCGAGGTCGGTCACTGCCGCGTCTATCCGTCGGGCGCCATGACCCGCGGTCTTAAGGGCGAGGCCATGTCCGAGATGGGCGATATGGTCGCCCACGGCGCCGTCGCCTTCACCGACGACGGTCGCGGCGTGCAGGGCGCGGGCATGCTCCGTCGTTGCATGGACTACGGCAAGATGTTCGGCAAGGTCTTTATGAGCCACTGCCAGGACGAGGACCTGGTCGGCCACGGCCAGATCAACGAGGGCAAGGTCTCGACCCGTCTGGCTCTCGAGGGCTGGCCGGCTGCCGGCGAGGAGCTCCAGATCGCCCGCGACATCGAGATCGCCAAGCTGACTGGTGCCAAGCTGCACATCCAGCACATCTCCACCGCACATGGCCTGGAGATCGTGCGTGCCGGTAAGGCCGCTGGCGTTCAGGTTACCTGCGAGGCCACTCCGCACCACATGTTCCTGACCGAGAACGACCTGGACGAGACCTACAACACCTCGCTCAAGGTCAATCCGCCGCTGCGTACCGAGGAGGATGCCGAGGCCATCCGTCAGGGCGTCATCGACGGCACCGTCGACGCTATCGTCACCGATCACGCTCCCCACACCCCGTGGGAGAAGGCCCGCGAGTTCGAGCTTGCGCCCTTTGGCATGATCGGCCTCGAGACCTCGCTGTCGCTCGTACTCACCGAGCTGGTCAACACGGGCAAGATGAGCGTGGGCCGCATGGTCGAGCTCATGGCCATCAAACCGCGTGAGATCCTGGGCCTCGACCAGGTTCAGGTCAAGGCGGGCTCCGTTGCCGACCTGACCGTGTTCGATCCCGCCGCAACCTGGACGGTCGGCGAGGACGGATACGAGTCGCGTGCTGAGAACTCCGGTTTTGCCGGCCGCACGCTCACCGGTCGTGCCACCGATGTGTTTGTCGGCGGTAAGCAGACGCTCGCCGACGGCTGCATCTGCTAGCATAGCCTTATCGCTTTTGTGCGCGGTGCCCTTGCGGTGCCGCGCTTTCTGTTCGTTTTGACCATGCAACCGCATGGGGGATTGGAGCGTCTATGCCCACACCTTCCACTGCACGCATGCACGACTTCGAGGTCGTCTCGAACCAGGAGATCGCCGACGGCATCTTCTCGCTCGTCATCTCGGCCCCCAAGCTTGCAAGTGCGCTCAAGCCCGGTCAGTTTGTGAACATTGCCGTGCCCGGCGATGCGTCCTCGCTGCTTCGCGTGCCCCTGAGCTTCTATCGCGCCGACGCCCAGGCCGGTACCGTCGAGCTGTGGTACGCCGTCGTGGGCGACGACACCCGTCGTCTGTCGCAGATGGCCCCCGGCTCCAAGTCCAACCTGTTGGGCCCTGGCGGCCGCGGCTGGCTTGTTCCCGAGGGCACCAGGAAGGCGCTGCTCGTGGCGGGCGGCATCGGCGTTCCGCCCGTGCTCTGCCTCGCCGGCAAGCTTGTCGAGCAGGGCGTGGATGTCGACGTTTGCCTGGGCTTTGGCACCGTTTCCAAGGCCGTGGGTGTCGATGAGTTCCGCGCGCTGGGCGCCACGGTTAACGTGTGCACCGATGATGGCACGCTGGGCACGCACGGTTTTTGCACCGACCCGGCAGCCGAGCTGCTCGGAGAGGGCGGCTACGACTATGTGGCCAGCTGCGGCCCCGCTGTCATGATGAAGAAAGTCGCCGCCGCTGCCGCCGAGGCCGGTGCGTACTGCGAGGTGTCGCTCGAGCGCATGATGAGCTGTGGCTTTGGCGCCTGCAACACCTGCAATGTCGAGACGGTCGACGGTATGAAGGGTGCTTGCATGTGCGGCCCCGTGTTCGATGCTTCCAAGGTGGTGGTCTTCTAGTGGGTACCGTGAACATGGCCGTCGATTTCGGCGGCGTCAAGATGCAGAACCCCATCAACACCGCAGCCGGTACCTTTGGCTACGGTTGGCAGTTCCAGAACTTCTTCGATGTCTCCCAGCTGGGCGCCATCACCACCAAGGGTTGCGCTGCCGAGCCCTGGCCCGGCAACCCCGCGCCCCGTATGGCCGAGATTCCCGGCGGCATGATCAACTCCGTGGGCCTTCAGAACCCTGGCGTGGCTGCCTTTGCCCGTGAGTCCGGTCCGTGGCTGGAGCAGCTCTCCAAGGACGGTTGCCAGGTCATCTGCCAGGTTGCCGGCCACTCCGTTGACGAATTTGTCCGCGCACTAGAGATGTATGTCGAGCTGTGCCCCTGGGCTGCCGGCTACGAGATCAACGTGAGCTGCCCTAATATCGCCGCCGGCGGGGCCGCCATGGGCTCCCCGCCCGAGGGCGCCTCTTCC
>URRT01000113.1 GCA_900550355.1 uncultured Collinsella sp.
GGGCAGACCACCGGCCACGGGCCCCCGCCCCCCACCCCAGCCGCCACGGCGTCGCCCCAAAAGACCGAGGTATCGATAAAGACCACGTCGGATTCGCGACGCAGAACATCAAGCAGTAGCTCCACCGGACGCGCCATGAGCTCAGCTTGCTCGGGCGCCGCGACGGGACCCCAGAGCGTAACGCCCGGCGCCACGCGCATCGATGTGGCTACGATATCCCGCCCGGTGAGCGCGGCCCGTGTCGCCGGCATATCGCGCGGAGCATCGACGCCTAACAAGTCGTAAAGGTTTCCAAACATGAGGTCCAAGTCGAGCACAGCGGCACGCAAACCCAGCAACGACGCCGCATGCGCCATAGTGGCAACGATCGTCGACTTGCCGCAACCGCCCGAACCCGAAACGGCGCAGACGACCGGTGCCCGACGAGACGGAATCGAAGCGTCCGCCGACAGCGCGGGGGCTGACGGCGCAGGAACCGGCGACACGGACGCGGGCGATAACATCCCCGTCTCCCCCGCCGCGGTCACGTGCTGAGCCCAAGCCGGCATGGCAGGCTGCCCGGTCTGCGGTTCCGAAGCTAAAGACGCAGCGGCACACGGCTCGCCAGCCCCGGCAAAACCCTCGACCTCGTCGAGCTCATCTGCCAGATTTACGCCGTGCACGTATCCCATATCTTCAGCCAGAACGTCATCGCCATACGGCACCGGCCCTCCAGCGTCATCGTATGCAAGGGGGTCCCGGGGGCGCCGACCATGCTCGGCTTCCGCTTTTCCATATTCATCAACACGCGGGCCTCTTGTAGCGCGAGGCGCCCCGGGTTCCCTATCAACAAAAGCATCGGGCTCAATAGTCATGCGCCGATCGGAATCAACCGTTCCCTCACCCGCGCGCCCGTTGCCGCACAAACTGTGCGCAGCGATGACCTCGGTCGCCCCCGCGCGAAACAGCCCTTCGATATCCGACGGGTCGAGTGTCTCGATCAACACGACGACACGACTCACGCGGCCCTCGGCCGTCAGGCGCGCAACGGTCTTCCGCACGTCTTCGGTATCGAACAGAGACGCCGCGATGATGGCGGCACCGCGGCGCGACGGAAACGCCCGCGCCATGGATACCAACCCGTCCAGGTCGCCCACGCGAAGCACCTGCGCGCCCACATCGCGACCCTCGACTTCCTGCTGTAGCAGCCCGTAATCGCCGCACGCGCAGCACGCAAGCCAGATCGCCTTCATCACTCGTCGCCTCCGCTCTTTTTGCCGCGCGCCGTGGCGGGAATCGTCAAGCTGACCGTTCCCTTTCCCGAGGCTCCCAGCAATTCCTTGACATCTTCGGGGTCTGCCGCCAGCGTCACCCACTCGATCTTGCCTTCACGCGTGGTGCCGGCATCTTCGCTGGTATCGATCACGTACGCGCCGCACAAACGATCAGTCACGCTATCTTTTTGCACGTACACGTCCACATAGCTGCCCACGCCCGCGGCGCCGCCGACCGAGTGCTCGGCATCGACCGCCACCGAAACGGCCACTTTGCCTTTAGGCACCTCGAGCTTGTGGCTCTCGGCCTTGGTGTAGACATTGCAAATCACGGCGTTTTTGGGAATGCGCGAGGTCGTCACGTCGCCGCGCACCTGACGCAGCTCGGTCGCCGCATCACGCGGCAGCAGACTCGCCAGCCATTCCTGAGTTATGACATTAGTCTCGTCGAGGGTCTCGCCCGCATCGATATCGCGCGCCGCGACGCACACCTCAACGCGGTCGCCGCCATATTTTGCCAAAGTCTCGGCCTGGGCCTGCTCGGCTTGCGAGCGGATCGACGAGCCGTAGACCATGCAGAGCGCCGCGGCAAGCACGCCCGCGACCAAACTGATGGCGATGCGCTTGCTCTTGTTCACGGCCGCTCCTCTCAAGGTAGCACCGGGCAAATGCCCGTACCACCATTGTCTGGGCGACCAGGGCGCAAAGCGGCGCAATCGCAATCTTGGTTTTACGTGTCAAACCAATTGCTGACCAAAAGCTGACCAGCCCGTCAAGCTCGTGGCAAGGTTTTGGTCAGAACGTCGGCAAAACGTATATTTAGAGGCGATTTGGCAGCAAAAAAGCCGCCTCCCAAACAGTTGGAAGACGGCTGTCATAGGAAAATTCAATTACAGATGGACATCGGGGTCGAGCATTTGGGCACTCACGCGCATGGATGACGCCAGGTTTTGGAACGTTTCCAGACGCAGACTGTCGATCTGTCCGGCATCTTCGGCCTCGCGAACGGCGCAACCCGGCTCGTGAGTGTGCGTGCAATCGCCAAACCGGCACGCACGCGACGCCTCGACGATCTCGGGGAAGGCACGCGCCAGGCCCCGCTCATGCCCCACAAGCGGCAGGCTGCGCAGGCCCGGGGCATCGGCGATCACGCCGGCGTCGCCCGGCAGCGCCACCATCACGCGCGCAACCGTGGTGTGGCGACCTTGGTCATCACGCTCGCGCACGCCGCCAGTGGCCAGCGCATCGTGGCCCAGCAGCGCATTGAGCAGCGTCGACTTGCCGGCACCCGACTCGCCCAGAATCATGGCGCAACTCCCGGCAGGCACGCAGGCACGGACCTCGTCCAGACCGAGGCCCTCGGCAGAAGACGTCACGATTACGCGCACGTCCGGACCCACCAGACGGCGCACGCGGTCCAGATCGCGCTCGAGCTCATCGGCCTCGCAGCGGTCGGCCTTGGTGAGCACCACCACCGGCTCGGCATCGCAATCGAGCGCCAACACCAGTGAGCGCGCCACGCGATCGAGCAGCACCTCGCCGGCGCCGAGCGCCTGCACGATCAGCACGCTGTCGACGTTGGAGCAGAGCACCTGGCGCTCACCGCGGGCACGGCCACGCCAACGCTCAAAGCTCGTACGGCGCGGCAGTACGCACTCGATCACGCCCATGTCGTGCCCGGGAGCACGGCGAACCGCCACGCGGTCGCCCACGGCGGGCAGCAAGACCTCGTCCTCGCCACGCGACTTGGCAAACCCTACGGCATGCTCGGCACGAAACGTGTCATCGGCAGTCGCCACCAGCGGAAACCCGCGGTCCAGGCGCACCACGGCACCAAGCTGCATCTGCTCGGGCTCCTCGGCATGTGCACAGAAATCATCAAATGCAGTCTGCTGAGCCTCATCGACCGGCAGGTCATCAAACGCCGGAACGTCCTGTAGCGCGTCGAGCCCCGGCACACTCGCCAGCAACTCCTCAGCAGATGCGGGAGCCTCGGTCGCGAGCTTCCGACGACGATCGCGCTTAGCCCGCGCCCCCGTCGTCTTTTTCTTCGCCTTAGCCTTAGCCTTGCCCACAAACGCCTCCCAGCACAAAACCACACAACTGAGCAGGTATTTTAACGCATTGTTCCGTCCGACTTACCAAATGCTGCGGCGTACTCGTCATCATCCATCCAATCGATGATGTCGCCGGGCTTGCAATGAAGCGCCTCGCACATTGCTTGAAGTGTAGAAAAGCGGATCCCCTTGAGTCTTCCCGTTTTAATTCGAGACAGATTAACAGGCGATATTCCAATGATTTCGGCAAGTTCCTGCGACGAGATTTTACGGTCCGCCATCACGCGGTCAAGACGCATAACAATCGGCACCGTGCCACCCCCTAGAGAATCTCGTCTGCATCTTCCTGCAATACCCTACCGTATTCAAAGACCCCCGCCAACGCAAAGAAAACGAGTCCGTAAGAAAGCGATTGAAAATCAAACTCGGGAAACACGGGCTCAGCCGTTCCAAGAACATTGCTGTATGGCAATTGAATCGTCGGCCATATGATGCTGATGACGGCTTTTACCGACATCAGGAGGCCAGCCGCGACCAAAATCCTGGTCTGCCACTTACCAAAAGGACGACCCTCATGCCTGACTTTCGCCGTCAGAATCGTAAACAGAAGAAACGTTGCAGCGTCGCAAAGCGTGCTAACCATAAACAAGAGCAGAAATCCGCCGCTCACCGCAGAGATACCCTCGATGAGCAACAGGTTCGCAAGATGAACGAACAACACCACGCAACATAGCGCTTGAACCGCCAGGGCGATACAGAAGATTGTCAGAAAACTCGTCGTCAACCGCAGATGTATATCGCGATCTTTCATTTCTCCTCCTTTTTTCCTTATTTCCCTGCGTTCATTGTACTTTTCAATCCAACCGCTCTCGCTCAAAACCATTTACCGGCAAATCGATACCGTTCATTTTAAAAAATCTTTATTTAATGTTTTATATAAATTAATTTAACTTTATAGAGTTTGGAGGACCCATGAGAAAGCAAACCGTCCTTATCCTTATCTTATCGCTGTCCCTTTTCGCCCTCTTCTCGTCAGTACGAACCAATTCCGATCCAATCAATATCTCATTGCCCGAATTTCGATCGAAATTAAGCAAAGACGAATCTTTTATCGTGCAAATTGAGCTGGAGGGCTGCCCGGCCTGTGAAGAACTCCGTGCGGCAGAGCGCTCGCTTTCGCCGAGTCTCAAGAACGACATCGAGATCCTCGTTGTCCCTAAGAGCCAAAAGGAAGTTGATAGGGAAACACTTAAGGCGCTTCTGCCGTCATTCGAGTTTTATCCTTCAATTTTTGCCATCTCTGAAGGAAAGATAGCGTCCGAGTTCGACCTTTCCACGCTTGATTCGTTTGAAATGCGTTTCACGGATTGGAGGCTGAATCTGAACAACACAGCAATGTCAAGCTAAATGTCAGGAGGATACACATGCTACGCAACGTTCCCGTAAGCCGTAAGTCATTCATCGCAAGCGCAGTTGCGCTTTGCTCAATTGCCATTTCACCAAAGCAATCTAAGGCGCAACCTCTTGAAGTAGAGTTCCCTTCTGCCGAAGAGTACATTGAAGCTGTCAATGAGTCCGGCACAGGATGGACGACATACGCACTAGATGAAAACGGAGATGTCCAAATTATCGATCGATTCCAGACCCTGTCTTTGGATGATTTAGCAACTGCCACACGCGGCGCTAAAGAATGGATCGTCAAAATTGCCATTTTTATTGGAAAAGAACTCATCGGCTATGTAACGGGGCTTGTAATCGACGGACTGATTAAGAAGATCATAAGCAAAACCGGAGGTACTTGGCCTGAGTATGCAGCAAAGCAACTCCTTGGACACCCCGTACCCGCAGGCAACGCGTACCGTCTACCTTGCAGCGTCTATCCCCCCAACTCCGGAGAATACATTCGTTGTATAAATAGTTAGGATACGGCTATGTTGCCAGTCATCATTGCCCCCGTAATTGGTGTATGGGGCATCCAGTATTTCCTCAACAAGAAGTGGCTCTGGGGCATTGGGTGCATAGCGATAACATTAATATGCTATTTCCTTAGCCTCATTGTCAAAGCATGCTGGCCGAGCGCCATCTCTTTTGGAATTGCTCTTCTCAGCTCGGTCCAGCTATATGGAAGCAAAAAGGGTTTGTCCTTCTTTAATGCCCTGATATCGGCTCCGCTACCTCTGCAAATCTACTGGGGAATTATGGCCGTCATCGTTCTCTTTATGCCTCAAATCCCCTTCAGCGACGTTCCCGGCTTCTCCTAACGCGTCGCCGATTCAACCCCATACAATCCAGTTCACAAAAAGAGTCGGTCGAGCAAATGCTCTAAAAAAGAGCTGGCCGGGCAAAGCCCGACCAGCTCACATTCTTTCCCTCAGCCCTTTTCATCCGCACAGGAGAAAAGCCAGCAAGGATACCGCAGGGCCCGCCCGCCGGGAGGGGTTTCCTAAGGGCGCATCCCTTAATCAAAACCACCCCTAAAAGGGGTGGTTTGCTCTTAGGGTATAACCCTAAGATTTCCGGCACGCGTCTAAAGGCGCCGGCCCTCACGGGGTTCGGGCCGCACCGC
>URRT01000114.1 GCA_900550355.1 uncultured Collinsella sp.
CGCCGGCCGTCGTCGTTAGAACTCGGCAAACTCGGGAGCACCGACCTCAATCTCCTCGCGCCCCGCCATAAGCTCGCGCATCTTAGCGCAAAATGGCTCCTGCTCCCCCGCCTTAAACACCAAATGAAGTGTCACGGCATCCGCGTAATCGGTATCCGAAACCTTGGCACCCGAATCCTGCGCCAAACGAAGCACCTGCTCATACTGCGGATAGGCCACATGCACGTCGACGGGCACGACGCTCGTCATCTCGACGATCTGCCCAGCCTCCCGAGCAGCTGCCACCGCCGCCTGCGTCGCCGCGGTATAGGCGCGCACCAAGCCACCGGGCCCTAACAGCGTGCCACCAAAATAGCGCGTCACTACGCAGCAAACATTTTTGAGCCCCGCGCCGCGCAGCACCTCGAGCGTCGGCATGCCGCTCGTTCGACTCGGCTCACCATCATCGCTCTGGCGTTCGCGTCCATCGACCAAAATCCACGCGGGAACATTGTGTCGAGCGTCGTAATGACGCTTGCGAACCATCTCGATAAAGGCATTCGCCTCATCCTCGGACTCAATATGGACCAGCTGGGCAATAAACCGGCTCTTGCGGTCCACAAACTCGCCCGAAGCCTCAATATTCGATTGCAGAGTAAAATAGCTGTCCAACAAAGCCCCTCAACAAAATAAAGCGCAACAAACAGCCTCAATAATACGGCAAAGACCGTACCGTTAATCCCGGTAAATAGAACGGCAACACCGATGATTCCGTAAACGAAAGCGAGAACCCGTCAGCGCGAGCAAGGTGCCTTGAAAGACGAGGGCATTGACCTTATGGTCATGCCCGAAGGCTTGAAAGGCAGATTGCCGCGCTGACGGGTTCGCAGCGTCAACAAAGTGCTGAGTGGGCCTATAAGCCGGGTTCTGTCGTGAACGGTCATTTATCTTGTCTGCACGTTACCGTGCAGCTCCACGCACGCTACCCGAACGCGGACCGGGCCGGCCCATAGCGTTCCTATTCGCGCTTGCTCCGGATGGGGCTTGCCAAGCCGCCGTGTTGCCACGACGCTGGTGGTCTCTTACACCACCGTTTCAGCTTTTCCCTTTACGCCTTGCGGCGCAGGTGGGAGTCTTCTTTTCTGCGGCGCTTTCCGTCGGATCACTCCGCCCGGCCGTTAGCCGGCATCCCGCCCTCTGGAGCCCGGACTTTCCTCACGCGTGCTGCAAGCAGCACATCGCGCGACCGTCTGGCCCACTCAGCAGTGCAAGAGTGTAACACACCGTTGCCGCAGGCAATGGCACAACGCAAGCGTTCGACACGATAAACCAAGAACCACACCATGCAGTACAATAGGGTTGTCGATGGGCAACGTCGTCAGTCGAGACGCGACCGCGCTCCACACCCCTCCGTCTACTCGGTGTGTTCCCGCCTCCTCCCCGAGGCGGGATGTCGGCATTTTTTCATGCACCGACAACCAAATAGCTTGTGGATAGCATGGGCAGCATCATGCATCTCGGCACCAAATGCAAAAAGGGACCCGTCCATTGCGGACGGATCCCTTAAAACAAGTGATCGTCAAACCGATTTACTCGGCGTCGGTCTCCTCGTCCTTCTTCTCGGAAGGCAGCGGGGTAACCTCGATCTCGACGCCCAGAGTCTCAGCAGCGGACTTCATGGACAGGGAGATACGACGACGGTCGAGGTCGATCTCCATGACCTTGACCTGAACCTTGTCGCCCACGTGGGTGACCTGAGAAGGCTGATCGACGTGCTTGTTGGCCATCTCGGAGATGTGCACAAGGCCCTCGATGCCCTCGCCCAGGTCGACGAAAGCGCCGAACGGGACAAGCTTGGTCACAGTGCCCTCGACGATAGCGCCGACGGGGTACTTCTTGACCAGTGCGCGCCACGGATCCTCGGTGGTCTGCTTGAGACCCAGGGAGATGCGCTCGCGGTTGAGATCGACGTCGAGAACCTCGACCTCGACCTCCTGGCCGACCTTGACAACCTCGGAAGGATGGTTGACGTGGTTCCAGGAGAGCTCGGAGATGTGGATGAGGCCGTCGATACCGCCGAGGTCGACGAAGGCGCCGAAGTCGACGATGGAGGAAACGGTGCCCTGGAGACGCATGCCAGACTTGAGCTTGGACAGGATCTCGGAGCGCTCGGCCTTGCGGGACTCCTCGAGCACGACGCGACGGGAGAGGACGACGTTGTTGCGGTTGCGGTCCATCTCGATGACGCGAGCCTCGATGCGGGTGCCCATGTAAGAGGTGAGGTCCTTGACGCGACGGAGGTCGACGAGGGAAGCAGGCAGGAAGCCACGCAGGCCGATGTCGAGGATCAGGCCGCCCTTGACAACCTCGATAACCTCGCCCTCGACGTTCTCGCCGGAGTTGAACTTCTCCTCGATGCGGTTCCAAGCACGCTCGTACTCGGCACGCTTCTTGGACAGGACCAGACGACCGTCCTTGTCCTCCTTCTGGAGAACCAGAGCCTCGATGGGATCACCGAGTGCAACGATGTCTGCAGGGTTAGCGTCCTTGCGGATGGACAGCTCGCGGACCGGGATAACGCCCTCGGACTTGAATCCGATGTCAACGAGCACCTCGTCATGCTCGATCTTAACGACAGTGCCGTTAACGAGATCGCCCTCATCAAAGTCGGTAATCGTACCGTCGATGAGGTTGTTCATCTCCTCCTCGTTGACATCGTCAAGAGAGAAAATGGACGAGTTCTGAATCTCACTCAAAGGTGGACCCCTTTCGAACTACGGGGCCCCGATTGCTAGGACCTACAGAAGGGTGCGACAAGCACACAACGTTTAGGAACACTCGGGAGCCGACAGATACTAATGTGACGCTTATGCAATCACGTTCGTATAGGTTACGGGGAAATGAGTTCGATTTCAAGCGTGAACTGCGATTTTTTACTCGTGTGGAGACTTTTTCGTAATCTTATGAACACACGTCTCCGCAACTTGACGATAACCGGCTAGGCATTCGGCTTTGGGGTAAAGTATCCGGAGCCAACGATTCTAGATCGATTTTTCGAGAAAGGTGCCCGCGTGCTCAAAGCAGTCGTTTTCGATATGGACGAGACGCTTCTCAGCATCAACCTCAACGCGTTCATCCTTCGCTATTTTAAGGATGTCTCTTCGATGCTCGCGGATATCGGGCGCCGCAGCCGCGGTGGCACGATGGCACGCCTCGGCACCATCCTGGTCGACCTCAACGCCAATCGCCGAAGCGGCACGGACAACCGAACCAATCTTGAGTTTTACCAAGAAGAGGTCGAGCGCCGATGCGGAATCCGCCTCTCCGATCCCCTCATCTACGAGGCGTTTACCTACTATGACCGCGAAGTTCTTCCGTACAAGAACGACGATGTCATTAACGCCCACGCCATGCCGGGCGCACACGCCGCGCTCCAGGCCGTACAGGACGCAGGGCTGCGTTGCGCGCTCTTTACCAACCCCAGCTTTCCCCAGGGGGCCATCGAGTGCCGCATGGGTTGGGGCGACCTGGCCGACGCTCCCTTTGAGCTCGTCACGCACATGGGAAACACCACCCGCTGCAAGCCCGATGCCACCTACTATCTAGAGCAGCTTCAGGTGATGGGGCTCGAACCGCACGAGGTCCTTATGGTGGGCAACGATCCCAAACGCGACTTCCCGTCCCCCGATTGCGGCATCCAAACCGCCTTTGTGGGCCAAGGCAAGCCCAGCCGAGCCACCTGGTGCGGAACCATGGAAGACTTCGCCCGCGACTTTAACGCCGTAATCGAGGCCTTCTACGAGCACCAAATAGCCGACGAACTATCGTAGGCGCCAGAACATCTAGCGCAGTTGCGGTGAGATAGTTCCTGTTTGCCCCTCACCCGGGTAATTTTAGGAACTATCTCACCGCAACTTAATATCTAGCAGACCTGGGTTTTGCCGATCATGATGTTGAGGATCTCGACGTCGGTGTCCTTCATGCCCACGCGGCCTACGTAGCCCATACTGGCGATCGTCTGCTCAACGGTATCTTGGATCAGGCCCTCGCCGGCGCGGAAGCCGCGGCCTTGCATGGCCATATCGTGGCCCAGAATCGCCGCATCGACGGCAGCCGAGATCTTGGCGGCACAGCTCGCCTTGGCGCCGTCGCACACGATGCCGCCCACGTTGCCAAGCGTATTCGAGACCGTCGCGCCAATCTGTTCGCGCGTGCCACCGCACAGCCAGGTAATCGCAGCGCCGGCGCCGCACGCAGCGCAAATAGCACCGCAAAACGCCGAGAGCGCACCAATATAGCTCTTGATATGCACGGCGATAAGATCGGACAGCATCACGGCGCGCACCAGGCGCTCGTGGTCGCAACGCAGGTACTCGGCATACTCCATGACGGGCAATGCGCAGGTAATGCCCTGATTGCCCGAGCCGCACACAATGGCGACCGGCAGCGCGCAACCGTTCATGCGGGCGTCGGACCCGGCGGCCGCACGGGCACGGGCACGGCAGGCGACGTCATCAGCACGAGCGCCCAACAGTGTACGACCCACCTCGGCGCCCCAAGCGTGCGCAAGGCCCTCGGCACTGATCGCGCCATTCAGCTCAATCTGACGCTCAACGGCAGCGCGGGCGTCCTCAATGTCACCGTCCTCGATAAAGTCGATGATGGACTCAACGCTCATAGGGGTATCGGCGTTATCTGCCGCGCGCTCGGCCACCACGCGCTCGGCGCAGGCGACACACTCCCCCGCTGACTTGCCGCATACCGGAATACCATCGAGCGTATGGCACGTGACATTAGTGTGGTGATCGGCAATCTCGACGACCGCGGTATGGCCCCCGGCCGTCGCAGTCACCTTGATGTAGAGGTTGGGCACACCCTCGACAAGCGACACATCGCAGTAGCCGGCGTCGGCGAGGAGCTCGGCCACGCGAGCGCGGTCTTCATCGTTAACGCTCTCGAGCACCTCGAGCGCGCTCTTAGCGTCGCCGCCCACGGCACCCAGCACGGCCGCGGCCTCAATACCGTGCATACCGCCCGAGTTGGGCACGGTCACGCTCTTGACGTTCTTGATGATGTTGCCCGAGCAGGCAACGTCCATATGATCGGGTTCGCAACCGAGCGTCTGGCTCGCCAGCGCCGCTGCATAGGCAACGGCAATGGGCTCGGTGCAGCCGAGTGCACAGACAAGTTCGCGGTTTAAAACATCGCAAAACGCGGCATCACGGATGGAATCGGTGGGCATAGGTATCTCCTGCTTGCATAACGGGCTGGGCTCTCAAAAAAGTTAGCTCCTTTATTTGATAACAATGCATCAAAAACCGCAACCATGGTTCCGGCGGACGGAGCTCAAGCACAAACTGACAGCATTCATTCATGAGAAGCCGGTCTTGTTGCATGCTAAAGCGTTTGACCAAAAAACGCCCGAGCGTTTACACAAAAGTCGCGCTATCATGCAGTCGAACGCGGTAAAACCTTTAGCAATTCCGCCGCACGGACCAGAGAGGAACCACTCATGAAGATTGGTATCGGCAACGACCATGCCGCCGTCGAGCTCAAGAACATCATCTCCGAGCACCTGAAGGAGCGCGGCTGTGAGGTCGTGAACTTTGGCACCGACACCTCCGAGAGCTTTGATTACCCCATCGCCGGCTACAAGGTGGGCAAGGCCGTAGCCAACGGCGACGTCGATCTGGGCATCCTGATCTGCGGTACCGGCGTCGGCATCAGCCTGGCCGCCAACAAGGTCGAGGGCGTACGCGCCGTCGTCTGCTCCGAGCCCTTCAGCGCCAAGCTCTCCCGCATGCACAACAACACCAACGTGCTTGCCTTTGGCGCCCGCGTCGTGGGCTCCGAGCTCGCCAAGATGATCGTCGACGAGTGGCTTGGCGCAAGCTT
>URRT01000115.1 GCA_900550355.1 uncultured Collinsella sp.
CGACATGCTGGGCTTGCGGCGGCGCGGGCTGGGCGTGTGGTTGTCGATGAGCGTGCGCAGCGCTGCCATGTGCGCCGGCGTGGTGCCGCAGCATCCGCCGACGACGCTCACGCCATCGGTGATCATGCCGGCGACGGCCTCGGCGTATTCGGGGGCTTGGATATCAAAGACGGTGTTGCCGTCGTCGTCCACATGGGGGAGTCCTGCATTGGCCTGCACCATAACGGGCTTGTCGGTAACGGTGAGCATACGTGCGGCGAGTCCCCGGAGCTCGGCCGGTCCTTGGCTGCAGTTGATGCCCAAAACGTCGGCGCCGATGGCGTCGAGCGTGATGGCGGCGACCTCGGGGCTCGTGCCCAAGAAGGTGCGGCCGTCTTCCTCAAAGGTCATGGTGGCAAAGACAGGAAGGTCGGAGTTCTCGCGGCAGGCGAGGACCGCCGCCTTGATTTCGGCCAGGTCGGTCATAGTCTCAATAATAAAGAGGTCCACACCCGCGGCGACGCCGGCGCGCACCTCCTCGGCAAAAAGGTCG
Organism: uncultured Collinsella sp.; assembly: GCA_900550355.1. Lineage (GTDB taxonomy): Bacteria > Actinomycetota > Coriobacteriia > Coriobacteriales > Coriobacteriaceae > Collinsella. The sequence continues at coordinate 533 of URRT01000115.1, forward strand.
TAGGCTTCGTCAAAGCTCAGGGTGCCTAAGGGGCGAAGCAGTGCGCCGATGGGTCCGATGTCACCGGCGACGTAGTGGGCACCGGCCGAGTGGGCGCAGGCGACTGCCGCGGCAAAGACGTCTGCCACGGTGGCGGCGCCGTCGAGCTTGTGGGCGTTGGCGCCAAAGGTGTTGGCGGTGATCACGTCGCAGCCGGCTTCGACGTACTGACGCTGAATGTCGGTGATGACCTGGGGCTCCTCAAAGTTGAGCAGCTCGGGCAGGGCGCCGGCCTTCATACCGGCGGCCTGCAGCATGGTGCCCATGCCGCCGTCGAACAGTAGGTGGCCCGTGCCCTCGATGGCCGCACGCAGGCGATCGTCCTTAATGCGCAGATCGTCGATCGTGCGCGTCTTGTACGTGGCACCGTTGCGACGTGCGGCATCAACGGGTGCCGCCAATGCAGTGCCGTCAGAATCATGAGTGATAAGCGGAGTAAACATCGGGGGCTCCTAATGGCTGGAATAGCAGGTGGTGTGGGCGGCGCGGAAGCGGCAGCTCTCGCGCATGCGGCAGATATTGCAGGTGGGGCGGGTCTGGGCGTCGTGGACCTCGCCGTCGAATAGGCCGATCACCGCGGTCACGCTTTTGGTGGGCATGAGCAGACTGGTGGGTGTGACGGTAAGCCCGATGAGCCGCGTGGCGTTGAGCGCATTGACGATCGAGCGCTGGGCCGAGAGCGGGCAGTCGCCGTAGCCGGGACTAAAGCGCCAATTGCCGGCGAGCCCATGAACGGCGGCGTCCGTCTTGATCTGCTGGTCCATTTGCTCAACGGCGGCTTCCACGTAAGCGGAGCACGCGGCGTCGAGCACGGCGCCCTCCAGGGGATGTTGGGCTCCCGTGGTGCGCAGGCGACGCTCAGCGTCCATGCCGAGGGTGCATGCCATGAGCGCGGCAAAGCGGGCATCTTTGAGATGTCGATAGATATCGCGACCTCGCAGCTCAACGTTGGTGCCGACCAAGCGAATGCAAGGCTCACTTTGTTCGTCCACGCCCGTGGCATCGACGGCAAATACGCGGCGCACGCCACGGGGCTCAATGTCAAGTTCCAGACGCTCGACCACAAGCTCAATACGCTGCGACAGCTCGGGCTCAATCTGCTGGCCGCCGTAACCCAGATACCGCAGCATCTCGGCACGGTCGACACGGGGATGGTGCGCAGCATCGACACGGTAAAGCGCCGGCGACGCAAGGTCGGCCGGCACTTCGACAGCGGTTGTATCGATGTGCGGTTTTTCCATTACCCCAGGCGCTCCATAATGGTCGCGGCGATCGCAGGACGGTTCATAGTGTACAGGTGCAGGCCGTCGGCGCCGTGCTCCTTGAGGTCGCAAAGCTGGCGGGCGGCATAATCTACACCGGCTGCCTGCAGGCTCTCGGGGTCGTTCTCGTACTTGGCGAGAATCTTGATGACGGGGGAGGGCAGCGACGCGCCGCACATAAAGACCATGCGGCTGATCTGCGACTTGCCCATAAACGGCATGATGCCTGCGGTAATGGGCACGGTGATGCTGGCCTTGTCGGCAAGCTCGCGGAAGCGGTAGAAGCACTCGTTATCAAAGAAGAGCTGCGTCACAAAGAAGCTTGCGCCGGCGTCCTGCTTTTGCTTGAGGTGTTCGACCGAGGCGTTGAGGTCCTCACAGGCAATGTGGCCCTCGGGGTAGGCCGCGGCGCCTACGCAAAAGCCGGCGTCGACGAGCTCGGGGATGAGGTCGCGGGCGTAGGCGTAGTCCGAGGCGGGCTTGTCGTCCTCGGTCGCGCCGGCAGGGAGATCGCCACGCAGGGCCAGGATGTTTTCCACGCCGGCGGTGCGATACTCGTCGATTTTAGCGGCGATATCGGCGTGCGAGCGGCCCACGCAGGTAAGGTGTGCCACCGAGGGTGTATCGAATTCGCTCGTAATCATATGCGCGATGGGGGCGGTGGTGGCACCGTTGCCCGAGCCGCCGGCCGAGCAAGTAACCGAGACAAAGCTCGGCGAAAGCTTGCACAGGTTGCCCGCTACCTCGCGAGCCGTGTCGAGGGTGAGCTCGCCCTTGGGCGGGAACATCTCAAACGAAACGGGTGCGGTGCCCTGGGATGCTGCCTGCTTAAAAACCTCGTCGACGCGCATATCGTGCTCCTCTAGATACGTAATAGTGTGATGTGTTGTAAGGATTCTACAGCACCGCTGTGTCACGGTGGAGTTCCACTCGCTATTTGAGGATACCAATCAAAGATGCCTTGCTATCGGCATTCCCTATAACAGGGCGGTCAATCTAGGATGGGGCTATAAAGACCGGTATCCGATGTGAAATACCAGTTAATAGAGCCCCATCCCAAATTGACTACCCTTAAATCATGGGGAAAGGTCTGCAATTTATACAGTTGATTGGCTGTTGAGGGTGGCAACGCCGCTGCGATGCGGTAACCTCATTGATTGGTTTCGCGACAGCAACATAACGGTAATGTTGCGGAAACACGGCGAGTCTAAGCTATGACTCGTTCGTTAGTAATCAACACCGCTTCTCACGCGGTGCCGATACGAAGGGAGTTCCGTATGGCCGAACTTACTGACCGCTTCGGGACCATGGTGTTCTCGGAGGAAGTCATGAAGGACTACCTCCCCAAGGACATTTGGAAGCGCCTTGCTGCAACCCTCGAGGACGGTGAGCCGCTCGACCTGGATGTGGCCAACGCTGTTGCCCACGCTATGAAGGTCTGGGCCATCTCCAAGGGCGCGACGCACTACGCGCACTGGTTCCAGCCGCTTTCGGGCATTACTTCCGAGAAGCACGACAGCTTCCTCGAGCCCAACCACGACGGCACCGCCATCACCAAGTTTACGGGCAAGAACCTCATCCAGGGCGAGCCCGATGCCTCGAGCTTCCCCAACGGCGGCCTGCGTGCCACCTTCGAGGCCCGTGGCTACACCGCCTGGGATCCCACCAGCCCTGCCTTCATTAAGGACGATGTCCTGTGCATCCCCACGGCTTTCTGCTCCTACACGGGCGAGGCCCTGGACAAGAAGACCCCGCTGCTGCGTTCCATGACCGCGCTCTCGCGTGAGTCCAAGCGCGTTTTGGCGCTGTTTGGCAAGACCCCCAAGAAGGTCGTTCCTTCCGTGGGCGACGAGCAGGAGTACTTCCTGATCAAGAAGGACGCTTACCGCAAGCGCAGGGACCTGGTCATCACCGGTCGCACCCTCTTTGGCGCCGCTCCCTGCAAGGGCCAGGAGCTCGAGGAGCACTACTTTGGCGCTATCCGCCCCACCGTCTCGGCCTATATGAAGGACCTGGACGATGAGCTGTGGGCGCTTGGCATTCCCGCCAAGACCAAGCACAACGAGGTCGCTCCCTGCCAGCATGAGCTCGCCCCTGTCTATGGCGAGGTCAACGAGGCCATCGACCAGAATCTGGTCATGATGGAGAAGATGAAGCTCATCGCCTCCCGCCACGACTTGGTCTGCCTGCTGCACGAGAAGCCCTTCGAGGGCATCAACGGTTCGGGCAAGCACAACAACTGGTCGCTTGGCACCGAGTCCGAGAACCTGCTCGACCCGGGCGACACCCCGCTCGACAACCTGCAGTTCATTGTTTTCCTCACCGCGGTGATCGAGGCCGTCGATAACTATCAGGAGCTCCTGCGTGCCTCCGTTGCCTCGGCCGGCAACGACCATCGTCTGGGCGCCAACGAGGCTCCTCCGGCGATTATGTCCATCTTCCTGGGCGACCAGCTTACCGAGGTCGTCGAGAAGATCATCGATGGCAAGGCTTCCGTCCATGCCACGCGCGGCGTGCTCGACCTGGGCGCCGATACCCTGCCCAAGCTGATGCAGGACAACACCGACCGCAACCGCACCTCCCCGTTCGCCTTCACCGGCAACAAGTTCGAGTTCCGTGCCTGCGGCTCCGAGCAGAACGTCTCCGACTCCAACCTGGTGCTCGATGCCGCCGTGGCCAAGTCGCTCAAGTCCTTCGCTGACGCGCTTGAGGGCGCGCCCGAGGATAAGTTCCAGGACGCCGCGCTCGAGTACTGCAAGAAGGTCCTGACCGACCACCAGCGCATCCTCTTCTCCGGCGATGGCTACTCCGACGAGTGGCCCGTCGAGGCCGAGAAGCGCGGCCTTGCCAACAACAAGACCACGGCCGACGCCCTGCCCGCCTTTGTTTCCGATAAGGCCATTGCGCTCTTTGAGGAGACGGGTGTCCTGACCAAGGCCGAGGCTCAGTGCCGCTACGACTGCAAGCTCGAGAAGTACAACAAGCTCATGAACATCGAGGCTACCACGATGGTTCGCGAGGCGCGTCGTACCTATCGCCCGGTCATTACCGCCTATGCCACCAAGGTCGCTAAGGGCCTTGAGACTATTCGTGCCGCCGGCGCCGAGGCCGCCATGCAGTGTGAGCAGAACACGCTCAACAAGCTCTGCAACGGCATCACCACCATCAACGACTCCATCAAGGCGCTCGACGCCGTGCATCAGAAGGCCGAGGGCCTCGATGGTCAGGAGCAGGCCAACGTGTATGCGCACGAGGTCGTTCCCGCCATGGATGCGCTGCGTGCCGCCGTGGACGCCATGGAGGAGATTGTGGCTGCTGACTACTGGCCGGTCCCGACCTACGACGACATCCTGTTCTACGTGTAGGGCGTAACTGACATATCGTCACGGTATTGAGCCGGGGTCTGCATCATGTGGGCCCCGGTTTTTGTTTGCGAAGGACGCTTTGGGGTCCGTTTTGCAACTGATTCGCCCATGCAATAAGGGGTCGTGGGCAAAAAACGCCAAATATGAGTACTGTCACAAATCATGTACCATTATTTATTTACAAAATTTACAGTGTTACGCAACATATGTCCAAGTACTTCGCCGATAAACGTCTGCAATTCTTCCGCCGTAGGACTCCTGACGGCTAAATCGCCTTCTGAAGGCATGAAATCGCTGTAACTAAAATGGTAACAGTACTCATATTTGCCATTTTTTGACCACAGGCCTTGCGATGATGCCGGGATCCGCACCCTGTCGGGTTCGAATCCCGGCATATCGGTAGCAAAAAGCCCGCTACCGCGAGGGTGAACGGGCTTCTCAGTTTAAATGGTGCCCCCAGCGGGATGTCCGCGTGCGGCTGGCGCCGCCCGCTTTCGCTACGTCGCTTCGCTCCTTGCGTGCTGCGCTGGAAAACGCTTGCGCGTTTCCTCAGCTCCGCACCCTGTCGGGT
>URRT01000116.1 GCA_900550355.1 uncultured Collinsella sp.
TTGGCATCGGCCGAAGTCGCACGCGCGACGTTAGCCAGCGCAAAATCGAGCACCGTGGTATCGACGGGAACAGCCGCCTCGTCCGAGCCGGCGCCTAGGCTCACGCCCTCAACCGGCAAAGGATAGGTGCCCTCGACCTCCATGCGACCCGACGTGATAGTGCCCGTCTTGTCCAGGCACAGCACGTCGACGCGAGCGAGCGTCTCGATGCAGTAGAGCTGCTGTGCCAGCACCTTGCGACGCGCCAGGCGCACCGTGGCGATGGCGAGCACCGACGAGGTCAGCAGCACCAGGCCTTGCGGGATCATGCCCAGCAGGGCGCCCACCGTGGACAGCAGCGCCGAAGAAGGCACACGACCGGCCAGCAGCTCGGAGAAGCACCAGGAAAGCGCGCTATCGCCCGGGGTTCCCGCGGCATCCCACAGCTCGCTCACACTCGAGGCAAACAACGCCAAACCGAGCGGGATCATGATGATGCTCGCAAAGCGCACGATGGCGTTAAGCGCGTTCATGATCTCGGAATTGACCTTTTTGACGTACTTGGCCTCGTTATTAATTTTGGTCACGTAGTTGTCGGCGCCGACATGGATCACGCGGGCGCGCAGCAGGCCCGAGTCGATAAAGCTGCCGCTCATGAGCTCGGAACCGGGCTGCTTCTTAATAAGGTCGCTCTCGCCCGTCAGCAGGCTCTCGTTCACGAGTGCCTCGCCCGAAACCACCACGGCATCAGCAGGAATCTGGTCGCCGCGCCCCAGGCGGATGATGTCGTCGAGCACGATCTGGTCCAGGTCGAGCTCCACCTCGGCACCGTCGCGCACCGCGATGGCCTTCTTGGAGGTCAGCAGCGTGAGCTTATCGACCATCTTCTTGGAACGCATGGATTGAATGACGCCAATGGCGGTATTGAGGAACACCACGAACAGGAACGTCAGATTCTTAAACGAACCGTTCAAAATGACCAGGAACGCCAAGATCACGTTGATCAAATTAAACAGCGTGCAGAGGTTCTCGATGATGAGCTCTTTGACCGACTTGGTCTTAAGCTCCATGTTGCGGTTGATCTTACCGGCGGCGATGCGCTCCTCGACCTCGGCGGTCGAAAGCCCGCGCTCGATATCCGTTGCTGCCATACCACGTCCCATCACGTCGCGTCGGTATAAGAAAACCGCCCGGACCATGCGATGTTCGGACGGTCTTACGTTCGATGGTGCCCCATGTTGGATTCGAACCAACGGCCTTCTGCTCCGGAGGCAGACGCTCTAATCCCCTGAGCTAATAGGGCGAACGGTTGGCATTATACCCAAGTGCGCCACGGGCTAACAAAAGAATAGAAAAAGCTTTGCAATTACGTGGGAGACACGGCGCAAAGGCTCACTTTAGAACGCAAAAGTGAAACAATTAGTATAAACTCACATGCACCATAATATACACGGCTCGCGATGCGGGCCGTTTTTGCAAAGGCTATCTATCGAGGTGAGAGGCACACCATGATTGCAATTTTAAAGCAGAGCGCCAGCGACGAGGCCGTCGGCCATATCGTCAGCTGGATTGAGAAGAAGGGTCTCAAGACCGACGTCTCACGCGGCGAGAACGAGACCATCATCGGCCTGGTGGGCGATACGACCAAGATCGACCCGTTCCTGCTCGAGTCCATGGATGTCGTCGAGCGCGTGCAGCGCGTCTCCGAGCCCTTTAAGCGTGCCAACCGCAAATTCCACCCCGAGGACTCCGTCATCGACTGCGGTCACGGCGTCAAGATCGGCGGCGACCAGTTCCAGGTCATCGCCGGCCCGTGCTCCGTCGAGGGCGAGAACCTTATCCGCATCGCACGCCGCGTAAAGGCCGCCGGTGCCACGATGCTGCGCGGTGGAGCCTACAAGCCCCGCACCTCCCCTTACGCCTACCAGGGCATGGGCCCGGCCGGCCTGGACCTGCTATGCGAGGCATCCGCCGAGCTCGACATGCCGATCGTCACCGAGATCATGGACCCGCGCGACGTGCAGGTCTTCCTCGACAAGAAGATCGACGTCATGCAGATTGGCGCTCGCAATGCCCAGAACTTCCCCCTGCTCAAGGAGGTCGGCAAGACGCAGACCCCGATCCTGCTCAAGCGCGGCATGTCCGGCACCGTCGATGAGCTGCTCATGGCTGCCGAGTACATCATGAGCGAAGGCAACGACAACGTCATCCTGTGCGAGCGCGGCATTCGCACCTTCGAGACCCGCACCCGCAATACCTTCGACCTCAACGCCGTGCCGGTGCTGCATCACCTGTCGCACCTACCCGTCGTCGCCGACCCCAGCCACGCCACCGGCTACACCCGCTATGTCGAGCCCATGGCGCTCGCCGCGACCGCTTGCGGCGCCAACGGCCTGGAGATCGAGGTCCACGACGACCCGAGCCACGCATGGTCCGACGGCGCCCAGGCCCTCACCCCCGACCAGTTCGACGACACCATGCGCCGCATCCGCGCCATCCGCGAGGTCGTCTGCCAAGAGACCGTTCAGGAGTAGCCCATGGGTACGGTGAGAAACGCACGCGTCAACCAGGGCGGCCCCAAGTGCGCCGGGATCGTCGGCTTGGGCCTGATCGGCGGCAGTTTTGCCCGCGGCTATGCGCAGGCGGGCGTTCGCGTGCTTGCCTGGGACCCCGACGATGACGTGATGACGGCCGCCAGCATGGGCACCGTCGCAGGCGAGCTCAACGACGAGACGCTCGGCGAATGCGACATCATCGTCCTGGCATGCTACCCCGAGGCCTGCATCGAGTGGCTCGAGGCGCACGCCCAGGCGCTCGCCGACGCCACCGACACCGACGCCATCATGGGTCCCGTGGTGATCGACACTGTGGGCGTCAAGGGCATTGTGTGTGAGCGGGCCTTTGAGCTCGCACGAGAGAACGGCTTTTACTTTGTGGGCGCACACCCCATGGCGGGCACCCAGTTCTCGGGCTACGCGCACTCCCGCGCCGACCTGTTCCAGGACGCACCGCTCGTGCTCGTTCCGCCCGCGGTAGACGATGCCCTTAAGCTGGAGCTCTTGGGCCAGGTGCGCGAGATGGTGCGTCCCTTGGGGTTTGGCAAGTTCAGCGTGACTACCGCCATCGAGCACGACCGCGTGATCGCCTTTACGAGCCAGCTCGCGCACGTGGTGTCCAACGCCTACGTAAAGAGCCCGACCGCCCAGGTCCACCACGGCTTTTCGGCCGGCAGCTACCGCGACCTCACGCGTGTGGCGCACCTCAACCCGCAGATGTGGTCCGAGCTCATGATCGACGACGCCGACGCGCTTGCCTTCGAGATCGACCACCTGATCGATTCGCTCGGCGCCTACAGCCGTGCGCTCAAGAACCGCGACCAGCGTTATCTTAAGAATCTCCTTGCCGAGGGCGATCGCATCAAGCGCGCACTCGACGACGAGAGCGCCCACTAGACCACCCATCACGCCAGGTCGAAAGGACCATAGTTTATGGCGATTACCATCGATATCGACACCGCACGGCCCTACCAGGTACACGTGGGCACTTTCTTGCTGGAGCAGGCTGGGCCGCTCATTCGCGCCACTGCCGGCGGCACCAAGGCCGTCATCGTGACGGACACCAACGTGGGTCCGCTCTACCAGATGCCCGTCAAGCAGAGCCTGGAGGCGTCAGGCTATGAGGTAAGCATCTGTACCTTCGAGGCCGGCGAGGCACACAAGCGCGCCGAGACCTACGTTGCCATTTTGGAGTTTGTGGCCGAGCATGAGCTTTCGCGCTCCGACGTGATCGTGGCGCTCGGCGGCGGCGTCGTGGGCGACGTGGCCGGCTTTGTGGCGGCCACCTACATGCGTGGCTGCAAGTTTGTGCAGATCCCCACAAGCCTGCTCGCCATGGTGGATTCGTCGGTGGGCGGCAAGACCGCCATCGACCTTGCTGCCGGCAAGAACTTGGCCGGCGCCTTTTGGCAGCCGAGCGTGGTTATCGCCGACGTGGGGTGCCTGGCCACCCTCACGCCCGAGCAGTTCGCTGACGGCTGCGGCGAGGTCGTCAAGCACGCCGTGATCGCCGACCCCGAGCTTTTCGCCGAACTGGAGAAAACCCCGCTCACGCTTGAGCTGCTTAACCAGGACGTGGCCCGCGTGGCGCTCATCATCGCCCGCAATATCGACATCAAGCGTGCCGTGGTCGTTGCCGACGAGCGCGAGACCAACCAGCGCAAGCTCCTCAACTTTGGACACAGCGCCGGACACGCCGTCGAGGCCTGCGAGCACTTTGAGCTGGGACACGGCAACTGTGTGTCAATCGGCATGGGCATCATCACGCGTGCCGCGGCCCTGCACGGCATTTGCGACGCCGAGCTGCCTGGCCGCATCGAGGAGCTCTGCGCCCGACACGGCCTCAAGACCCGCTGCGAGCTTTCGGCCGACGCCATCTTTGCCGAGGCGCTGCACGACAAAAAACGCGCCGGTGACACTATCGACCTGGTGATTCCGCACGGCATTAGCCGCTGCAGCATCGACCGCACGCCGCTTTCCACCTTCCATGATTTAATTGCCGAGGGCCTCGGCCAGAAGGGAGACGCATCCGCATGCTAGCCCGCATCACCCCCTCCCCGCTCAAGGGCACCGTCCCCGCCATCGCGTCTAAGTCGATGGCGCACCGCTTGATTATCTGCGCTGCGCTCGCCAACGGCGAGACGCACGTCACTTGCAACACCACCTGCGCCGATATCGAGGCCACGGTGCGCTGCCTCACGGCCCTGGGTGCCCGCATCGAGACCGTCGAGGATGGCTTCCAGGTCCACCCCACCATGAAGAGTATTGAGTTCGGCCTGCTCAAGGCACTTGCCGGCGGCACGCTCGACTGCGGCGAGAGCGGCTCCACGCTCCGCTTTATGCTGCCCGTCGCCTGCGCGCTGGGGGCAGAGGCAACCTTTGTGGGCCAGGGCCGTCTGGGCGCCCGCCCGCTCTCTCCGCTTTCCGACGAGATCATTGCCGCCGGCTGCGACCTACAGGGTCTGGGCGGTTTTCCGCTCAAGACAAGCGGCCGCATGCGCCCGGGCACCTTTATCCTGCCGGGCAACGTGAGCTCGCAGTACATCTCCGGCCTGCTGCTGGCAGCCCCGCTTCTGGCCCAGCCCTCCTGCGTGCAGGTGACCGGCCTTATCGAGAGCCGCCCCTATATCAACCTGACCATCCAGGCCATGAAAGCCTTCGGTGTCGAGGTCAACGTCGAGCGTATCCCCGCCAAGGACGGCCAGCCCGAGATCACGAACTTCCGCGTGAGCAGCGGCTCGTACCGCACGCCTGGCAACGTGGCTGTCGAGGGCGACTGGTCCAACGCCGCCTTTTGGCTGTGCGCCGGCGCCATCGGTACCGACCCCATCACCGTCGAGGGCGTGTCGCTCAGCTCCGCGCAGGGTGATCGCAACGTGCTTGCCGCGCTCTCGCGCTTTGGCGCCCGCATCGTGCGCTCCACCAACGCCGCCACCGTGCAGTCCGACAAGCTCGCCGGCTTTGAGATGAGTGCGCACGACATCCCCGACCGTAATCTCGGCCGTGGCATCGCTGGCGCAAGGCCGCACGTTCATCCGTGATTGCGCCCGCCTGCGCATCAAGGAATCCGACCGTCTGGCCACCACCACCCGTGAGCTCACCGCGCTGGGCGCACAGGTGCGCATTGCCGGTGACGACCTCATCATCAAGGGTGTCGGCGCCTTTACCGGCGGCGAGGTCGATTCGCACAACGACCACCGCATCGCCATGTCGATGGCCGTCTC
>URRT01000117.1 GCA_900550355.1 uncultured Collinsella sp.
TTTGCTCCCGCTCCCCGGCGGTCAGAAGCTGCTGCCGCAAGGCAATCACATCCGGGAAGTCCAGATTGTAGATCTTGCATCTACCGTTGTCGCAGGTTCTGCCGGTGTTGTCCAGCCCACAGCCCAGATTGACCACCGCTGCATTGGGGTGGCCTTTCAGGTAATCCCGCACCTCGAAAGCAAGATCACTCTGCCGTGTGGCCACCTCCAGCGCACCAAAGCGCTGCATCAGGCTACGGGAGTTTTTCTCTGCCTCTGAAAAGTCGTAGTCGATTTGGTCGAGCAGACGAACCGCTGTTTCATCCCTATAAAGGTTCGGGTACAGCTCCGTACACAGCTTTCGGGAATACAGTGGGAGGATCAGTGTCTCCTGCACGGTGTTTTTCTCAATTTTACATTTCATAGGTTTCTTCCTCAGTGAATAAAAAATGTCATGATTGCCGCCAGCACAGCCGCAATCCAGCACCTTGGCATTTGGCGCAAGTCGTAGAAATCGAAGTCCCCACCGCGCCACAGGGCTGTGGCCCAGATTCATCATGGCAACCATAAGTTTTCCGTCGAGGCCCACGGGCTTGCGGGTGTTTTCAAAGAAAGACATCTGGCCCCTCCGATTTTGTGCATTCCGCATAGGTCAGCGGGAACGAGGCCTTCAGCACCGCGCTTTTCTGCACCGCCCAGCCGTTTTGACGCAGGAAACGCAGGTATTCCTCGCTTGTCCACCTGCTGTGGAGGGGGAATCCCGCCAAACTCATGAATAAGGCTTTTGCCTTGCCGGAAACCGAGTTCCCCGCGTGGGTGAAGGTTGGCGCGATGAGCACGCCGTCGTCCTTCAGCACTCGCCTGATTTCTTGCAGGGCTTTTTCCGGATGCGGCACTATGTGAAGCGCGTTGGACACGATCACCACTTCGAAGGACTTCTGTGCATAGGGCAGGCGGAACATATCTTGTACGGAAAAGTGCAGCTTTGCGGATTGATTGTCCCGCTTTGCTTCAAGGATCATCTCTGCAGAAGCGTCTGTAGCCTCGATGTGCGCCGCCGCATTCACGATGTTCTTTGCGATAAGCCCCGTGCCGGTGGCAACCTCCAGTACGGTTTTTGCTTTCACTACCGGCCGGATAAGCCCATACATCTTCTCATACGCCGCCCGGTCCTTTCGCATGAAACGGTCGTACCGACCGGCATTCTTGTCCCAGAAGCCCTTGCGTTCGTGCATGGCTATCGCCCCCAAACAGTTAGAGACATCTAACTATAACACACGAATCATGCAGTAAGATAAGGCTAACCTCATTTTCCTGGCTAAGACGCATCTCTTCGGTTTTCGCTTATAGCGGCGCGAGTCAGATACAAGGCTGGAGCTGAAGAAGGAGCTTGACGGACAGGTAGGTCGATACCGGTTCCCGGAACGGTGATCCAGCCAATTACACCAGGGCTCTAGTCATTGAGTGGGAATAGAAAATTCCTTAGTTATGGGGGTATAAATTTGATTTCCTTCAGGATAAACCCCCATGACTATATGAATTGACCTGCTGACTTCAATGAAGATTGGAGGGTAACGGTCAGGGGTGACGGCCCAGCGAGTGTTATTTTGCGAGCTATGCGCATTGAAAGCGACCTTTCGTGGTATAAACTACTTGCCGGAAGCCGCGGCTTTCAGAGTACGGCTTACGTGTACGTTTAACCTCCGTGGGCGACGGGGTGCCGCAAGGCGTAGAATATCGCCCACCTGTAGGGGCCTGCAGCGATGCGGGCCCCGCTTCGTATGAAGGGGGCGTAACCGATGAAGATCGTATCCATCTCTCAGGATTTCTTCGACCTCGTCGAGGGCGACCGCGAGCTCATGCTTAAGCACAATCGCCCCTGCATCGTGGTGGTGAGGCTGCGTTTCCGCGGGAAGCGCAGGGACTTCGCCGTGCCGCTGCGTTCCAACATCGCCCCTAACGTGCCCAAAGACCAGTACTTTGCGTTGCCACCCCGCCCCACGACGCGCCCCGGCTGCCGCCACGGCATCCACTACATCAAGATGTTCCCCATAACCAAGGCCTACCAGCGCCGCTTTAGGACCGAGGGCTCGGCCTACTACGAGACGCTCCAGCGCATCATCGACGGCAACACCAAGCGCATTGTCTCCGAGTGCCAGGCATACCTCGACCGCTACGAGCGCGAGGGAAGGCCTCGCTTTGCCGTCGACATCGACCGCATCGTGGGGCTGCTGGAGGGCGAGAAGTAGGGCACCTCGGCTCAGTCTCGAGCCATGCGGAGTCGCTCCGCATTTTTGAACGCCGCGTGTGCGTTCCAAATACTTGAGAAACAAGCTGTGAAGTGCGGTGGCGCGCCCGTGCCCGTGCATAGCCGTCACCATTAGCGTCTGCGCGGCGTCGGCTTCAAGTGGAACTGGCGCCGCTGCTGTATATGGTTTGCCTTGCTGCAAATGGCGATTAATGCCCGCGATGCTTCTGCTTGCGCTTCAGCTTCCGCTGCTCGAAGCGCGCCTCCGCCTCATCCGCGCGACGCTGGCTTCTTGCTTGAGCCGACTCCCGCTTCATCGCTTCCCGCTGTGCCGCGAGAGCCTGCTGCGCCTTGGTGCTCATCGCTGGCTGCTTGAGGGCTTTCGCCGCCTCGCGAGCGCGCCGCTTGGGGTTCTTCGCGGGCTTGCTTGCCTCAGCCGGTTCGCCATCGAAGAACGAGAGCTTCTCCCATTTGCCGACAACGAATTGCAAAATCTCCTCATCGGACGGCTCCGCGCCGAAGACGATGCGGGCGACGCCGTATCTGCCGTCCTCGACATGCTCCGCCAGCCCGACCCAGAATTGGCCGTCGTGATATACGGTCAGGGTGGACGACACGCTGATCTGCATGGCTGGTTCCTCCTTTATGTAGATGACCATGCAGAGAAGGGACAACCAAGGAGGCAGGTTACTGATGCGGACTCCCGCACGCCCACGACTACCCGACGGGGACTGTGTTTTCATCTCTGATGTCCGCATTGTAGCACGCGTGAATGCGCCCGGCATCGCTGCCGACATGGCGCGACTGGGATTCGCTCCCCGACGCGCCCTTGTGTATATTGTCTTCTCGGTTTCGAAACTTTAGAAATATTCGAGTTTCGAAACCGAGAGGGAGCGGATGATGGCATGGGTGGACCGCACTACGTACATGGAGCGGCTTTGGGCGCTCGAGGGCACCTGGGACATCAAGGTGATCACGGGGATGCGCCGCTCCAGCAAGTCCGAGCTCATGAAGGCGTTCTCCACCTCCGTTGCTCGGAAGGACCCATCCTCCAACAACGTCTACATCGATCTGCTGGACCTCGACAACGAGCCGCTGCTTGAGTATCACACGCTGTATCACGAAATCATCGAGCGGCACAAAGAGGGCACCCGCAACCGTCTCTTCATCGACAAGGTGCAGCTGTGCGAGGGTTTCGAGAAAGCAATTAACAGCATTCACGCACGTGGCGGATGGGATATCTACCTCACGGGATCGAACGCGTTCCTCCTGAGTTCGGACCTGGCGACCCTGTTCACAGGGCGCCACGGGGAGGTACACATCCTCCCCTTCAGCTTCGGCGAATACCGCTCCTACTTCGACGAGCAGGGGGCCGTCGACGACGACTTCGACGGATTCATCAGGCGCGGCGGGCTCGCCGGGTCCTACGATTACGATGACATCTCGGAGTCGTACGGTTTCCTTCGGCGCGGGCGGATCACCCACTGCCGATCTAGAGGCACTCGGTCAGAATCTGGAACACCTCGCTGCGCTCCAGTTTCTTGGCGCAGCCGCCGGTGAGCACGCAGGTGTTCGCAACCTTGTGCAGCGTCTCGTCGGACGCGTCGGAGCCCATCTCGGCGAAGCTCGTGGGAAGCCCCGTCTCGCCGATGAACGTCTGCAGGCGGTCGATGCCTTCGAGCGCCACCGTAAGGTCGTCTTTGCCCTCGCCGTCGACGCCCCACACCTCGCGCGCCCAGCGGGCGAACTGCGAGGGCGCCTCGGGGGCCAGGTGGCGGTAGAGCGCAGGGTGGATGACCGCGAGGCCCATTCCGTGGTTGGTGTGGGTGTACGCGCCGTACTGGTGCTGGATCATGTGCGCCTGGAAGTCCGTTGACTTGCCGATCTTGAGCACGCCGTTCTCGGCCATGGCGGAGTCGTATACGAGCTCGCTTCGGGCATCGAGGTTCTGGTCGTCGTCCGCGATGATCCGCATGTTGCGGATGACGTTACGCTGGATGGCGAGGTTGATGTCGTCGGTGACATTGCGCCCGCGCGGGCTTCCGAAATAGCTCTCCATGCAGTGCGAGAGCGTGTCGAACGCGCCGCTCATGAACTGCGCGTGCGGTACGGTGAGCGTGATTGCCGGGTCGAGCGCCGCCCACATGGGCATCGCCCCCAGATAGGCGCCCTTCACGTGCGTCTCCTCGTTGGTGATGACGGCGCCGTTGTTCTGCTCGGCACCCGTGCCGGAGAGCGTAACGATGCAGCCCATGGGGATGAACGAACTCGGCATCTTGCCGTCGGCGTGCTCGAACGTCTCGATGTCCTCGTCAAGCATCGCCTGCGCGGAGACTACCTTGCAGCAGTCGAAGACCGACCCGCCGCCGACGGCGAGAATGAAGTCGACCTGCTCCTCGCGTGCGAGCGCGGCGCCTTCCTGGCACTTCTCGTAGGTCGGATTGGGCATGATGCCGCCGAAGTCCACCACGCGCTTGCCCGCGCTCGTGAGCTTATCGACCACGTGGCCGTAGACGCCGGTTCGTTTGACCGAGCCTCCGCCGTAGGCGAGCATCACTGTCTTGCCCATGGCACCCATCTCGGCGTCGAGCGCCTGGTCCATGGCCCCCTCGCCGAAATAGTTCCTGACCGGGTAGTCGTACGTGAATGAGTTCATGGCAATTCCTCCTAGTAAGTTATCAGTGCGGTCTGACCGCTCGTCTACACGTTGCGCACGAGCCCGGACATCCATTCGATGGTGGCGGGATCGTGGTGGTCGAAGAACGCGCTGCGCCCGGTGTCGAGCGCGGCGATGGCGACCATCTCGTCGTCGCCCAGCGCGAAGTCGAAGACGTCGAAGTTCTGCTCCATGCGATCGCGGTGCGTGCTCTTAGGGATGCAGACCACACCGCGCTGCAGCAGCCAGCGCAACACGACCTGGGCGACCGTCTTGCCGTGCGCCTCGCCGATGCGAGCGAGGACCTCGTTGCGGAAGAGGTCGTTTCTGCCCTCCGCAAAGGGCGCCCAGCCCTCCACGGCCACCTCCTTGCCGGCCATGTACTCCTGCGCCTCGCGCTGCTGGAAGAACACGTTGCACTCGACTTGGTTCACGGCGGGGGCGATGCGGTTGAACGAGATGAGGTTTGCGAGGTGATCGGGGTAGAAGTTAGCTGTACCTATGGCGCGGATAACGCCCTGCTCGTAGAGCTCCTCCATGGCGCGCCACGAACCGTAGACGTCGCCGTAAGGCTGGTGGATCAGATAGAGGTCCAGATAGTCCAGCCCCAGCTTCGACATCGACTCCTCGAACGCCTTTCTGGCAGGCTCATAACCCGCGTCGCTGATCCACAGTTTCGTGGTGATGAACAGCTCTTCGCGGGGAACGCCGCTGCGACGGACGGCACGTCCCACGGCCTCCTCGTTGCCATAGGCCGCGGCGGTGTCGATCGAACGGTAACCGATCTTCAGGGCGTCGCCGACCGCCCGTTCGCAAACCTCCGGGTCCGAAATCTGATAAACGCCGAAGCCGAGGACCGGCATTTCGA
>URRT01000118.1 GCA_900550355.1 uncultured Collinsella sp.
AGGTTGCTTTCCAACGCATTCCGCAGGGGGCGGCATTATTTTGTAGCGCGAAGCGCGGATCAAAATAATGCCGCATGCCCGAGGACGCGTTGGAAAGCAACCTCATTCCTGCCCGAACAGGTCAGTCTACCTGCGCATTTACAAATTCGTAAACTTTTTTCAAAAAAGTGCTTGCACAGTTCTCGAATCATAGGTTATTATCTTCCTCGTTGAACGCGCGGGTTCAACAAAGCGAACCGCGAATCAACAACATAGCATGTCGGAGTGGCGGAATTGGCAGACGCGCTAGCTTGAGGTGCTAGTGACCGCTTTTTGGTCATGCGGGTTCAAGTCCCGCCTCCGACACCATCGCATTTGAGAAGCCTCTTCGGAGGCTTTTTTGTTACCGATAGACGGTGAGGTTCACGATGGAAACGCTTGAGCGCAATGAGTGGGCGGACGTTGCCCAATTGGTCGAGATCACGAGCGATGCTGTCATTATCTGCGAGCTCGACGGAACCATTTTGCATGTAAACAATCGCTTGCTCGACTTGATGTGCGAGGAGCGCTCCGATGTGATCAACGGGGACGTTAAAGACCTCTTGTACTCGTCGGCTTTTGAACGCGCGACAGAGCATCGGCTTCCTTTTGAGACCAATGGAACAAAGAGCGAGTTGATGCTCAAGTTAAGTGACGGATCGTTTATTCCCGTCCTGGTTTGTGCCGGCTCGGTTACGCCGCCTCGAATCTTTGGCCGCCGTGCGCCGCGCGTTCTGGTGGCACTCCATAGCATCGAAGAACAGTATTCGCACGACCGTCAGCTCAAGCGTGCGCTTTCGGAGCTTAGAGTGGCGAATAAGCGTCTCTCGGGTACATTGTCGGTCATTATGAGCACGGTGGGCTCCGATGAGCTGCCCAGTTTGTTAGATATCGTTTTGAACCAGCTTGTAGGAACGCTCGATGCTTCGGGTGCCGCTATCTATTTTTCTGAGAGCGGCGGTTTTAAGCTTCGCGGTGTCTCCAAGGAGCTGCACGACAGCTACCTGCCCGAGTTTTTGCCGTATGGCGCTGGCATTCCGACGTATGTTCTTCGCGAGTCGCGTGCCTGTCGCTTGTCGATTCAACAGGACCTTGAGGGTGATAGGGCTGCCTCCGGTATGTTCATGGACCTGGACAATCGTTCTAAGCACCTGTTGCGCGTGCAGGATATGCCTCCGTACCGCAGCGAGATCTGTCTTCCCGTTTTTTACGGTACGCAGATCCTTGGCGTGCTGGAAGTTGGTTGGAAGCGCCCTCAGGCACCGCTCGCCTATGACGTTAATGTACTCGAGGTCATTTGCGATTACCTGTCTATCCAGCTGGTCGGCATGGCATCGAGCCTTCGCTCTCGTCGCACGGCCGAGCTTGGCCGCTCGCTCAATGTCTTACGTGATGAGTTGTTTACCTTTCTAGACGATTCCGCCGCGGCTACCCAGGCGGTATCGTCCGAGATTTGCAATATGCTCAACTGTCATTTTTGCCCTGTTGAGTATGACGCCAGTCTGGGCTCCTATGTCATAGATTTTGAAGGCGGCAGTCGCGTTGCTTTGCCGGACGATCCCGAGAAGCTTTTCTTTTCCACGACGGCGCCAGCGGCACGTTTGGGGGTTGGCTCTGATGGCTTTGAGGCGTCTGTTTTGGGCGGCACGAGTGCCGAGGATCTTAAACATGTCCGTATAACTCGCGTTGACGAATCGATGCCTATGGGAGGCTGGCTTAGGGCGCATGGTCTGCCTTGCCAGGGTCTCTACGTCGACACCGGCATCGAGGCGGGGCGCCCGCGCTCTGAGGGTGATGGCAAGCACAGCAACGACGCGATCGTTCCTGCTTCTGTTGCGAAAGGCCCGACGACGCGCGCGCTGCTGCTTCGTGACGGTAGTCAAGAGCCGATTGATGACCTTGAATATGACTACTTGGTACACTTGGCGCATGACTTTGAACTGATCTACGAGGGCGAATCTCAAAAGCGCGAGGAGCGCCATATCGCTCAGACCCTCCAGATTGGCATGAGAAATTCGCTTGGTGACGTTCCGGGTATCGCGACCGATTCGGTATACCTTTCGGCAACGAATTCGGCGTTGGTCGGCGGCGACTTTTATACGCTCGTCCGTCTTCCCGACGATTGCGCCGTTATGATTTTAGGCGATGTATCCGGCAAAGGAATCGAGGCGGCGTCGATGTCAGCGCTCGTCAAGACGGCGCTGACGGCCTATGCCTGGGAGGGTGCTGGGCCCGCCCGTATGGCCCGCTCGCTCAATAGCATGCTCATGGGCTTTTCGAGGGTCGAGACGTTCGTGACGGCGTTTATCGCCAAGATTGATCTTAAAGCGGGTCGCGCTACCTACTGCTCTGCGGGACATCCTCCCACTATGGTCATTAGACCGTCGTCGACGCCGCTTGGCGGCGGAGAAACCCGAGGGGGAGAAGTGGAGCTCCTTGGGTGCCAATCGGGCGTGATCGGTGCCTTTGAGAGCATGGTGTACGAGACGGGCGTGTTTACGTTCGCTCCTGGTGACATGCTATTCATGTATACCGACGGAACAATCGAAGCACGTGATCGCTCGGGTGCTTTCTTTGGCGAGCAGCGCCTTCGTGACCTTCTGCTTTCTGTCTCGGGTGAGGGCGTATCGGGAATCTGCGGTAAGGTCTTGGGCGAGCTTGATCGCTTTACCGAGTCGGCGCTGGACGATGACATCGCGCTGGTTTCTCTTGAATTTTTACGAGGTCGATCGTAGACCGCGACGCTTGACGGGCAAAATCTTCGCAGTTGCAGATACGTATGCATCGAGCGAGCTCTTTTGGGGAACCATGGTCGTATGAATGAGTGGAATGACATAGCGGTTTTGACGCCACCGGGTGATGTCGACATCGCCTCGGTGTCCGTGCTGCGTCCACGGTTGGATAATCTGATCGACCGGGGCGTGCGTCGTGTTGTCATCAATTGCCAGGCTGTGGGCTTTATCGACTCGACAGGTTTGGCGTTTTTGCTTACACGCGCCAGAGAGCTCATAAAGCGAGAGGGCTTGCTTTCGCTCGTTAACGCCTCCGATGAGGTCATTCGCTTTTTGGAGATTGCCCGACTTGTCGACATCCTTCATGTTGCGGGTCCGGCACGTGAGTCGATTCCCGCCATTCCGGTGGGAGAGTTGCCACGATGGAGCAAGAGCATCGAAGTGCAGCGAGGCATCGAGAACCTCCCGTATTATCGGCACCGTGTGGCCGAGCTTCTCGAATCGCTTCCCCTGAGGCGTGATGAGCGTTATGACGTCGCATTGGCGCTGGGGGAGGCATTGGGTAACGCGTATGACCATGCGGGCGGTGTTGGCTGCATCTTAACGGTTCAGGCCTATGGGGACCGTGTTGTGCTCGAGGTGCTTGATCGGGGCGCTGGCTATTCTATCGATGGGGCGAGCGAGCCGGTGGCATCCGAGGAACGCGGGCGCGGTATCAAGCTTATGCGCATGCTCGTCGATAATGTGGATGTTGCCCGTCGTACGGATGGTGCCGGCACACGCGTTCGGATGGTGAAGCTGTTTAGCTCGGCATTGGAATCGTGCGCTTAGCGCCTTGGGTTGACATGATTTCCCTGCGTGAACTTGCTTTGGGCAACTTTTTTGAAAAAAGTACTTGCGTCTTTTGGATAACTCGCGTAAATTAATAACCCGCAAGCGGACATGGCTCAGTTGGTAGAGCACAACCTTGCCAAGGTTGGGGTCGCGGGTTCGAGCCCCGTTGTCCGCTCCATTGCATTTCCGGACCGTTTAGGCGGTCCTTTTTCGGCGAAGTGGCCAAGTGGTAAGGCAGAGGCCTGCAAAGCCTTCACCCCCAGTTCGAATCTGGGCGTCGCCTCCAACCTGGAACTTATATGCGGACATGGCTCAGCTGGTAGAGCATCACCTTGCCAAGGTGAGGGTCGCGGGTTCGAATCCCGTTGTCCGCTCCATGATTTCACGAATCGGGAGCCTGCGGGCTCTCGATTTTCTGTATGAGGGCTTTTGTCAAGCAGCGTGCCTGCAGAGCGCAGTGCCAGCGTGGCTTTTTATCCCGAACGATAGGTGCTACGACATTTTGCCCCCTTTGGCTACAACCAGCCTGACAGAACTCAGTGTCCAGCTGCGGGTTTTTGCCCGATTTCGAATTGCAACCTGTAGCCCAAGGGGCTGTTTTGTCTAAAGCGGGAAAAGGAACTGGCAAAAGAGAGCCTCAGGCTGCGGGTGGCTTGTTCGATGATACGACCACGCGGAGAGATCGTCCATCCTCAATTGTTGATCGCGTGCACAAAATGAGCGTCACCCTATGGTAGTATGGCGATACGGAAAAGATTCGGCCGTGAGAGGCGGTTGCCCATGGAGACGAGCAAGGTAAAATGCCGCGAGTGCAAGGCTCGCGCCACCCAATACGAGGGGGCGTTGCCGACCCGGGGCGTTGCGAAGGTCCTCGTGGCCGGGTTCGCCATCTACATTCTCGGTCTGTGGGTGCTCGTGGCTCTGGCGGGTTTCACGACCGGCGATGCTGCCGAGGTGGGCATGATGGATATGCTCATCGTGCTGGCCGTCGTCGTCACCCTTGGCACGGCCGGGGTGGTGTGGTGGATGTTCCGCCCGAAGGCCGGCAAGGTCGTTATCTGCGAGAAGTGCGGCGCCCGCTATGCGGTGGTGCAGCCTCCCAAGTACACCAACGGTTGGAACTACGACAAGATTGCCCCGGCATCGGGCCGCGAGCTTCCCGAAGGGGAGCCTGCATCCGATGAGGGAAGCCAGGCTCCTGCCCCCGCATCCGCGCCATCTGCCGCCAATTCCAAAGAATCCTGAAAAACCCTTTGACAGGGAACGGCGATCTGTTAAACTACTAACTCGCTGCTGAACGAAAGCGAGGCGGCAACCCCGAATGCGCGATTAGCTCAGGGGGAGAGCACCACCTTGACACGGTGGGGGTCACAAGTTCAAATCTTGTATCGCGCACCATGAAACACCAGGTCAGAGGCTTGAAAGCTTCTGACCTTTTTCTTTTCCCGAGTCCAAATGGAAGCAAAATGGACTCAAAATCCGCCCCCGTGACTTCATTACCAGTCCATCGCCTCCACCGCCTCGTGCTTCTGGGCCATGTCCACATGGGTGTAAATGTCCATGGTCGTGGAGTACTTCGCGTGGCCCGCGAGCACTTGGAGAACCTTCGGGTCGGTCTTCTTGCGGGCCATGGCCGTGAGGTAGCTGTGCCTCATATCGTGCAGCGTCATGCCCTGGCAGCCGTAGCCGTCCCTGTGACACTCCCACCACCGGGTGACGGAATGGGGCCGCATCCTCTCGCCCAGCTCGTTGCACATGAGCGGCGTGTCGTCTCCGAGACGGGCCACGGGCTGCCCGTCTCCTTCCGCGTCTCCGCGAACATCTCCTCTATGGCGGCAATGCGCTCCCTCAAGTCCGCCTTGAGGCTCGCGGGCATGGGGAGCGCCCTCTTGGACGCGGCGGTCTTCGTGTCCTTCTGCCGCCCCAGGCTATCGGTGCCGTGCACCACGTGTATCTCTCCGGCCTCGAAGTCTATGTCCCGCACGTCTAGGCCCACGATTTCGCCGCGCCTCATGCCCGACCCGACCGCCGCCCGAAGCGCGAACTCCATGGGCTTCCTCGGATCGAGGGAATCGACGAGCGCCCTGATGCACTCGACGGGAGGGGGGTGCGCTGCTCCGTGTCTATGGC
>URRT01000119.1 GCA_900550355.1 uncultured Collinsella sp.
GAATAGCCGACAGGCGCTCGCCCACCGCCTCCATCTCCTTGGCAACCGTAATGGCATGCTCGCAGCCCTCGCGTACATCGTAGGTGTCGATGAGCAGCGTACAGTTCTTGGGGCTCGACTTGGCAAATGCGCGGAAGGCCTCGAGCTCGGAATCGAAGCTCATCACCCAGCTGTGCGCATGCGTGCCAAAGACGGGAATACCGTAGCGGCGACCGGCGAGCACATTAGACGTAGAGGAACAGCCGGCAACGTAGCTCGCGCGCGCGACGGCCAGGCCGCCATCGGGACCCTGGGCACGGCGCAGGCCAAACTCGGCCACGGGACGACCGTCGGCCGCCAACACCACGCGTGCCGTCTTGGTGGCAACAAGCGTCTGGAAGCCGACGATGTTGAGCAGCGCGGTCTCGAGAAGCTGGCACTCCAGCGACGGGCCGGTGACGCGCACCATGGGCTCGCGCGGAAACACGAGCTCGCCCTCGGGCACGGCGTCAATGTTCACGTGCGCACGGAAGTTGCGCAGGTAGTCGAGGAATGCAGGCTTAAACATCGCGCCGCCGGCCGGAGCCTGGAGCGAAGCTAGATAGTCGATGTCCTCGGGCGTAAAGCGCAGGTTCTCGACAAGCTCGGGCAGCTCGGCGGTGCCGCACATGACGGCATAGGCGCTGCCAAAGGGATGGTCGCGGTAAAACGCCGTAAAACAACCCTGCTCATTGGCCTTGCCGCTCTCCCACAGGCCCTGGGCCATAGTGAGTTCGTACAGATCGGTGAGCATTGCAATGTCGGTGGGATGCGAGATGTCGGTCAAAGCCACGGGGCGACCTTTCGGATGTGTGGTGCAGAATTTGAGGGTTGGACGAGAGCAGAGCATGCGGACATGACGCCCGATGCGAATCGGTTAGAACAGGCCCATGCTGGTCAGGATCGTGTAGCCCATAAAGATGACAAACGCGATGAGGGCAAGGACAATGATGATTTTTTGAGCCGGCGCCATGCCAGGGATCTCGTTCTCGCCCGTAGGCTCCTTGGAGGTAACCATGCGCTGGGCAAAGGTCATCTCGTCACGGCTCGACTTGGGCTCGACGGACTTGGGACGAGCGGCCTTTTTAGGCTGAGGTTTGGGCGCGGCAGGTACAGGCTTCGCAGCAGCGGGCTTGGGTGCGGGCGCGGGCGCCGATGCGGATGCGGCGTTCGTGGCGGCCTCCTCGGCCTTCGCACGCTCGGCACGCAGGGCAGCCAGCTCCTCACGCTCGCGACGGGCCTCTTCCCGAGCCTCGCGGCGGGCCTTCTCGGCGCGGAGCTCTTCCAACTCAGCGCGCTCCTCGTCGGACAATGGTTGGGACTCAAACTCGGCCATGGTGCAGCCCTTTCTTTTAAAAAAGCCGCCGACACAATGTCAGCGGCTTATCAAATCCAAGGGTGGAGACGAAGGGAGTCGAACCCTCGGCCTCTGCCATGCGACGGCAGCGCTCTCCCAACTGAGCTACGTCCCCAAGACAAGTCGATATTTTACCTACGGCTCCCCAACTGTCAACGCCCAATAACCAGTCTTTTTGGGGCGCGGCTATTTTGACAACTTTTCGAGCAGGCGATCCTCTCGATGATTTTTTAATCCCCGTCCCAGAAAAATCATCGACGAACGCACTACTTTGCGCTGGTAAGAACACCGGTGGTGTCGAAGGCCGGGGTGAAGCTCTCGTCTACCGCGCCGCCCTCTTGCCAGAACATCGTCGTAAAGCCCAAGTCGTCGGCATGGTCGAGCACCTGCTCGTACTCCTCGCGCGTCACGGCGCGTGCCAGATCGCCGCCCTGCTCGCGCATAAGCGCATTGGGCGTGTACTGGTTCATGACCGAGATTGGCACATCGCCCACCGTCTGCCACACTAGGTCCAGTACGCGACACGAATCGTCCGCATGCCCCGGAAGCACCAGGTGGCGCACGATCATACCGCGCTTCATAAGCCCGTCCTCGTCCACCAACTCTCCCCCGCGGCGCTCGATTTCGCGCGCCATCTGGGCCAGGCCCGACACGGCCACACGCGGGTAATCCTTTATATGAGAGAGCGACTGCGCAAGCCCGGCATCGGCATATTTAAAGTCGGTAAGCCACACATCGACCAGGTCGCCGAGCGCCGCCACGGCACTCGCGCGCTCATAACCGCTCGTGTTGTAGACGATTGGGATGATCAGACCGCGCGCCCGTGCCGCGGCAATCGCGGCAGGCAACAGGTGCGCATAGTGCGTCGCCGTCACCAAATTGATGTTGTTGGCACCCTGGTCCTGCAGTTCCAGCATAATCTCGACCAGGCGCTCAGGCGAAATCTCAAGGCCAAAATTGCCGGTCGAGATCTCGTGGTTCTGACAGTAAATACATTTAAGCGAGCAGCCGCTAAAGAAGATCGTGCCCGAACCGGCCTCACCCGAGATAGGCGGCTCCTCCCACATATGAAGCGCCGCGCGGGCCACCCTGAGCGTGTCGTTAGCACCGCATACGCCGCGCGCGCCCTCATCGCGCGCCGCACCGCAACGGCGCGGACACAAATGGCAGGCGGGCGAAAAAAGTTCGGTCAACGACGTCGGCATAAAAACATGCTCCAAAACAACGATTCAGCAGCTCAAACGTAAAGGGCCAGGCCGCGTAGACGACTCCGTCCCTAAGGCGCCGTAATCGTCCGACACGATTTTTGTAATGTCAAGACTGGAATCCACAAAGTGCCGCTTTATGATGTAGGTATTCCGCCCCCCGCGGAGCAACTGGGTGAACCGTCGCGTTTATTTAGGGAGCCCACACAGTCGTGCCTAGTACAGGTATCCTTCGTTGTTAAGGACGCTGGAACAGTCGATGAGGGCACCCACCTGTTTTAGGTGGGTTCATTTTCGTAACGTGGGGGGTGGTTTTCTTTTGCCGAAAATCGCCATTACAGTCCATATGGATCCCCGCCGGCATCCCGACAAGCCATCGACAACATCCCAATATCTGGTAAGCGCGTGATTATCGCTGCGTGCAATTACATGCACCCCCCTTGGTCGAGTATTATGGTTCGGCTATGCCCTTTGCGCATGGCGTTCTTCTGACCTTTTCCTTCGACGCTTGGCGGTTTTTAGATTCATGGCTTCATCCCCGAGCTACATACCGTACCTATGCGTGGCAGCGGCGGCCTTTATCACGACCTTCCTCGCGGTGCCCCTGGTCAAGCGCTTGGCAATTAAACTCGATGCCGTCGACTATCCTTCTAAGCGCCGCATCAACACCAAGCCCATCCCGCGTTTGGGCGGAACGGCGGTGTTTTTGGGCCTGGTAGTTGCCTGCATTGTGCAAATCCTAGGCACCTGGCACCTAGGCTGGCCACCCGTCCTGGTGCCGCACCCGCGCCTTCACATTAGCTATCCCATGCTGGCGCTCTCCTTTACCGTCATCTTTGCGACCGGCGCTATCGACGACGTCTTCCAGCTCAAGCCCAAGCAAAAGCTGGCCGGACAGGTCCTCGCCGCGCTCATCGCCTGTATCGGCGGCCTGCGGATCGGCGTCATCGTCAACCCGTTTGCCCCCGGCGAAATCATGCTCGGGTGGCTCGCCTACCCCATCACCGTAATCTATCTGGTGGCATTCACCAACATCATTAACCTCATCGACGGCCTCGACGGCTTGGCCACGGGCATCTGCGGCATCGCCTCGTTCACCATGTTTTCGATGGCCGTTCTCTCGGGCCGCATCGACGCCGCCGCGCTCTCCATTGCGCTCTTTGGCGCCTGTCTGGCCTTTTTGCGCTACAACTTCAACCCCGCAAGCATCTTCTTGGGCGACTCGGGGTCACTGCTTCTGGGCTTTGCACTGGGCTCCATCTCGCTGCTCAACGTGAGCCGCACCGCCGCGCTCACCTCGCTTATCATCCCGCTCATCGTTGCCGGCGTGCCCATCATCGACACGTTTAGCGCCATCGTGCGCCGCAGGCGCGCCCACATTAGCATTGGGCAGGCCGACAAGGGCCACATCCACCACCGCCTGATCCAAGAAGGCTACAACCAAAAACAGGCCGTGCTGCTCATCTATGCCTGGTGCATCATGCTTTCGGCCGGCGCCGCCGCGATTAACCAGGTCGAGGTGCCCATGCGTGTGCTCATCTTTACCGTGCTCGCCATTGGCTCGGCGGCCTTTGCCAAGCATCTACATCTGTTTGAGCCCGTGCTGCGCCACCATTACAACAAGCGCACGCACGAGGACGAGCTCGTCACCCCCGACGACCCCGCCTTTAAGCAGGAGGAGCAGGCAGCCGAGGAGCGCAAAGAAGAGCGCCGCCACAAGCTCTAGGGCAAGCTGCCGAGGATGTGCCAAGGCACCGTTAGCCAAGCGCGGCTGCGCCGCACCCATCGCACTTGCCGCACCACGCGCGTCCCTCTCCCGCCCCTCGCCTACTTACGCCCCGCCCCTCCAATAAACGCGTTATCATCTTGACCCATGAACATACGTTAGGAGCAATCATGCCAAACGAGAACAGCTACGAAGTCGCGCTGCAAAAGAGCAACGCCATTCGCGAGGGCCTGGCCAAGACGCCCGAGAAGTTCACCATGCTTACCGGTGACCGCCCCACCGGCCGCCTGCACCTGGGCCACTACTTTGGCACCCTCAAGGGCCGCGTGGAGCTGCAGAACATGGGCGCCAAGACCAACGTGCTCATCGCCGACTACCAGGTCATCACCGACCGCGACACCACCGAGCACATCCAGGACAACGTGTACAACATGGTCATGGACTACCTTGCCTGCGGCATCGACCCCGACAAGACCATGATCTACGCGCACTCCGCCGTGCCCGCCGCCAACCAGCTCATGCTGCCATTCCTGTCGCTGGTCTCCGAGGCCGAGCTGGCGCGCAACCCCACCGTCAAGGCCGAGATGGAGGCGTCAGGCCACGAGCTCACCGGTCTTCTGCTCACCTACCCGGTGCACCAGGCCTGCGACATCCTGTTCTGCAAGGGCAATGTGGTGCCCGTCGGTCGCGACCAGCTGCCGCACATCGAGCTCACCCGCACCATCGCCCGCCGTTTTAACAACCGCTACGGCAAGGTGTTCCCCGAGGTCGATGCGCTACTGTCCGAGACCCCGCTGCTTCCCGGCCTGGATGGTCGCAAGATGAGCAAGAGCTACGGCAACGCCATCAACATCTCGATGACCGCCGAGGAGACGGCCAAGCGCATCAAGAAGAGCCAGACCGATTCCGAGCGCATGATCACGTTCGACCCCGAGAACCGCCCCGGCGTGTCCGGCCTGCTTTCGACGGCCGCCATCTGCACCGGCCGTTCCGAGGTCGAGATTGCCGAGGAGATTGGCATGGGTGGCTCCGGCCAGCTCAAGAAGTACGTGACCGAGGCCGTCAACGAGTACTTCGCGCCGATCCGCGAGCGTCGCCAGCGCTATGAGAACGATCTGGACTATGTGAAGGACGTGCTGCACGAGGGCAACCGTCGCGCCAACGAGATCGCCGAGCAGACCCTGGCAGAGGTTCAGGACGCCATGGGTATGGTGTACTAGACCGATCTGCTGGCTTGAGCTTTCGATTGCTATAGGGCGGGCGCTGCGGCGTCCGCCCTTTTTTGTGCCCGACCGGTTCGGCTCCGCCCATCGCACTCCCCCGACAAACGGGAACGGGCCCGCCGGCAGTCAGTTGCC
>URRT01000120.1 GCA_900550355.1 uncultured Collinsella sp.
GTATGTACTGCCTCGCCGGGCGCATGGGGGGGATCGGGCCGATGCTCCGCGAGGTGCAACGGCTCACGCCGTTCACCGTCGGCGCGGCGCGCATCACGCCGTTTGAGACGTCGCACGACGCAGCGGGGAGCATCGACTACCGCATCGACGCCGCGGGCGGCTCCGTCGGCATTTTGACGGACACGGGGCTCATCACGGACGAGGCCGCTGCCGAGAAGTTCATGGATGCCAACCCCGACGTCTCCGTCTCCGGTTCGGGCAACGGTTCGGGCAAGGGCCTGACCGCTGTCGCCGCCGGCACCGTTACCATCGGTAACTCCGACGTCTTTGCCGAGACCAAGCTCGAGGCCGATCAGGTCAAGAACCTCGTTGACCACGAGGTCGCCGTTGTGGGTATGGGTCCCGTCGTCTCCAAGAACGTGAAGGTCGACGACCTGTCCCTCGAGCAGCTCAAGGGCATCTTCTCCGGCCAGATCACCAACTGGAAGGAGGTCGGCGGTGACGACGCTACCATCGTCGTCCTCAACCGCAAGGCCGGCTCCGGCACCCGCGCCACCTTCGAGGCCGCCGTCTTTGGCGATGAGGCCGTCGACTTTAAGGGCGACGCCGAGCTCGACAAGTCCGGCGATGTCCAGACTCAGATGGGCAGCACCGACAACGCCATCTCCTACCTCGACTTCTCGCACTTCGATGACTCCAAGTTCAACGCCATCAAGGTCGAGGGCGTCGAGCCCAAGAGCGCAAACGTCACCGACGACTCCTTCAAGATCTGGGCTACCGAGCACATGTACTGCGCAAAGGACGCCGACGAGGCCACCAAGGCCTTCCTGGAGTTCATGCTCTCCGACGACGTCCAGGGCAAGCTCGTCGAGGAGCAGGGCTTCATTCCCGTCTCTGCCATGAAGGTCGTCAAGGACGCCAGCGGCAAGGTCTCCTCTAAATAAGTAACCGCCCCGGAAAGGTTTGCAATGGCAAAACAGCTGCCAAAGCGCGACCTTGAGAACGTGGGCCTGGGCGTCACGGGTGCGTGCGTAGCGCTCGTGACGCTTGTCGTTGCCGCGCTCATCTTTATGGTCGCCCAAAAGGGCCTCTCGGCTTTTGTCAAGGACGGCGTCTCGGTCGTCGAGTTCTTTGCCGGCACCAAGTGGGACCTGGCCAACACAGCCGAAAACGGCCTGCCTTATACCGGCGCCCTGCCCCTGATCGTCACCTCGTTTGCGGTCATGGTGCTCTCCACGCTTATCGCGCTGCCCATCGCCATCGGCTCTGCCATCTTTGCGGTCGAGATCCAGCCTAAGTTTGGTTCCAAGATCTTTCAGCCGCTTATTGAGCTTTTGACCGGCATTCCCTCGGTCGTCTTTGGCCTGATCGGCTTTCACGTGGTCGTCGGTCTTATGAAGAGCGTTTTCCACGTGAGCACGGGTCTGGGTATCTTGCCCGGCGCTATCGTGCTGGCAGTCATGATTCTGCCGACGATGACCACGCTTTCGGTCGATGGCCTGCGCGCTGTGCCCGACAGCTACCGTCAGGGCTCGCTCGCGCTGGGCTACACCCGCTGGCAGACCATCTGGCACGTGGTGCTCAAGTCCGCCATGCCGTCGCTCATGACCGCGGTCATCCTTGGCATGACCCGCGCCTTTGGCGAAACGCTCGCCGTGCGCATGGTTATCGGCGGCATCGAGGCCATGCCGACGTCGCTGCTGTCGCCGGCGTCCACCATCACCACCACGCTCACCACGTCCATGGCGGTCTATGCCGAGGGCTCGGCCCAGGACGATGTCCTGTGGGCGCTCGGTTTGCTGCTGATGGGCATGAGCCTCATCTTCATCCTGATCATCCATCTCATTGGCCGCAAGGGGGCGAAGGCTCGTGGCTAGCATGCGCATCCATATCGACGAGGCAAGACTCGGGCGTGTCCAAAAGCAGGACCGCATCGCCACGGGCGTGCTGACGGCAATTGTCGCCATCGTCATGCTCATCGTCGTCTCCATGGTGGCCTACATCCTGTTCGAGGGCATCTCGACGCTGTTCCAACCGGGCTTCCTCACGCAGCCCGCGCGCGCCAACGGAACCCAGGGCGGCGTGCTCTACCAGCTGTTCGACTCGTTCTACCTGCTGCTGATCACCTTAGGTATATCGGTGCCCATCAGCCTGGGCGGCGCGGTGTTCTTGGTTGAGTACGCGCCGGACGGACCCATCCGCGACATCGCCTCCACCGCCATCGAGACGCTGTCCTCGCTGCCCTCCATTGTCGTGGGCATGTTCGGCTTTCTGGTGTTCTCGGTGCAGCTGGGCTGGAAGTACTCCATCATCTCCGGCGCCGTCGCGCTCACCATGTTCAACATCCCCATCCTGGTGCGCGTGATTCAGCAGGCGCTCGAGGACGTGCCGCAGGCCCAGCGCGATGCGTGCCTGGCCATGGGCCTCACTCGCTGGGAGGCCACACTGCACATCCTGATTCCCGAGGCCATGCCCGCCATCGTGACCGGCATCGTGCTTTCGGCCGGCCGCGTGTTTGGCGAGGCCGCGGCGCTGCTCTTTACCTCGGGCATGAGCTCGCCGGTTCGCCTGAACTTCTTGAGTTTTAACCTGTCGAGCCCCACCTGCGCCTGGAACGTGTTCCGTCCCGGCGAGTCGCTCGCCGTTCATATCTACAAGATCTATGGCGAGGGCAGCCCCGAGGCCCAGCAGATCGTCTGGGGCACCGCGGCACTGCTGATGATTTGCGTGCTGCTGTTTAACGTAGTCGCCCGTATCGTGGGCAAGCAACTGGCAAGGAGGATGACGGCCGAATGAGCGAGATGAATACAACGCCCGCAACCGAAGCGGCCACGTCCGAGACCCAGGACTTTCTGTCGAGCGTGGGGCAAAGCGAAAAGCACGTGCGTGTGAGCGGCAAGGCCGTGAGCGACGAGGTCGTACTCTCTACCAAGGACGTCAACGTGTACTATGGCGATCACCATGCGCTGCACAATACGTCGCTCGACTTTCACAAGGGCGAGATCACGGCGCTCATCGGGCCTTCGGGCTGCGGCAAGTCGACCTTCTTGCGCAGCCTCAACCTCATGAATCGCGAGATTCGCGGCTGTCGCGTGGAGGGCGAGATCAACTACCGCGGCCGCAACGTGAACACCAAGACCGAAAACACCTACGAGCTGCGCCGTTCCATCGGCATGGTGTTCCAGCAGCCCAACCCGTTCCGCAAGTCCATTCGCGACAACATCACGTTTGCGCCCAAGCGTCACGGCATCACCGACCGCGACGAGCTCGATCGCATGGTCGAGGAGAGCTTGCGCGGCGCGGCGCTGTGGGACGAGGTCAAGGATAAGCTCGACAAGAGCGCCTACGCGCTTTCGGGCGGTCAGCAGCAGCGCCTGTGCATCGCGCGCACGCTGGCGCTCAACCCCGACGTGATCCTGTTTGATGAGCCCTGTTCGGCGCTCGACCCCATCTCGACGCTGGCGATCGAGGACCTCATGTCGTCGATCGTTGCCGAGCGCGCCATCGTCATCGTGACGCACAACATGGAGCAGGCGTCGCGCGTGTCCAACCGCACGGCGTTCTTCTACATGGGCGATATGGTCGAGTACGACGAGACCGACGAGATTTTCCAACGGCCCAAGGATAAGCGGCTGAATGATTACCTCACCGGCATGTTCTCCTAGTCCGGGACATGCTTGAGGCCCGCGGCGGCCACGGCCCCCGCGGGACTGATTGGAGAGGCGGGTCATCTCTTTTGCGAGATGGCCCGCCTTTTTGTGTCGTGTGCGGCCCGCCTTTTCGCTGCTATTATGGACAACGTTGAATTTCTACGAAGGAGCAGGGCATATGGCGATTCTTTTGGGATGCGATTCCGTCAGCCTAGAGTTTCCCACCAAGCATATTTTCGATAGCGTGACGCTCGGCGTGGGCGAGGGCGACCGTATTGGTATTGTCGGTAAAAACGGCGACGGCAAGTCGACGCTGCTGAGCGTGCTCGCCGGCACGCTGGAGCCCGACGACGGCCGCGTGACGCATCGTCGCGGCACCACGATCGGCCTGCTCGGCCAAAAGGACCAGCTTGTCGACACCGACACCGTGCACCATGCCGTCGTGGGCGACACGCCCGAGTATGAGTGGGCGTCGAGCCCCCGCACGCGCCAGATCCTCGCCGGTCTCATTAGCGATGTGCCCTGGGAGGGCACGGTGGGCGAGCTTTCGGGTGGCCAGCGCCGCCGCGTGGACCTCGCGCGCCTGTTGATCGGCGACTACGACGTGCTCATGCTCGACGAGCCCACTAACCATCTGGACATGCGCACCATCAACTGGCTTGCACGCCATCTTAAGGCTCGCTGGCAGCGCGGTCAGGGCGCCATGCTCGTGGTCACGCACGATCGCTGGTTCTTGGACGAGGTCTGCACCAGCATGTGGGAGGTCCACGACGGCCAGGTCGATCCCTTCGAGGGCGGCTACTCCGCATATATCCTGCAGCGCGTGGAGCGCGACCGCATGGCCGCGGTTACCGAGGAACGCCGTCGCAACATGGCGCGCAAGGAGCTCGCGTGGCTGAGCCGCGGCGCCCAGGCTCGTTCCACCAAACCCAAGTTTCGTGTGGATGCCGCTCGCGATCTCCGACGTGCCGCCCGTACTTGACGAGCTGGAGCTCAAGCGCCTAGCCGTGAGCCGCCTGGGCAAGCAGGTTATCGATGTGGTCGACGTGGACGCCGGCTATGCGGATACCGATGGCGCGCCCAAGCAGGTGCTCACCGATGTGACCTGGCTCATTGGCGCGGGCGACCGCTATGGCCTTTTGGGCGAGAACGGCGCCGGCAAGTCGACGCTGCTCGATGTGATTCAAGGTAAAATTGCGCCCACGCGCGGCCGCGTGAAGATTGGCCAGACGGTGCGTTTTGGCGTGCTGTCGCAGCAGCTCGAGGAGCTTGAGCCCTTTATGGGCGACACGATCCGCGAGGTGCTGAGCAGCTATAAGAAGTACTACGTCATCGACGGTAAGGAGACTTCGCCCGAGAAACTCTGCGAGCGTCTGGGCTTTACGACGCAGCAGCTCTGGAGCCGCATCGGCGATCTTTCGGGCGGCCAGCGCCGTCGCCTGTCGCTGCTGCTGACAATTCTGGACGAACCCAACGTGCTCATCCTGGACGAGCCCGGCAACGACCTGGATACCGACATGCTCGCGATTGTCGAGGACCTGCTCGACGGCTGGCCCGGCACGTTGATTCTGGTGACGCACGACCGCTTTTTGATGGAGCGCGTGACCGACCAGCAGTGGGCGCTGCTCGACGGCCACCTGACGCATATGCCCGGTGGCGTGGACCAGTACCTGCGCCTGTGCAACGCCACCGCCGAGGGCGAGCCCGTGGGTGCGCCGAGCGCCAAGACCGGCACGTTTGACACCGGTGCCGCGGCGGCTGCGGGCGAAAAAGCCAAGGCCAGCGGCCAGATCATCCTCG
>URRT01000121.1 GCA_900550355.1 uncultured Collinsella sp.
GAGTGGCTCGACGCCGAGTTTGAGGGTGGTCGCCACGAGCGTCGCGTTAACCTCCTCAACGAGATCGACCACACGCGCGGCCTTAAGATCGTCGACGAAGCCTAAACTATTCAGTGCCACAAGCTAACAGCAGGGGCCCGCTCGGAACACATGTCCGAGCGGGCCCCTGCATAGATTTTGGAATAAAAGGGCGCCGCAGATGGAGTTCCGCGGCGCCCAAGCCACACGCTAACAGCTTTAAGGAGTCAAAGCTGGTTTAGCCAAAGAAGCGCTTGATCTCAATCTCGGCGTTCTCCAAACAGTCGGAGCCGTGGATCACGTTGGCGTTGACATCGACGGCAAAGTCGCCGCGGATGGTACCAGGAGCAGCGTCAAGCGGGTTGGTAGCGCCCATGAGGGTGCGCATCTTAGCAACAGCGGAGAGACCGGAAACGACCATCTTGACGACCGGACCGCTCGTCATAAAGTCGCAGAGACCGCCAAAGAAGGGCTTGTCGGCCAGATGGGCGTAGTGCTCCTCGACGGTAGCGCGCTCGAGCGTGGTCATCTCCATGCGCTCGATGACAAGGCCGCTGCGCTCGATGCGAGCAACAATCTCGCCGATCTTGCGGTCGCGCACGGCGTCGGGCTTAATCATGATGAAGGTCTTCTCGATAGCCATAAGGTAGCCTTTCAAGTAGGTTCGCGCGTGCCCAAGTCCCATTCCGGCACCCGCCTGGACTGCATCGTAACAGAGTTTAGCTGCAGTTAAACAAAAAGCTGTTTATTGAAACGTTGCAATTTATTAAAGCGTTCCATATGTGTCACTTCTGTTTCGAAGCTCGATTAGAGTACCATCCGACTGCCCATCAACCGCATCGAGCAGAGCAGACGGTCGGTTGCCGCCCGCGAACGTACCCCCTTCACAACCTACCCAAAGGTCCTACAGAACTTCTCGACAAGCCTCTCCCCCATAGCAACAAAATACGGACGCCCACATCAGCAGACGCCCGTAAAGCAAAAAACGATTCCTCAATAAATGGCAAAAACGGCTTCGGCCAAACCCTTACTTTATCCCGTGGCCCATCTCGACGACCTTGGTCAGCGATCCAAACACGCCTTCGTCGGCAACGAGTTGTGCCTCGGCACGCTGCAGCTGCACGGCAACGGCGGCAGGGGCGGTACCGCCCTCGGTCGTGCGCGCGGCGACAATCGACGGGATGTCGAGCGCCTCGGTAATGTCGTGCTCAAAGAGCGGGCTTGCCTCCTGGAACACCTCAAACGGCAGGTCCTCAAGATTGCAGCCACGCTTCTCACACATCAGGACCAAATGGCCCACCACGGCGTGTGCCTCGCGGAACGGCAGGCCACGCTTGGCCAGGTAATCGGCAACATCGGTAGCGGCAAGGTGCCCCACGCCGCACTCGCGCGCCATGGCATCCTCGTTGACAGTCCAGGTCGAAATCATACCGGCCATAACGGACAGGCACTGCATGAGCGTATGGGCGGTATCGAGCGCGCCCTCCTTATCCTCCTGCAAGTCCTTGTTATAAGCGAGCGGCAAGCCCTTCATGGTCACGAGCAGCTGCACCAGGTTGCCATAGACTCGGCCGCTCTTGCCGCGGATAAGCTCGGCAAAGTCGGGGTTCTTCTTCTGCGGCATGATGGACGAACCAGTGGAGTAAGAGTCGGAAAGCGTGATAAAGCCAAATTCGGAGCTCGACCACAGCACGATCTCCTCGGAAAGACGCGACAGGTGCATCGCCATGACGGAGCCGGCGTAATGCAGGTCGAGGAGGAAATCACGGTCGGAAACCGCATCGAGCGAGTTGGGAATCACGCCCGCAAAGCCAAGTTCGGCAGCCGTCATCTGACGATCGAGCGGATAGCTCGTGCCGGCAAGCGCGGCAGCGCCCAGCGGACAGTTGTCGGCGGCATCAAAGGCTGCCTTCAGGCGTGTAAAGTCGCGCGCGAACATCCAGGAATACGCCAGCAGATGATGCGACAGCAGCACGGGCTGAGCGTGCTGCATGTGCGTGTAGCCCGGCAGAATCACCTTGTCGTACTTCTTAGCCGCATCCACCAGCACATGGCGCAGCTCAAGATTGGCCCCCATGAGCTCCTTGGCCAGCGCCTTGACGCCCAGACGTGTGTCGGTCGCCACCTGGTCGTTGCGCGAACGTCCGGTATGCAAGCGCTTGCCAGCCTCGCCGATGCGACGCGTCAGCTCGCTCTCGATGGACATATGAATGTCCTCGTCGTTGATGTCGAAGGTGAAGTTGCCGGCATCGATATCCTGTTCGATTCCGGTCAGACCCTCGGCAATCGCTTGCTCGTCCTCGGCGCTGATAATGCCCTGGGCCGCCAGCATCCTGGCATGTGCCTTAGATCCGGCGATGTCCTGCTTATAGAGATGTTTGTCGACCGGCAACGACGCGCCAAACTCCTGCGTGACCTCGGCCACGCCTGCCTCAAAACGACCGCCCCAAAGAGCCATGGAACCGTCCCCTTTCTCCAAATACCAAAACAAGCGCCCAAAGCAATGCGCCATATCGCTAAAGCGATTTTTCAACCGCTAGTTTTACACATTCCCCACCGTGTGCGGAGCCATGTAGCTAATTTGCAAAGAAGTGACGCGCCATGCACTTGGCGCCCAACGTCTCCCTCCGGATGTTGCCCTGCGAACCATCGATCCAGGCCTTCAGGCTCATAGGGACGTCCTCGACCCTTGCAGCATCGAACTCGGGCGCGAGGGCAAGTAAAGCATGCGCGATAGCATTGAACATAATGGATACTCCTCATATATATAGGCGCAGAGCCGCCAAATTGATAGAAGGAGCCCAGCCGGACAACCCCGGCGGGGCTCGGACTCAGCCGCAGACGCGGCATCATATATGCGGGCGGAACGTAGGGGCCACCGATGTTAAGAAGTGTCAGCAAGCATAACGAAAGGTAGGGACCCCGTGCGCCCGTTATGTATCACGCGGATGGGCCGCGCGGATACCAAGGGAAGGAGGCGCTAGGCCTGGGCGGCAGCAGAGCTGGGGCCCTGGACCTTTGCCCACGTCTTGAGCGACAGCGTATCGATCTCGATAAAACCGGCGCTGGCCTTCTCGTCAAACGTGGTGTCGCGGTCGTAGGTAGCCAGACCGTAGTCGTAGAGGCTGAAGGGGCTCTTGCGGCCGACGACATGGCAGTTGCCCTTAAAGAACTTCAGACGGACAGTGCCGGTCACGAACTTCTGGGTATCGGCCATAAAGGCATCGAGCGCGTTTTTGAGCGGGCTGTACCACTGGCCGTTGTACACGGCGGTGGCCCAATCCTGCTCGAGCTTGATCTTGGTCTTGAGCAGGTCGCCCTCGACGCAGATGTCCTCGAGCGCCTTGTGGGCGGTGATGAGCGTCAGGGCTCCGGGGACCTCATAGCACTCGCGGCTCTTAAGGCCCACCAGGCGATCCTCGACCAGATCGAGACGGCCAAAGCCATTGTCGCCGGAGATCTTGTTGAGGGCGATGACGATCTCGGAGAGCTTCATCTTCTTGCCGTCTACGGCGACGGGCTTGCCGGCCTCAAACTCAATCTCGGTGTAGGTCGGGGTGTCCGGCGTGTCCTCGGGGTTCTTGGTCATAACCCAGGCGTCGTCGAGCGGCTCGTTCCAGGGATCCTCCAGGTGGCCGCACTCAATGGCACGACCCCACAGGTTGTCGTCGATGGAGTAGGGGTTGTCGTTGGCACCCTCGGGAACCGGCACGTTGTGGGCGTGGGCATAGGCGACCTCGTCGGGACGGCACTTCAGGTCCCACTCGCGAACCGGGGCGATAACCTTGAGCTCGGGGTCGAGGGCCTTGACGGCGGCCTCAAAACGGACCTGGTCGTTACCCTTGCCAGTGCAGCCGTGGGCGACGTAGGTCGCGCCAAACTCGTGGGCGACCTCAACAAGCTTCTTGGCAAGCAGCGGGCGAGACAGGGCGGAGAGCAGCGGGTACTTGTTCTCGTACATGGAGTTTGCTGCGATGGCTTTGGTCAGGAACTCATCGGAGAACTCGTCGCGCAGGTCGAGCACCTGGCAATCGAGAACGCCCAGGTCGAGCGCCTTCTGCTTCTTGGCATCCAGTCCGGTCTCTTCCTGGCCCACGTTGCCGCAGACGCAAACGACATCGAGATTCTTCTCGTCCTGGAGCCATTTGACACATACGGATGTATCAAGACCACCGGAATATGCGAGAACGACTTTTTCCTTGCTCATGGCTGTTTCCTTTCGCCCTTGGTAGCTAGTTAGAACATCGGTCAGTTGCAAGTCATTTCAAGGTCATATACCGTGCAATATCAGGTTAAATAGCAAAAATCAGCACATACATGCCCTAGAAACATGCAGCAATGTCGTGCTAAAACCCAACGACCTCAAAATGACTCTGTTGAGGCAATTCGCCCCATGCGGACAGAGACGATTGTTATCGTCGTCGGGAAATTGCGCGCTGGCGTCGGATGGCATTGTCTGCAGTGGTGATGATCTTTACGAACTGCATCTGCCTCTCCTTTCACGTATCGCCGGGCGCAATTCAAATATCGTAAACGGTACCTTTTACTCGGTAAGCGGTTGTTTTTCCGTCTCCGTTTTCGATGGTCGCTATATTACGCTAAAGTGCCCGCAGCACAAGCGACAAATTCAAATTTCTGAAAAGTTTTTTCATTACTTTGTGAAGCGTGGTGCAAACACGCTCCGTTCCTGCGAAAATACGCTCGACTACGAGTTGATGGTTATAACGTCTGAAACAATCTCGAAACGAAAGGCTCGCTTTTATGCAAACTTACGAATCGGACGCCAACATCGGCAACATTAAGATTCTCGCCGTCGATATGGACAAGACGCTGCTGACCGACGAGCGTGTGCTGCCCCAGGGTCTTGATGAGCGCCTGGACAAGCTCGCCGACGCCGGCATCGTATTCTGCCCCGCCAGCGGACGTCCCGCCCCCAAGCTCGAGGAGATGTTCGAGGGCATCAAGAACCGCCTCGCCTTTTGTCCCGACAACGGAGCTTGCGTGATCTATCGCGGCAGCTATATCTATAAAAGCAATATTGACGTGGAGCTGTATCAGCAGGTCTTGAACCGTGCCTCGGAGGATCCTCGCGCTGTCCCCGTCCTGTGCTGCTTCGACGAGTTCTACGTGCTTGCCCGCGACCATCAATACCACGACGAGATCAGCGTCTACTACAACACAATCAACTACGTAGACAGCTTTGAGGGCATTGATTTCGAGTCCAACAAGATTTCGGTCTTCTTCCCCGGCTACGACGCCGAGCCCGCTTTCCGCGAGACCTATAGCCCCGAGTTCTCGGACAAACTCTACGTCACCAACGCTGGGCGCGAGTGGATCGACTTTATGAACCTGGGCGTCGACAAGGGCGCCGGCGTCGCTCACCTGTGCGAGCACCTGGGCATCGATATTGC
>URRT01000122.1 GCA_900550355.1 uncultured Collinsella sp.
CACGAAGTGCGCAGCGGGGGTCCTGCCATGTCCGAGGACGATTTGGGGGCAAAGCCCCTGGCCTCCCCGGCGAGTATACGGGACGGCGACTACAGGTATTCGATCTGGGCGCCTTCCGTGTCGCACGTCAGAATATGCGTGTCGCACTTGGGGAACTGCTCGCGCAGCTTGACCTGCAGGAACTTTGCCACGATGGTGTCGTCGGTCACAGCCATGAGGGTCGAGCCCGAGCCGCTGATCCAGATGGTCTTAGCGCCGCCGTTAAGGCAGGTGTCGCGCACGGCGTTGTAGTCGGGAATCAGACGGCGACGATAGGGCTCCTGGATGCGGTCGTCGTTGGCGGCGGCAATCAGGTCAAGGTCGCCGGTCTCCAGGCCGCGCGTCATGCCGGCGATGCGGCCC
The DNA here is from genome assembly GCA_900550355.1 of uncultured Collinsella sp. Taxonomy (GTDB): domain Bacteria; phylum Actinomycetota; class Coriobacteriia; order Coriobacteriales; family Coriobacteriaceae; genus Collinsella. The sequence goes on from URRT01000122.1 coordinate 403, forward strand.
ATTTGCCATACGGCGGTGGAGAGTGGGATCTCCTGCGGCACGACCTTGCGTGCCTCGCTCGTGTGCACCTCGTAAGGTGGAATCACGGTAATAAAACGCAAACGATCGCTCACCTCGTAGCGCAGGCACTGGGGGAGCGAATCGGTCGGCGTAAAGGAGCAGACGGCGCCGCCCAGGATAGCGGGGGCGACGTTATCGGGATGGCCCTCGACCTCGGTGGCGATGCGGACGAGCTCGGCGCGGTCGACGGTATGGCCCGTCAACGCGGCGGCAGCCATGATGCCGGCGACGACGCAGGTGGAGCTGGAGCCCAGGCCGCGGGCGACGGGCACGTCGGTCTGGATGTCGATGGCAACGGGAAAAGCCGGCTCGCCCCATGCGGCCAGCGCATCGACAAAGCTCACATAGACCAGGTTGTTCTCGTTTTGGAACTCCTCGGGGCAGCCCGTGATGGTGAGTTTGTCGGCGCGCTCGAAGGTAAAGTGTGAGTAGAGGCTGACGGCCATGCCGAGGGTGTCGTAGCCGATGCCTAGGTTTGCGCTTGTTGCAGGGACGGTGATCTTGATCATGGGAATCTCCTGGGCGGTCTGTCTGTTTAGTTCGCTGCTCGGGCAGTCCTGGCTCGCTCGGAAAGCACATTAAGTGCTTTCCGGCTCGTGCGGAACTCGCGACGAACTAAACAGGCAGACCCGCATGTCAGTTCGTCATCATCCCGGTGGGTATCTGATAAAAGAAGGTGCGCCGGCTTTCGCCGGCGCTTAATAAGGGATCTAGTCGGTGCTCATTCGTTTTGCTGCAGACTCGACGTAGCTGGTCATCTCGTCGACGTCGCAGACGTCTTCGAAGCGGATGGGTTTGGATTCGAGTTCGGCGAGCTGGGTTGGGGCGACCGTGTTGGTGGCCTGCTCGAGTACACCCATGGCCTCAAAATCATCCTCGGGAACGTCGAGGCCCAGAGCGTCGCAGCAGGCGCGCGGGAACTTGTAGGGGCTGGCGGTCGAAAGCAGCACACGGGCCTTGGCGCCCTCGGCGGGAGCGACCTTTTCAAAGACGTGATAGCCGCAAGCAGTGTGCGGGTCGATTACGTAGCCGTTCGCATCCCAGCAGCTCTTGATGGCAGCGCGGACTTCGTCTTCGCTGGCCCAACCGCAGCCAAAGACGCTCTGAATCTTTGCCAGCAGGTCGGCGGGAACCTCGTAGCGACCAGTCTGTGCCAGCTGCTCCATAAGGCCGGCAACGAGTTCGCAGTCGCCATCGGACAGGAAGTACAGCATGCGCTCCAGGTTAGAGCTGATGAGGATATCCATCGACGGCGAGATGGTGGTGAAGAACGGACGGTTGCGGTCGTAGACGCCGGTGGTCAGGAAGTCGGCGAGCACGTTGTTCTTGTCGCTGGCCACGATGAGCTTGGCGACGGGCAGACCCATGCGCTTGGCGTAGTAGCCGGCCAGGATATCGCCGAAGTTGCCGGTCGGTACGCAGAACTCCACGGTGTCGCCAGCCTCGATGGCGCCGGCGCGCAGCAGTTGCGCATAGGCGGCAAAGTAGTAGACAACCTGCGGCACCAGGCGGCCGACGTTGATGGAGTTGGCGCTCGAAAGCACCGTGCCGGCGGCCTCAAGACGCTCGGCAAGCTCCTTATCGGCAAAGATGCGCTTGACGGCACTCTGGGCATCGTCGAAGTTGCCGCGGATGCCGCAGACGGCGACGTTATCGCCCTCCTGCGTGGACATCTGCAGATTCTGCACGCGGCTGACCTTGCCCTCGGGATAAAAGACGGTGATGCCCGTGCCCGGGGCGTCGGCAAAACCGGCGAGCGCGGCCTTGCCCGTGTCGCCCGACGTGGCGGTGACGATCATGATGCGCTCGGCGCCGCCGTCCTTGGCGGAAGTGCGGGCCATCAGACGGGGGAGCATCTGCAGGGCGACGTCCTTGAAGGCGCTTGTGGGGCCGCCAAAGAGCTCCATCACATAGGTCTGAGGGGCGTCAGCGCCCGGCGCTGTGTCGAGTTTGACGAGCGGCGTAACCTCTTCACTCGCGAACGTGCCGCGGTATGCCTCGTCGACACACGCCGAAATTTCTTCGGCCGTGTAATCATTCAGTAACATTCCCAACACATCTTGAGCGATTTCAAAGTACGATTTATCTGCAAGCGAGCTGATATCGACCTGCTGGGTGCCGAGCTCGTCCGAGACAAACAAACCCCCGTCGGGAGCGATGCCGGTACGGATTGCCACCTTACTTGAGCACGATAAAGTGCGTCCTCGTGTACTATGATAAGTTCCCATATAACACTGCTCCTCGGATGCCTTGGTCCCAATCGGTGAAACCATGGTATCAGAGCGCGCAAAACAGGTTCGCAGAGGCTTTTTAGAAAGGTAACCTCCAGCCCATGATTAAGATTGCCAAGTTTGGCGGCTCGTCGGTCGCCGACGCCGAACACTTTAAGAAGATCAAGGCCATCGTCGATGCCGACCCGGCTCGCCGTTTTGTGGTGGTTTCTGCCTGCGGTCGCCGCTTTAAGGGCGACACCAAGGTGACTGACCTGCTCTACCTGGTTAACGCGCACGTTAAGTACCACGTGTCGTGCGAGGAACTGCTCGAGGACATTGGCCAGCGCTATTTTGATATCGCTGACGAGCTGGAGCTCACCTATCCCATCCGTGAGGAGTTCGCGGCCTTTGCCGAGCGCGCCCGCTCGGGCGGCTACTCCACCGAGGAGCTTGTGAGCCGTGGCGAGTACTTTACCGCCCGCCTGATGGCCGAGTACCTGGGCTTACCGTTCCTGGACGCCGCGACGGTTGTGGCGTTCCATCACGACGGTACGCTCAGCATGAATCGCACCTCTGAGCTGGTGCAGGAGTACGGTCAGCAGGGCGGCTTTGTTATGCCCGGTTTCTACGGCGCGACGCGTGAGGGCCAGATCAAGCTGCTCGATCGTGGCGGCGGCGATATCTCGGGCTCGATTCTGGCCAAGTGCCTGGGCGCCGACCTTTACGAGAACTGGACCGACGTTTCGGGCTTCTACTCTGCCGATCCGCGTATTGTTCCCGAGGCTCAGCCCATCGCCCGCGTTACCTACGAGGAGCTGCGCGAGCTTTCGTACATGGGTGCAAGCGTCCTGCACGAGGAGGCCGTGTTCCCCGTGCGCGAGGCGGGTATTCCGCTGGTCATCAAGAACACCAATGCGCCGCAGGACCCCGGCACCATCATTAGCGAGACGGCTGATGAGGGCGAGGCGGAGCCCATCATTACCGGTGTGACCGGCAAGCGCGGTTTTGTCGCCATCAACGTTGCCCGCGACCGCACCAAGCCCCGCGTTGGCTTTATGCGCCGCGCGCTTTCGGTCTTCGAGCGCTATGACGTTTCCGTCGAGCACATGCCCACTGGTGTCGACCGCTTTGGCGCCGTGGTGCAGGAGCAGGATGTGCACGATTCGCTGTACTCGCTTGTGGGCGACATTCAGCAGGAGGTCGAGCCGCTCGAGATCGAGGTTGTCGAGGGCCTGGCGCTCATCGCGACCGTCGGTCGTAACCTGCGCGGTCGTGCAGGTATCTCGGGCCATCTGTTTGGCATGCTCGGCCAGGCCGGCGTGAGCGTGCGCATGATTTCGCAGAGCTGTGACGAGATCAATATCATTATCGGTGTCGAGGAGAAGGACTTCGACCTGGCGATTCGGACCATTTATCGTGCCTTTTCCGATAAAAACGGCATTGTGAAGGTCTCCGACCTGGAGGCTTCCGCGCCGGTTGATCCCGCTCTAGCTGCGCTCCACAAGTAGCTGCTATCCAAGTAGATTTTTGGGTCATGTCTCAAAAATCTACGGCGGGGCGTTTCGTTTCGGTTTCGTTTCGACGGGGCGGGTTTCGTGCCCGCCCCGTTCTTGTATACACTGGCAACAATAATCGGCCTGCTCGGCGTGCGGGCAAAAGCCACAACCTTTAAAGGGGGAAGCATGAAACAGTACACGGTTGCTATTTTGGGCGCGACGGGAGCTGTAGGCACCCAGATGCTCGAGTGCCTCAACGAGCAGGAGTTCCCGGTTGGCAAGCTCAAGCTGCTGGCAAGTGCACGCTCCGCGGGTAAAACCGTCGAGTTCCGCGGCGAGCAGATCGTGATTGAGGAAGCTTGCCCCGAGGCCTTTGAGGGCTGCGACATCGTGCTCGGCGCTGCCGGCGACGATATCGCCAAGGAGCTGCTGCCCGAGGCCGTTAAGCGCGGAGCCGTCGTGGTCGACAACAGCCACGCCTTCCGCATGGATCCCGAGGTGCCGCTGGTCGTGCCTGAGATCAATGCTGACGACATCAAGTGGCATCATGGCCTTATCGCCAACCCCAACTGCGCGACCATCATCGGCCTTGTTCCCACGTGGCCGCTGCATCAGCTCGCCGGCGTGAAGCGCATGATCGTCTCGACGTACCAGGCGGCTTCGGGCGCTGGCGCTCCCGGTATGGCCGAGCTTGAGGCTCAGCTGGCCGCTCTGGGCCGTGGCGAGGAGATTCCCGAGCCGCGCGCATTTGCCGCTCAGCTCGCGAGCAACCTGATTCCGCAGATTGGCGGCGTCAAGGAGGAGGACTTTACCTCCGAGGAGATGAAACTGCAGAACGAGGGCCGCAAGATCATGCATCTGCCCGAGCTGCGCGTGAACTGCACTTGCGTGCGCGTGCCCGTGCTGCGCTCGCACTCCGAGAGCATTACGCTCGAGTTTGAGCGCGACATTACGGTTGACGAGGCCCGTGTTGCGCTGGCTGCCGCTCCGGGCGTGAAGCTGGTTGACGACATGAGCGCCGAGGATGCGCACGACCGCTTCCCCATGCCGATGGATACGTCCGACCAGGACCTGATTTGGGTCGGCCGCGTGCGTCGCGACATCTCGAACCCCGAGGCCACGCGCGGTATTACCTTCTGGTGCTGCGGCGACCAAATCCGTAAGGGCGCGGCAACCAACGCCGTCCAGATCGCTAAGCTGCTCTGCGAGTAGCGGTT
>URRT01000123.1 GCA_900550355.1 uncultured Collinsella sp.
GCCGACCTGATGACACATCTGCTGGACAAGGTCACCAGCGCGGAGATTGTCCGCGAGCAGCAGGCGGACCCCACAGTGGACGTCTTCACCGGTCTGCCCTTTGAGCAGGAGGACATGCCGGTCCGCAACCACGCCATGGAGTGCCGCATCAATGCCGAAACGCCGGACTTTCTGCCGTCATGCGGAACGGTCACCGCGTTGCGTGTGCCGGGCGGTCCGCGCGTGCGCTGGGATTCCGCCATGTTTACCGGTGCGAACGTCCCGCCGTACTACGACTCCATGCTCGGCAAGCTCATCGTGTGTGCGCCCACGCGTGACGGCGCCATTCGCAAGATGCGCTCGGCCCTGGGCGAGCTCGTGATTGAGGGCGTGAGCGAAAACAGTGAGCTTCAGCTCGACGTGCTGGCAAACGACGAGTTCTTGTCGGGCATGTATCACACCGATCTGATGGGGCATCTCTATGCTGATGAATAGAAAAGCGAAGACGGTCAATGTCCTTGAGGGGCCGATAACCGAGTCGTGCGCCGAGTTTCCCGCGCGCCACGTGTTTATCAAGTGCCCGGAGTGCCGCCGCGTGATCGATGAGGCGCGCCTGCACGATAACCTGGAGGTCTGCCCTCGTTGCGGCAAACACTTTCGCGTGAGCGGTCGCGCGCGCATGCGCATGACGGTCGACGAGGGCACGTTTGAGGAATGGGATGCCAATCTGGTGTCGGAGGACTTCCTCTCGTTTCCCGGCTATGCCGACAAGCTCAAGAGCGTGAGCGAACGTTCGGGCGAGCGCGATGCCGTTGTGTGCGGCAAGGGCAAAATCTGCGGTTGCGATACGGCGCTCTTCTTTATGGATGCCAACTTTATGATGGGCTCGATGGGCTCCGTGGTGGGCGAGAAGATCTGTCGCACATTTGAGCGTGCGACCGAGCTGGGACTGCCGGTCGTTGGCTTTACCGTATCGGGTGGCGCCCGCATGCAGGAGGGCGTGACCTCGCTCATGCAGATGGCCAAAATCTCTGCGGCGGTTAGGCGCCATAGCGAGGCGGGCGGCCTGTATATCACGGTGCTCACTGACCCCACGACCGGAGGCGTAACCGCGAGCTTTGCAATGGAGGGCGATATTATCCTGGCCGAGCCCGATGCCCTGACGGCATTTGCCGGCCCGCGCGTGATCGAGCAGAACATGCACAAGCGCCTGCCCAAGGGATTCCAGCGCTCCGAGTTTTTGCTGGAGCACGGCTTTTGCGATGCCGTTGTTCCGCGTGGCGAGATTGCGCTCACGGTAGGCGAGCTGCTGGCGCTGCACGAAGGGCACGCGCCCGGCCTGGGGGCACCGCATGAGATCGTGCATACGGGTCGCCGCGGCAAAAAGCTGGGACACTTGTTCAAGCGCTCGGCCGCACCAAAAACCGCGCTCGAGATTGTCAAGCAGACCCGCTCGGCAGATCGCGCCACGGCAGGCGAGATGATCTCGCTGGGCCTGGATGGATTTGTGGAGCTGCACGGCGACCGCTACTTTGGCGACGACGCTGCTGTGGTGGCTGGCATTGGCTGGAAAGACGGACGCCCCGTAACGGTCATCGCCATCGAGCGCGGCACCACGACCAAAGAGCGCATGCGTCGCAACTTTGGTATGGCACATCCCGAGGGCTACCGCAAAGCGCGTCGCCTGATGCGCCAGGCCGAAAAGTTTGGTCGACCGGTTCTGTGCCTGGTCGATACTTCGGGCGCGTTTTGCGGCATCGGTGCCGAGGAACGCGGCCAGGGTGAGGCGATTGCCCAGAACCTCATGGAGATGAGCGGCCTTAAGACGCCGATTGTCTCGGTGGTGACAGGCGAGGGAGGCTCTGGTGGCGCGCTGGCGCTGTCCGTGGCCGACCGCATCCTGATGCTCTCGAGCTCGGCCTATTCGGTCGTGAGCCCCGAGGCCTGTGCGTCGATCCTGTGGAAGGATACCGAGCGCGCGAATGAGGCCGCCGAGGCGCTTAAGCTCACGGCCCCCGATCTGCTGGCGCTCGGCATCACCGACGGCATTGTTGATGATAGGGGCCTGTCGCATGAGGAGATCGCCGGTGCCGTCATGTCCTCGGCATTTGATGCCTTCGATACGCTTGGGCGGCTCGACGACGCGACCCTCACAAACCTCCGCTACGAAAAGTACCGCGCAATCGGTCAGTATCGCACGATGTGACAAAGGGACAGTCCGCATGTCACATTGGGAAAGGGTTCCTGTGTCACAAGTTTCTAACACCTCGTTTACAACGACGCTCTCATCAAACGCCATGGCCGTGGTGGACTATCTGTCCAAAAGCATGATGTCGGCGTTGCCGTTTATTGTCTGCGCGGCGTTGTTCCGCACCGTCGCCGTCATTATGGGCGAAGGCATGCTGGGCCTATGGTCTGCCGATTCCGAAATCTATCGCCTGTTCTACAGTTGGCTCTATAACGCCGGTTACTACTTTTTGCCCATTTATCTTGGTTGGGCGGCCGCCCGCCAGCTCGGTTGCTCGGAGCAGCTGGGCATGATGCTGGGCGGCGTATTGATTGCGCCCGATCTGCTTAAGCTCGTCGATGCCGCATCGACGACGGGGGCATCGATGACTTCCGTGTATGGTCTGCTTCCCGCGCCGGTCAACGATTACACGACGACTGTTATTCCGGTTCTCATCTCGGTGCCCGTGCTATGGCGAGTGGAGTGTTTCTTTCAGCGCGTTATCCCTAAGGCCGTGGCGTTTTCGTTCGTTCCGTTTGCAACCATGCTTGTCATGGTTCCGGTTTCGCTGTGCATTACGGCGCCGGCGGGTAGCTATCTGGGCATGCTGTTGGGCCAGCTTATGTTTATGCTTGGCAATTCCGGTGGCATCGTGTCGCTGCTCACGCTCATGGGGCTTGCTGCGGGCTGGGAGTTCCTAAAGATAGCGGGCGTCAGCAACGTCGTTCTATCGCTTGCGTACGCGCAGTTTATGAGTGTGGGAACGGATTCGTGCATCCTGATCGCCGCGACGATGGCGACGTTCGCCGTTTGGGGCATGCCCTTTGGCGCGTCGCTCCGCGTTGCGGATAAGGACGAGAAGGCGCTCATGCTGGGCTACTCAATCTCGGGTGTTCTTGGCGGCGTAAGCGAGCCGGCGCTGTACGGTTGCGGCTTTAAATATGGCAGGTGCCTGACGTGCATGGCCATTGGCGGCGCCGTCGGAGGCCTTGTTGCAGCCGTGGGCCACGTTACGGCCTATACCATCGGCATGACGAATGTCCTCATGGTCATTGGCTTTGCCACGGGCGGCATCTCGAACTTGCTGTGGTGCTGCGTTGCCGGCGGCATGGCTTTTGTGGTGTCTGCGGCGCTGAGCTACTGCTTTGGCGTGGTGCCGACGAAGGAGCAGGCGGCAGAAGACGAAGCCGATTCGACCGAAACGATAGCGAGCGTTGTCGAGGCAGGCGCATAAACCTGTGCGACAAAGGACGATTTCTTTGTCATGCTCCAAGGCCGTGGCCCGTGTGGGTCGCGGCTTTTTGTATCTGGGGGACAAAGTGGCTACACTACAATCCGTTTGAGCAATAGATATATAGGTAGTACCGTGGGGGCGGATGTAGATGGTCGAGTGGATTGTTAAGCGCGCACAGGGCGACCGTGCGCGCGTGGGCACGTTGACGGGCGTGGTGTGTATTCTCGCCAATGTTGCGCTTTGTGCTGCGAAGGGTGCAATTGGCGTGCTGTCGGGATCGGTTTCGATTGTGGCGGACGCTATGAATAACCTATCCGATGCCAGCTCGAATATCGTGAGCGTGCTGGGCTTTAAGCTGGCGGGCAAGCCGGCCGACCCCGAGCATCCTTACGGCCATGGTCGCTACGAGTATCTCTCGGGTCTGGTCGTGGCGGCACTCGTGCTGCTGATTGGCGTTGAGCTGGTGAAGTCCTCGGTTGAGCGCGTCATCCACCCCGAACCTGTCGAGTTCTCGCTTGCCCTGGTGGCAGTCCTGGCGCTTTCGATGGCCGTAAAGCTCTGGATGGCGGCCCTCAACCAAAAGCTCGGCGATCGCATTGAGTCCGATACGCTGCATGCGACCGCTCAGGACTCAAAGAACGATGTTCTTGCCACGGGTGCTGTGCTGGCGTGCGCAATTGTTTCGCAGGTGACGCACATCAATCTTGATGCTTGGGTCGGTCTTGCCGTTGGCGCCTATATTGGCTGGAGCGGCTTTGAGCTTATCCAGGATACGGTGAGCCCGCTTTTGGGCCAGGCACCCGATCCCAAGTTGGTCAAACACATCCGAGACAAGATTATGAGCTACCCCGGCGTTTTGGGCGTTCATGACCTGATGGTTCACGATTACGGTCCGGGCAGGAAGTTTGCAAGTGCGCACGCCGAGATGGCGGCCGAGGCCAGCCCGCTGGAAAGTCACGACACGCTCGATAACATCGAGCAGTCGTTTAGGGACGAAGACGGCATGATCGTTACGCTCCATTACGATCCCATCGTGACTGATGACCCCAAGCTGGCGAGCATGCGCTTGCGCATTCACGCCATGGCTCAGGAGATCGATAGCCGCCTCTCGATTCATGACCTGCGCTGTGTGCCGGGTCCTACGCACACCAACGTGATCTTTGACTGCGTGCGTCCCTCGGATCTGCAGATGAGTGCCGAAGACGTAAAGCACGCGCTGACACAACGGGTCGAATCGGAATATCCCAAGTCGATTGCCAAGATTACGATCGACGAAGACTACGTAGGGCATACCCACGAGTAAGGCTATGCCGGCAAAGCAGGTTATGCAGAAGGGGAGAGCATGAAGAAGCTGTATCTACTCCGCCACGGTCAGACGGAGTTCAACGTCAAAAAGCTGGTCCAGGGCCGCTGCGATTCACCGCTCACCGACTTAGGCCGTCAGCAAGCCGGGATGGCAGCCGCATGGCTCAAAGCCCACGGCGTCGTCCCCGACAAAGTGGTCTCTTCGCCCTTAGGCCGAGCCATGGACACAGCTCAGCTCGTCGCATGCGAGCTCCTCGGCCCGGACGCAGCAGCCGAGCCCTGCGAAGGCATTATCGAGCGCTGCTACGGCTCCTTCGAAGAAGGCCCGCACGGCGCGCTACCCACCGACGTCTGGGATCCGGGCGAGGACCTGGTCCCCTTCGGAGGAGAAGGAAGCCAAGCGCTGCAAGAACGCATGTTAGGCACCCTCACCAATCTCATGGGCTCCGAGGGCATCGAGACCCTTCTAGCAGTAAGCCACGGCAGCGCCAGCCGCCAATTCATCAAGGCTGCAGCCCCAGAGGGCTTCGAGCTCCCAGCAAAACTCCCCAACTGCGCCATCATGATCTTCGATTTCGATGAGGCAAAG
>URRT01000124.1 GCA_900550355.1 uncultured Collinsella sp.
GCAGAAGCCGCACCACGGCCTTGGAGTTCTCCAGGGCCCCGGGCAGCATGAGGTGGCGAACGATCACGCCGGAGACGAAGCGCTCCTGGCCGCGGAACTCGTCATAGCATGGCGCACCCGTCGCCTCGACCATCGCCTTCAGGGCCGCAAGGGCCACCTCGGGATAGTCGGCGGCACGGGAGTAGCGCGCCGCCAGCTCACCGTCGGCGTACTTGAAATCGGTAAGGTAGGCGTCCACGAAGCCGATGTTGTCGCGCGCCGCCTCCACGGTCTCGCCGGTCAACACGCCGACGCCAATGCCGAGCGCGGCCATCGTCGACGAGAGGTGATAGGCCTGGTCGGCAACGAGCGCACGCAGCGGATAGACAAAGATGCTCGCACGCCCGCGAAGAACCGCCTCGCGCGCGGCATGCACATGGAAGATGAGCGACTTGCCGCGCCCCGTTCCCATAACGGCCAGAACACTTTGGTGATCGGCCAGGGCATCGAGCGCCTCGACCTGCGCGCGGTGCGGCTGGGTGGAGCCGATAAAGCTATGGATAAGCGAGCGCGTGAGCTCAGCATAAGAAAGCTGGGCGAGCGTCTCGCGTTTACGCGACTCCAGGCGCAGGCCAGAATCCGCCGGTTGCACGCCGCGGCGAAGTTCACATGCCGGATCGTCGATATTGGACGCCGTGGTATCGCGCACCAAGACATCTTTGATCATGAGCTTGGGCTTCACACGTCCCTGCCAATGCTCGGCCACGGCCTCGAACACCAAGTCGACGGCGCTGTCGCAATTGATGAGCCTATCGATTTGCGGCACGCGGAACATAATGGCCGGCACGCTCGCGGCACCATCGGTCGCCACAAAGCGCATGTGCTCGCCGGTTTTGCCCACCACGGCGCGATCGCACATCGTCACGCCCTCGGCGGCCAGCAGCGGCACCTTGTTGCCCTGGCCAAACGGCTCAAGACGGGAAATCTGCTCTATAGTCTCGATATTCAGCTCGGAAAGGTCGACCGTGGCGGCAACCTCGTCGATGTCTTCAAAGTCCTCGGCGGGAATCTCCGATAGCACGGCGGAAAGGCGACGACGGAATTCATCGAGCTTGGATGCCTCGATGGTCACACCCACCGCACCGGCATGTCCGCCGCGACGAATCAGCAGGTCGGAACAGCGCTCGACGGCGTCAAACAGGTTAACTTTGCCCACCGAGCGACCAGAGCCGCGCGCGATACCGTCCTCGATCGAGAACAGCAGCGCCGGCACGTGATAGCGGTTGGTCAGACGGCTTGCCACGATGCCCTTGACACCCTCGTGCCAGCCTTCGCCGCCCACGACGATCGCGCGTCCGCCGTCATAGGTCTCCTCGACCTTTGCCATGGCATCGCGCGTGAGCTCCGCCTCGATCTCACGGCGCTGGCGGTTGATTTCCTCGAGCTCAGCCGCCAGCGCGCTTGCTTCGATGGGATTGCGGGCAAGCAGCAGGTCGAGCGCCAGCTTGGGATCGGCCATGCGGCCGGCAGCGTTTAAGCGGGGAATGAGCGAGAATGACAGGCCATCCGCCGTAATGCTCGAAAGGTCCGCCTTGGCAAGCGCGGCAAGCGCGATATAGCCGGGGCGAGCGGTTACGCGCATCTGCTGGATGCCCTCGGCAACCAGCGCGCGGTTCTCGGGCGTGAGCGGCATCATATCGGACACGGTGCCCAGCGCCGCGACCTCGATTAGCGAACGCCAATACGACGGCTTGCCCAGGCGCTCACCTAGGACTTGCACCAGCTTGAGCGCCACACCAGCACCGGCAAGCTCGCGCGAGGGGCCCTCGTCCTCGAGCTTGGGGTCGGTCAGGGGCATACCCTGCGGCACCTGGTCGGAGGGCTCGTGATGGTCCGTGACCACCAAATCGATCCCCAGGCTCTCCAGATAGGAAACCTCTTCCTTGGCGGCAATGCCGTTATCGACGGTCACGATCAGCTGGGGGCGAGCGAGCTCGTTAACGCGGTCGAGTGCCGCGCGCGAAAGACCGTAGCCCTCATCAAAGCGATGCGGAATAAACGGCGTGACATCGGCGCCAAACGTGCGCAGTGCCTCGGTCAACAGGCAGGTCGACGTAATGCCGTCAACGTCAAAATCGCCAAAGACTGCAATGTGCTCGTGGTTGCGAATAGCACGCTCGACGCGGTCGGCAACGACCGACATGCCCGGGATAATGAGTGGGTCGGCCCAGTCGCGATCGAGCGAAGGCGTCAAAAACAATTGGCCCTCTTTGATGGAGCCGATGCCGTGCGCGACCATAATGCGCGCCACCAGTCCGGGAATGCCCAGACCAGCCGAAAGCTCCTTTTCGAGCCCGGGGTTTTGCTGAGCGACCGCCCAGCGATGCGTCGTCTTAAGCGATGACATAGGCGCCCACCCCCGATAGGGGCAGGTCGCCGCGATACCTCTCACGGTTCATAGCGATGAGTCCTCTGTGTATGCCCGCTTCGGCAGGCAGATCTGTTGAACGGATTTATTATACCGTGCGGCACGGACGCAGAACCTCGCAGCGCGCCGCGGTTTCGGTAAACGATGACGGTAATACCCTCGAAATAATCGAGCGTTTCAGCCGCACAGACACATACGAGCGTCTAGCATATCCATACAAACGAGTTCGCGGATAAAGGGAGTCACGGGGCATATGAAGCAATGGGCTGGACTGGGAAAGTTCCTCGCGGGGCATATGCAGGTCATCGTTCCGATTTGCGTGGCGCTCGGCGTGCTCTTTCCCCATCAGATCGGCGTACTCAAACCCATCGTTCCCGCCCTCTTCGCCTTTATGACGTTCCAAGGTGCGCTCAGCAACACCTTCCACCAGGTAGCTGAGGTGTTCCGCCGTCCGCTGCACCTGATTTTGGCGCTGCTCGTCTCGGCGGTGCTCATTCCCATAGCAGCCTATGCCATGGGATCGCTGTTCTTTGGCTCCAATCCCAACCTTGTCTGCGGCATCGTGCTCGAGTACAGCGTACCCGTGGCGGTCACTGCCTTTATGTGGATTAGCATGTTCGGCGGCAACGGCCCGCTCGCGCTCACCATTATCCTGACGTCCTCGGTTATCTCGCCTGTGACGATTCCGCTCACGCTGAAGCTCTTGCTGGGTGCCACCGTCTCGATCGATGTGCCGAGCATGATGCAGGACATGGCCTTTATGATCGCCATCCCCGCCGTGCTCGGCATCATGATCAACGAGCTCACGCGTGGATGGGGACACGAGAAGCTCTCCCCCGCGCTCTCGCCCGCCTGCAAGTTCATGATGATGGGCGTTATCGCCTCCAACTCCACCGCCATGAGCGAATACGTGCTGCACATGAACGCGGTGCGCCTGGAAGTCGCTCTCTTTATTTTGACCTTCGCCATCAGCGGCTTTGTCGTCGGTTTTCTGGTCGCCCGTGCGCTGCATCTGCCATATAGCGAGACGACTACCATGTGCTTTACCTGCGGCATGCGTAACATCTCTTCGGGCGCCGTCATCGCCACGCAATACTTTCCGGGCGAAGTCGTGTTTCCCGTCATGTGCGGAACGTTGTTTCAGCAGGTGCTCGCCTCGCTTATCGGGCACCTCTTTGAGCGTCTGACCGGCGAGGAGCGCGCCGCTCAGCGCAAGCGTGTCGAGGCCGGCCGCGATGCAATGGCGCGCTAAACCGTCCGCAGTGTGCGGGCGCTCACTTTACGATGCGAGCGCCTCCAGATGTGCGCGGAGTCGCTCCGCATCGACATCGAGCGTGGTCTCAGCATTGACCTGGGCCAAACGATAGCCGACAAAGTAGGGCGAAACCACCCAACGCGGCAGCGCCTTGGCAATGGTCCGACCGCCCAGGTGATAGAAGAACAGGTTGTACGACTCTGCGCGACCACTGTGGTGCTCGTTCAGGATATAGCGCAGAGCTACCTGGATCGCATCGGCGAAGAGATCCGCCTCGGCTTGGTCTCTCGTGTCATCGCTGGCGGCGATTCCCTGCGGGGCTGAAACATTGACCTCAAAGAACCCCATAATCGGTTCGGTTGAGATGTTGACCGAGATTCTCCCCTGTTGCCAGACATTGATGCCTTCGAAATTGGCAGAAGTCAGCGAAGTGTAGCCGTCTTCCTGCTCCAAACCCACAATCTGCATGTGCGGATGAACGAGACTACCGCCCGAGAGCGGACCCTTGTTCTTGTACATGAGCACACTGCGATACTGCTGTGAATCGATCATCTGCTGCCAGCAACCCAGGGCAAACCGCATCACATGGTGGAGTTCATCCGGCTCATAGGTCACCAGGTCGGCATCGTGATCGGCCGACTCGATCAGCACGGTTTGACGGGTGGCGCGCAGGGTCTTGAACTTATTCTCGAGCCAAATGCAATCGCCATCACGGCGAATGATGTCGGTGAGCCCCTCCGTGTTGCAAAAGGGGCACGCGGTACCGGGGCGACGGTTGTCGTCGGGCTTGCCGCTCGCCTGCTGAACATCGAATACAAGCGCCACGGGCTACACCTCCAGCGGTACGATCCTTGTGCCATGGAGCTCGGAGACGCCCAGTGCCGCCGCCACGGTATCGCGGTTGGCCGTGGAAATGCCGCCGCCGGGAAGGATGGTCAAGCGGTCGCCCGCACACTCGATAAGACGCGACAGATGCTCCAGGTTGTCCTCGATCGGCGTGCCGGCGGCACCGCCGTGCGTCAGGATGCGTGTGATGCCGCAGTCGGCGAGTGTGTCAATCGCGTCGAGCTGAGCCTCGGGCGAGAGCTGGTCAAACGCCATGTGGAAGGTGATGTCGATGGGCTCACGCTTGCATTCCTCGGTCGCGCAGCCCGCGGCCATCACGAGGGCGCCCAACGTAAGCTCGTCGAGCGCCCATCCGCCAGCGCAGGGCTTGCAGCAGCCAAAGACCAAGCCGTCAACGCCGGCGCTTACGGCAAGGCCCAGGTCCATCTCCATCATGCGCAGCTCGTCTTGGTTGTAATGAAAGTCACCGCCACGCGGGCGAATCATGCACATCACTCGCGCGTCATGCTCGTGAGCATAGCTGACCGTAGCGCTGATAACGCCGGCAGAAGGCGTGGTGCCACCAACGGCAAGGTTGTCGCACAGCTCGATACGCCTTGCACCGGCATCGATAGCCGCCGGCACCCGCTCAAAGTTCTCGGCACAAAACTCGTACAGCATAGATAGACCCCCAAAGACAGCAGATGTTTTCCGACGGGCATTGTCACACATCCCCATGAAGTTGCGGTGGAATAGGGACTCTTTTGGCCTCTGGAGCCCGTATGGGGGTGCGGACAGAAAGTTGGACCGCGGGGCGGTCCGGACTGGAGGTTCGCA
>URRT01000125.1 GCA_900550355.1 uncultured Collinsella sp.
GGCTTGGCTTCGGGTCGCACCGGTATCGTGCTCACGACGCCCGAGTTCCTGTCTATCCACCGTGACCGCTTTGCGCGTTCGGGCCGCATCGGCTTTGTCGTTATCGATGAGGCGCACCACGCCGGCCTTGCCAAGGGCGGCGACCGTAGCGCCTATCTCGACATGCCCGATATCCTCAAAGCCCTGGGCGACCCGGTCGTTATGGCTGCGACGGCCACCGCGACGGCTCCGGTCGTGGCCGAGCTTGCCCGCATGTTGCCGATCACTCGCACGGTGGTCGACGAGACGGTGCGCGAGAACCTGCAGCTCGAGGACGACCGCGACCTTGCGAGCCGCGAGAACCGTTTAGTGTCGATCGTGGCGACGGGGGAGAAGACCGTCATTTACGTCAATTCGCGCGACCAGTCCGTGGCGCTCGCCAAGACGTTGCGCAAGCGTGTGCCCGATTGCGCAACCCATATCGCGTTCTATAACGCGGGGCTTGCGCGTTCCGATCGCCGCCGCGTGGAGGAAGCATTCCGAGACGGAAGCCTCAGCTGCATCGTTTCGACCTCCGCCTTTGGCGAGGGTGTCAACCTGCCCGATATCCGCCATGTCGTGCTCTACCACATGCCGTTTGGCGCCATCGAGTTCAACCAGATGAGCGGACGTGCCGGCCGCGATGGCCAGCCCGCCGTGATCCATCTGCTCTATTCGTCGCGCGACGCCCGCATTAACGAGCGCCTGCTCGACTGCTATGCGCCCGAGCGCGACGAGCTCGTCACGCTCTATCGCGCGCTGCAGACCATGTGGCGCTCCAACCGCGGCAAAACCGGGGACGATTCCTTTAGTGCGAGCGATATCGACATCGCGCAGATGTGCCTTGCCATCGATGCTCGCACGCCGGTCGACGAGCGTTCGGTGGAAAGCGGCCTGGGAATCTTCGAAGAGCTTGGTTTCTGTCGAGTTTCGGGGTTTGACGACACTCGTCGCATCGCGATGGCCGAAAACCCCGGCCGCGTGCAATTGAGCAGGTCAATTCGCTATTTGGAGGGCTTGCGCTCGCGCATGGAGTTTTCGGCTTTCCGGAGCTGGGCGCTCGATTCGTGCGCTTCTGATATGCTAGCCAAAGTTAACCGCCCGATCGTACCGCGGGCCTAGGGGAAGGGGACCTCGATGGATGCCGCAGCCCGTACCGCCCATGATTCCACCCTCCAGCCGTTTTCGGAGATGGAGCACTATAAGCATGCCGATGAGCTGCCGCCCGAGATTATGGCGGACAGCTACGACAAGCTGGAGCGCCTGTGCCTCAAATATATGAATGAGGACGACTTTTCTAAGGTTGAGCAGGCCTACTGCTTTGCCGCCGAGAAGCACTGCAACCAAAAGCGCCGCTCGGGCGAGATGTACATTAACCATCCCGTCGAGGTTGCCATCATTTTGGCCGATCTCAAGATGGACTGCGATGTGGTGTGTGCCGCGCTGCTGCACGATACCGTCGAGGATACCGAGACCTCGCTCACCGATGTTTCCGGCCTGTTTGGCGATACGGTGGCCGAGCTCGTCGATGGCGTGACCAAGCTCACCAACATCGAAGTCGACAGCATGGACGAGAAGCAGGCGCTCACGCTGCGCAAGATGTTCCTCGCCATGTCCAAGGACATCCGCGTCATCATCGTTAAACTTGCCGATCGTCTGCACAACATGCGAACGCTGGCAGCCCTGCGCGAGGATCGTCGCCTGTTTAAGGCTCGCGAGACCATGGACGTGTACGCGCCCTTGGCCGACCGCCTGGGCATGAGCTCTATTAAGTGGGAGCTCGAGGACCTGTCCTTCTTCTACCTGGAGCCCGATGCCTACCAGCGCATCGCGCGTATGGTAGCTGAGTCGCGCGAGGTCCGCGAACGCTACCTTGCCGAGACCATCAAGACGCTTACCGATGAGCTCAACCGCATTGGTCTGGAGGACTTCCAGATCAACGGCCGCTCCAAGCACTATTGGTCCATCTACCAAAAGATGAAGCGCAAGGGCAAGGAGTTCTCCGAGATCTACGACCTGGTGGCGCTGCGCGTTATTACCCATTCGGTGCGCGATTGCTACTCCACGCTCGGTGCGGTGCATACGCTGTGGCACCCTATGCCTGGTCGCTTTAAAGACTATATCGCCATGCCTAAGGTCAATAACTACCAGTCGCTCCACACGACGGTCATCGGCCCTACGGCTCGTCCGCTCGAGATTCAGATTCGAACCTACGAGATGCATGAGCAGGCCGAGTACGGCATTGCCGCCCACTGGCTATATAAGAAGTCGGGCGGATCGTCTGCTTCCAAGACCAATGACGCTCAACGTTTGGACGACCAGATCAACTGGCTCAAGCATTCGCTCGATTGGGCAGCTTCCGACGAGATCACCGATGCCAAGGAATACCTGCACTCGCTGAAGGTCGATCTGTTCGATCAGGAGATCTTTGTCTTCACGCCCAAAGGCGAGGTCATGGCGCTTCGTGCCGGCTCCACGCCGCTCGACTTTGCCTATGCCGTTCACACCGAGGTGGGAAACCACTGCGTCGGCGCCAAAATCAACGGTGCGGTGGCTCCGCTCACGCACGAGATCAAGACGGGCGACCGCGTTGAAATCCTGACTAACAAGAGTTCCAAGCCGTCGCGCGATTGGCTCAAGATCGTTAAGACACCTTCCGCCAAGTCAAAGATCCGCCGCTATTTTGCCGCTGCGACCAAGGACGACGACGCTGCCGCCGGTCGCGATATGCTGGCCAAGGACCTGCGTAAGCGTGGCTATGGCATTTCTACGCCGCGTTCGACGCGTGCACTCAACGCCGTGGCGGAGCAGTTTAACTTCAAGCAGCTCGAGGACCTGTTTGCCGCCGTCGGTGCCGGCAAGGTTGCCCCGCGCGCTGTGGGCAATAAGGTCGAGCAAATCTTGGACCCCAAGCCCGAGGAACAGCTCACCAAGGCCGAGGCTATCGCCGAGGTCGTGAAGCAGCCCGCTCGCGGCTCCAACCGCAAGCCGCAAAAGCGCGGCAAGAGCGCCAGTAACGGCATTATCGTCAAGGGCGAGAGCAACAGCGGCCTGCTGGTCCGTCTGGCTCATTGCTGCAACCCCGTGACGGGCGACGACATCGTCGGCTTCATCACGCGCGGTCGCGGCGTTTCGGTGCATCGCGCCAACTGCCCTAACGTCAAGGGTCTTATGGAACATCCCGAGCGCATGATCGATGTGGAGTGGGACGGCGCTGCCGACACCCTCTTCCAGATCGAGATCGTGGTCGAGTGCCTGGACCGCATGGGCCTGCTCAAGGATGTCACCATTGCCATTGGCGATGCGGGCGGTAATATCCTTTCTGCCGCCACGTCGACCAACCGCGAGGGCATTGCAACCCTGCGCTTTATGGTCGAGATCTCGGACGCGAGTGGCTTGGATCCGCTGCTGGCCTCTATCAGCAGCGTTGACTCGGTCTACGACGCTCGTCGTCTTATGCCCGGCGAGGGTGGAGCCCAGCTTAAGCGCCGTGTGTAGGTGCGAGAGCCTCTCAGCATCATAGATATTGGTTACGTTCGAGGCATCGTTTGGTGCCTCGAACGTATTTTAGAAGGAGGGTATGCGCATGGGCGATATGACTTTGGACCTGACACCCCGAGGTGCGGCTTCGATTGAGGCACTCGTCAACGGCCCGATTCAGACCAACAGCTACGCCGTGATTTCGAATGACGAGTGCTTAATCGTCGATCCGGCGTGGGAGGGCGAGCGTCTTGTGGAGCATATCCGCACCGCGCATCCCGAGGTGCGCGTACTCGGCTCTGTCTGCACGCACGGTCATGCCGACCATGTTGGCGGGGTTGCCGGGGTTCGAGCTGTCGTTGGCGACAGCGCACTATATGAGTTGTGCGCTAAGGACGTGACGGTACCTCGCGCAAATATCGAGGAGCAGCGCGCCATGTGGGGCATCGAGACGCCCGATCCGGGTGAGCCGACGCGCTTGCTTGCCGAGGGCGATACAATCGAGGTGGGCGACGTCTGCCTGCAGGTGATCGAGACGCCGGGGCATACGCCGGGCGGCATCGTCCTGTTCGCCGCGACAGAGCAGGGGAACATCGCCTTTGTGGGCGACACGCTTTTCCCGGGCAGCCACGGTCGTACCGATCTTTCCGGCGGTGACGAGGCGGCGATTATGCGCTCGCTTTCCAAACTTGCCAAGACGCTTCCGCCCGATACCGTTTGCTTGACGGGCCATGGCGATTCGACCACGATGGCGCGCGAACTTATGCAGAACCCGTTTATGCAGATGTAGGCTCGAAGCCGTCTTTCGAACCACGAAGACCGCTCAATCGTCAAGCTATTTTCCCCAGTGGGTCGATTCTGTGGGGCAAACGGTCAAAATTTGTCCAATCGGATGGTATTCGTGAACAAACGAACGTTTATGCTCGGGTATGTCGTGGTAAAATCTCAGGCGTTATCGGAGCAACCTTACAGGAGGTTTCTTTTATGCTCGTCAACGCAGCAGACATGCTCAAGAAGGCCGAGGCCGGCAAGTACGCTCTCGGTGCCTTCAACACCAACAACCTCGAGTGGACCCTGGCTATTCTCCAGGCCGCCGAGGAGGCCAAGTCTCCGCTGATCCTTCAGTGCACCGCTGGTGCCGCTAAGTGGATGGGCGGTTTCAAGGTCTGCGCCGACATGGTCAAGGCTGCCGTCGAGGCCACGGGCGTTACCGTTCCCGTCGCCCTTCACCTCGATCACGGTTCTTACGAGGACTGCTTCAAGTGCATCGAGGCCGGCTTCACGTCCATCATGTATGACGGCTCTCACGAGGAGACCTTCCAGCTTAACCTCGACCGCACCAAGGAGCTCGTTGAGCTTGCCCACTCCAAGGGCATGTCCATCGAGGCCGAGGTCGGCGGCATCGGCGGCACCGAGGACGGCGTGACCTCCAACGGCGAGCTCGCTGACCCCGCTGAGTGCAAGCAGATTGCTGACCTGGGCGTCGACTTCCTCGCCTGCGGTATCGGCAACATCCACGGCGTGTATCCCGCCGACTGGGCTGGCCTTTCCTTCGAGCGTCTGGGCGAGATCAAGGCCGAGACCGGCGACCTGCCCCTCGTTCTGCACGGTGGCACCGGCATCCCCGAGGATCAGATCAAGAAGGCCATCTCCCTGGGTATCTCCAAGATCAACGTCAACACCGACCTGCAGCTCGTCTTCGCCAAGGGCGTTCGCGAGTACATCGAGGCTGGCAAGGATCAGCAGGGCAAGGGCTTTGACCCCCGCAAGCTCCTCA